>NZ_SDZL01000102.1 GCF_004210735.1 Brevundimonas sp.
GCCCATCATCGCCTTGCCCATTTCGGACATGACGGCGCGAACGTCGGCGAAGTCGAGGTTGATCAGGCCCGGCAGGATCATCAGGTCGGTGATCGAACGGACGCCCGAGTGCAGCACCTGGTCGGCCATGCCAAAGGCGTCGGCGAAGGTCGTGCGCTCGTTGGCGACGCGGAACAGGTTCTGGTTCGGAATGACGATCAGGGTGTCGACATAACGCTGCAGCTCGGCGATGCCCGCATCGGCCAGACGCATGCGGTGACGGCCTTCGAAGGTGAAGGGCTTGGTCACCACGCCGACGGTCAGGATGCCGCGATCACGGGCGCATTTGGCGATGACGGGGGCCGCGCCGGTGCCGGTGCCGCCGCCCATGCCGCAGGTGATGAAGATCATGTGCGCGCCTTCCAGGTGCGCATGGATCTCGTCCGCGCTCTCCTCGGCGGCGTTCATGCCGACTTCGGGGTGTGCGCCGGCGCCCAGGCCTTGCGTAATGGTCTCGCCCAGCTGGATGCGGCGGTCGGTCTTGGCGAACGACAGGTGCTGCGCATCGGTGTTGGCGACGACGAACTCGACCCCTTCAAGGCCGGCGTCGATCATGTTGTTGACGGCGTTTCCGCCTGCGCCGCCGACGCCGAACACGACGATGCGGGGCTTCAGTTCCGTGGCTTGCGGCTTCACCAGCGAGAGAGACATATTAATCCGACCTTCCGACCCTGCCCCTTGTTGCAACCAAGGCAAAAAGCCCCGCCGAATCGCCTTGGTTATGAGCGCGTTAAGGAAACGCCCGAACGCGTTAAGGGAGTGTTACCGGTTAGCGCGAGTCGGCCGGGACACAAGGCTTTTCGTTAACCATGGCGCGATATTTGCAGCGCCATCCACAGCCTTGTTCCCGCACAGCTTTCGGTCGGCCGTCAAAGGTTGTCGCGCAACCACCCCGCCGCCCGCGCGACCACATTGCCGCGATGCACGCGCGGAGCATCGGCGGCGGTGATCTGACGGCTCATCAACTTGCGCGCCGACACCGCCTCGCGTGGGCCATAGGCGGCGCGCAGCAGCACCCCGGCGGCCGAGCAGAAGGCCGGGCCCGACGCGGCGTCGGCCAGGTGGGGCGCGCGCTGCGGCTTGCCCAGGCGCACCGGGCGATCGAACACCCGCACCGCCAGTTCACGCACGCCGTTCAGCTGGCTGGCCCCGCCGGTCAGCACGATGCCCGCGCCCGGATCGACGGCTACGCCCGCATTGCGCAGCCGGTCGCGCAGCAGCTCCAGCGTCTCTTCCACCCGCGGGGCGATGACGGTCTTCAGCATCGAGCGCGGCACGATCACCGGTCCGGCCGAGGCGTCCTCGCCGCGCGGCGGCGCCTCCAGCATTTCGCGGTCCTCGTTCGGCGACGCCATGGCCGAGCCGTGCAGCGTCTTCAGCCGCTCGGCCCCGGCGCGGGATGTCGACAGGCCGCGCGCGATGTCGCTGGTGACGTGATCGCCGCCGACGTTCAGGCTCTCGATATGCAGCAGACTGCGCCCGCCCCACACGGCGGCGCTGGTCGAGCCGCCGCCCATGTCGATGCAGACGCAGCCCAGGTCCATCTCGTCGTCTTCCAGCGCGGCCAGCGACGACACCACCGGCGCGGCGGCCACGCCCTGCAGGTCCAGGTGCGCCAGTTCAAGACAATGGCTCAGCGAGTTGAAGGCGCTCTCGGCCATCGACACGACCAGCAGATCCAGCCCCAGCGATCCGCCCCGCATCGAACGTGGATCATGTACGCCGCGCGCGCCGTCTACCGACCAGCCGATCGGCAGGACATGGATCGGGCGGCGGTTCGGCAGGCGGATCTGCGCCAGCGCCATGCCGATGGCGCGCGCCAGATCGGCGTCCCCGACCGGATTGGCGCCCAGCGAGACGCGGGCCTGAACCCTGTGGCTGGCCATCTGGCCGATGGCCGTGGTGACGACGACGCCCGACACCGGCGATCCCGCCGCGCGCTCGGCGCGTTCGACCGCGTGGCCGATGGCCTGGGCCGCCTCGTCCATATTGACGATGGCGCCGCCCTTCACGCCCTTGGACTGGACGTGGCTGGCCCCGGCGACGCGGATGGTGCGGTCGGCATGGCGCACGCCCTCAGGCTTCATAATGAAGCAGGCGACCTTGGCCTGCCCCAGATCGAGCGCCGCCACCACAGGGGCGCGGTTCGCCACCCTGCTTGCCTCGCCGGCCGTTTCTCCCTTGCGCCCCGCCATCGGTCGTTCTCGCCCCGTCCTGCTCAAGCTTCCCCGGCCGAAGGTCGGACGGCGACCTCCTCGGGCGTTCTCAGATCCACGCGGGCGAAGCCCAGGTCGAGCAGGCGCTCGCGCTGGTCCAGCGCATCCAGCTGGATCAGGGCCGCCTCCTGACGGATGGCCGGCAGCTGGATCAGACTGCCGTCCTTGAGCCGCAGGTCCCAGCGGCGTTCGTCGACGCGCACCAGCGCCTCGACCCGGCTCATCAGACGCGGGCGCTGGGCGATCAGCGGCAGGATCTCGGCCGCCGCCGTATCCGCCCCCTTGCCCACCACCAGCGGCAGTTGCGGATAGCGCCCGGCGTCGGCGCCGCTGATGACGCGGCCCTGGCCGTCGATGACGCTGGCCTGCCCGCCCGCCTGCCAGACGGCCAGACGGTCATGTTCGGTGACTTCCACGATCAGGGTGTCGGGCAGCAGGCGAACCACCCGCGCCTCCTTGACCCAGCCCACCTGCTCGACCCGCTCGCGCAGGGCGTTCAGGTCCAGGCGGGTGATCGGCTGGCCGGAATGGACCTGCAGCGCGCGCTGGATCGCGGGCGTGGCCTCGGGCGAGGCGCCGGCGACGTGAACGCGCTTCAGCGCCAGACCCATGCCGACCGTGGTGCGGTCCAGGCCATCGGACAGCGACGCCCCGATCCGGTCCGCGCGCGACCCCGTGAACAGGACCCCGGCCAGAACCAGAACCCCCGCGGCGATGCTGATGACGACGGCGTGGGGCGACAGGTCCAGCCGCCCGATGGCGGCCACCTTGCCGGGCACGGCCGGCGCATTGCGCGGCGCCGGGCCGCGTCCGCCGCCCTTGCGACCCGGCTGGGCGCGCTTGGGGCCGTTACTCGAACCCTGTCGCCGACCGCCGCGCACTACCGCGGGCATGAGGCGTCCTCCACCATCCACCGGACCAGGTCTTTATAGCTCATCCCCACATGGGCGGCCTGCTCGGGACTGAGCGAGGTCGGCGTCATACCGGGCTGGGTGTTGACCTCCAGAAGAACGAGAACGTCCTTAACATCGTCATAACGAAAATCGGATCGCGACACGCCCCGGCAGCCCATCGCCGCATGCGCCAGCTCGGCCTGACGCAACGCCGTCTCGAAGGCGCGGCTGGGGATTTCGGCCGGCAGGACGTGGCTGGACCCGCCCGGCGCGTATTTGGCTTCATAATCATAGAAGCCCTTCTTGGGCGTGATGTCCGTCACCGTCAGCGCGCGCGACCCCGTCGCCTCGCCCAGCACCGTCACCGCCAGCTCCTTGCCGGGGATGAACGGCTCGACCATCACCCGTTCGCCATAGGTCCAGCTCGCCTCGCCCACGGCGGCGCAGGGCTCGTCGCCCGGCTGCACCACATAGACGCCGACGGATGATCCCTCGGCGTTCGGCTTGATCACATAGGGCGGGGCGATCGGGTGACGCCTGGCCACCTCCATCCGCTCGAACAGGCCGCCGCCCGGCACCACCACGCCCGCCGCCGCCAGCACCGCCTTGGACTTGTCCTTGTCCATGGCCAGGGCCGAGGCCAGCACGCCCGAGTGGGTATAGGGAATCTGCAGCGTCTCCAGGATGCCCTGGACGCAGCCGTCCTCGCCCCATTCGCCATGCAGGGCATTGAAGACGACATCGGGTTTCAGTTCGGCCAGCACCTGGGCCAGATCGCGCCCCGCGTCGATGCGCGACACCTTGCCGACCTGCCCCTCCAGCGCGTCGGCGCAACCCGCGCCCGACGACAACGACACCTCGCGCTCGGACGAGACGCCGCCCATCAGGACGGCGACATGAAGTTCGGCCAGGGGCTTTGAGGGCGTGCGCATGGAACGATCCGAAGTCTAGCCCACCCGTGTGCCAGTCTTAGGGTTAACCAGCCGGAAACGAATAGGGGTCCGGGCGCAAATTCTCCCTCCCCGTCCCGAGGAGGGTGGCTGAGCCCGCAGGGCGAAGCCGGGTGGGGGCGGCCAGGCCAATCAGACGCGACCCCTCTCAATCCTCCCCCGTGCAACGGGGGAGGATTGAGAGGGGTCGCGTCTGATTGGCCTGGCCGCCCCCACCC
>NZ_SDZL01000052.1 GCF_004210735.1 Brevundimonas sp.
CCCTAGGGCCCCAAATCGGAGCGCGTCTTATAGTGTCGTCGAATCGAGAAGGCAACGACCGGAAACGCGGTCAAAAAGGCGCCTCTCGCGGGCCCGTTTCCGGTCCCAAGGGCGGCGCCCGCGAGCGCGGCTGGAGCCTGGCCCCGCAAGCCGCCACCCAACCGCGCGGCGCCGACAAAGGCCCGCCGCGCGGGGATCGTGGCCAAGATCGGGGAGGCAAGGCCGACCCGTCGAACTGGCTGTGGGGCCGCCACCCGGTCCTGGCCGCCCTGGCCAACCCGGCGCGGCGCGGCATGGGCCGTTTGTTCGCCACCGAGGAGCGGGCCGCCGAACTGGAGCGCGACGCGCTGACCCATGGTCACCGAATCGAGCTGACTGATTCCCAGAGCCTGAATCGGCTGCTGCCCCCCGGCGCCGTGCACCAGGGTCTGGCCTTCAAGGTCGCGCCGCTGGAAGGCGTGTCGCTGGAAGACCTGGCCGAAGGCGGCGGCGGCGTGATCGTCATGCTGGACCAGTTGACCGATCCCCAGAACGTCGGCGCCATCTTCCGTTCCGCGCTGGCGTTCGGCGCGCGGGGCATCGTGGTTCAGGACCGGCATTCGCCCGCCCTGGCCGGGGCGTTGGCCAAGGCGTCGGCGGGTGCGACCGAGCGCCTGCCCTGTGCGCGAGTGACGAATCTGAGCCGGGCGCTGGAACGGCTGGCCGACATGGGCTGGCGTGCGGTCGGCATGGACGGCGCGGCCGAACAGACGCTGGAACAGGCGCTGGACGCCCGGCCCACGGTCATCGTCATGGGATCCGAAGGCGACGGCGTCCGCAGGCTGGTTGCCGAGCACTGCGAGGTGATGGCCAAGATCCCCATGCCGGGCGGGTTCGAAAGCCTGAACGTCTCGAACGCCGCGGCCATCGCCCTGTATGAGGCGGCGCGCGCGCAACGGCGCTGAGGTCGGAGATTGGAGCTGCGGCGTCTTGGCGCAGGCGCGCGCGGGGACTAAGGAGGCCGCATGGAATTTCTTTCTGATCCCGCATTCGTCAGCCAGGCCACCGCCCTGGGCAAGGTTCTGATGATCGACCTGGTGCTGGCCGGCGACAACGCCGTGGCCGTGGGCCTGGCCGCCGCCGCCCTGCCGCAGGAGCAGCGGCGCAAGGCCATCCTGATCGGCCTGGCCGCCGCCGTGGTGATGCGGATCGGCCTGGCGCTGATCACGGTGCAGTTGCTGGCGGTTGTCGGCCTGTTGCTGGCGGGCGGTTTCCTGCTGTTGTGGGTGTGCTGGAAGATGTGGCGTGAACTGCGCGAGCAGGCCACCCACGACCAGGCCGAGGCCGAGGCCGAGATCGAACGGGCCCTGGCCATCGAGCATGGCGGCGGACCCAGCCCCGAGGAACTGGGCCTGAAGCGCAAGACGTTCGGCGCGGCCTTGCTTCAGATCATGATCGCCGACCTGACCATGTCGCTGGACAATGTGCTGGCCGTCGCCGGCGCCAGCCACGAGCATCCGTGGATCATGGTGTTCGGCCTGATCCTGTCGATCGCCCTGATGGGTCTGGCCGCGACCTTCATCGCCCGGCTGCTGAACCGGTATCGCTGGATCGCCTACGTCGGTCTGGTGATCGTCCTGTACGTCGCCCTGCACATGATCTGGGACGGCGGACGGTCGGTGATCGCGCGGACCGGCAACACCGACACCTTCAACGCCTCGGCCCCCGGCTTCCTGGACATCAGTCCGGAGGAGCAGGCCAAGCATATGAAACACGCCGGGGCGGGCAGTCACGAGAGCACGCCCGCCGCCCTGCCCGGTGGACGGGAACAGAGGTAGGCGTCGCCGCCCGAACCCGCCGAAGAATAGTCAGAAAGGCCCGGAGCGATCCGGGCCTTTTTGTCCCTACGGTCGCCGTTGCACTGCACTGCCCCAAAAAAAAGAGTGCAATCAGTGCAACCAGTGCAATGGGCGATCGCATCGAGAGGCGTCAGTTCGGCTGAAATCTTGCGGCGGAACGTCAAACATCGAGCGCCATCATAGCGGCGTTCACGGCGCGGCTATGAAATGGGCGCTCGCGGCGCGCAAACGCCCATGGCGCCAAGACGCGCCATGATGGCCGAAAGACGCGGCGTGGCGCCGTATGGGGCGCCGGGTCGTCGCCTCAGCTACCGGCGCCGCCGAAGCGTTCGGTCCATTCGGCGACCTGGGCGTCCTCGATCTTGCGGAAAAGGACCTCGGCGGCGGCCACCGTCTGGCCGACCGGCAGGGTGTTCAGCAGATCGGCATCGGCGTCCGGCCACGACAGATCCGTCGCGCCCACGGTGGCGCCGATGCGCGCGGCGGCGTCCGGCATGAAGGGCGCCGTGATGCGGGCGAACAAGGCGACCAGGTTCAGACCCGTGCGCACGGCGACGCCTGCGCGGACAGGGTCCGTCTTGAACGCCGTCCAGGGCGCCGATTCCTGCAGATACTCATTGCCAAGCACCCACAGGGCGCGCGCGGCCTGGGCCGCCTTGCGGAACTCCATCGCCTCGAACTCGGCGGTCAGGGCCGCGAGCCCGGCCTTGACGTCGGCCGCCAGCTTGGCCTCCAGCGGGCCGGCCTCGCCGTCCCGGGGCGTGACGCCGTCGAACTTCGACTCGGTGAATTTGACGATACGGTTGACGAAATTGCCCAGCACATCGGCCAGATCCTTGTTCGTCGTCGACTGGAACTGCTCCCAGGTGAAAGCGGCGTCGGAATGTTCCGGCCCATAGGCGGTCAGGTGCCAGCGCCAGTAGTCGGCGGGCAGCAGCTCCAGCGCCTGATCCATGAAGACGCCCCGGCCCATGCTGGTCGAGAACTTCCCGCCGTACCAGTTCAGCCAATTGAAAGCCTTGAGCTGGTCCACGGTCTTCCACGGCTCGCCCGAGCCGATGATGGTGGCGGGGAAGCTGACGGTGTGGAAGGCCACGTTGTCCTTGCCCATGAACTGGACGTAGCGGACATCGTCCGCGCCCTCGTCCAGACGCCACCACGAGCGCCAGTTTCCGCCGGACGTTTCGGCCCATTCCTCGGTCGCGCCGATGTATTCGATGGGGGCGTCGAACCAGACGTAGAAGACCTTGCCCTCCATGCCCGGACGCGGACCGCCGTCGGGGCCAACCACCGGCACGCCCCATTTCAGGTCGCGGGTGATGCCCCGGTCGATCAGGCCTTCGTCCAGATGCTTGTAGGCGATGGAGCGGGCCAGCGGCTGCCACTGGGGCGAGCGGGCGTCGACCCAGGCGCGGACGTCGTCCGCCACCTTGGTCTGCAGCAGATACAGGTGGCGGGTGTCGCGGACCTCAAGATTGCGGCTGCCCGAGACCGCCGAATAGGGATTGATCAGGTCGGTCGGATCCAACAGACGCCCACAGTTGTCGCACTGGTCGCCGCGCGCCTTTTCATAGGCGCAGTGAGGGCAGGTTCCCTCGACATAGCGGTCGGGCAGGAAGCGGGCGTCGTCGATCGAATAGATCATCCGGTCGACGCGTTCCTCGATCAGGCCGCGCTCTTCCAGCACCTTGGCGAAATGCTGGGTCAGGCGGCGGTTCGGTTCGTTCGAGCTGCGGCCGAAGACGTCGAACGACAGGTTGAAAGCTTCGCCCGCGCGCTTCTGGACCTGATGCTGTTCGTCGCAATAGGCGCGGACGTCCTGACCGGCGGCGGCGGCGGCCAGCTCGGCCGGGGTGCCGTGCTCGTCGGTGGCGCAGACATACAGGACGTCATGCCCCTGCCCCCGCTTGAACCGCGCCCAGACATCGGCGGGCAGCATCGACCCGGCCAGATTCCCAAGGTGCTTGATGCCGTTGATGTAGGGCAGCGCCGAGGTGATGAGGATGCGGGCCATGGGAGTCCAGACGTCAGGGAGAAGCGGAGGGATATAAGACGCGAATGACCAGGCGTCACCTTCTCCCTCCCCTTCATGGGGAGGGTGGTCGCTTAGCGACCGGGTGGGGAGGGCGTGGTGATGCTGGGCGCGGGATGATTTGCCGCGCCGCCCCCACCCGGCTTCGCCCTGCGGGCTCAGCCACCCTCCCCCTTCGTGGGAGGGAGAAACGCCAGCTAGGCCAGCCTCTTTGCGATCCGCACGAACCGGCCCGTCAGCAATGCGCCCGAGATCAGGCTGGCCACGATGACCGACCAGACCAGGCCGTCGACGCCGATCCGGTGCGCCAGCCACCAGCCCAGCGGGATCATGATGACGCCATAGGACAGCAGGTGCATCAGCGTCGGCCAGACGACATCGCCCGCCGCGCGGTTGGCTTGCGCGGCGACCACCTGTTGGGCGTCGGCGACGAAGAACAAGGTCGCCAGCACCAGGGCGGGAGCGGCGATGGACAGGATGACCGGGTCGGTGGTGTAGGCGCTGACCACCAAGGGCGCGGTCAGCCACAGGCCGATGGCGATGATGAAGGCCAGAACCGTCACCACGCCGATGCCCGCCAGACCCCCGCGCATGACACCCGCCTTGTCTCCCTCGCCATAGCTGCGGCCCACCAGCACGGCCGTCGCGGACGACAGGCCCATGGGCACCATGAAGACGATGGCCGAGACGTTGATCACGACCGCCCAGCTGGCGGTTTCGGCGGCGCCCAGCTGGCCCGCGAACAGGGTCATGGCGGCGAAGGCCCCGACCTCGATGAAGTTGGAGCTGCCGGCGCCCAGGCCGACGGTGGCCTGCTGGCGCTCGACGGCCTTGTCGCGCTTGGGCTTGTTGAAGACGCCCAGCGCCCGCGCCTCGGGCAGGCGCAGGATGAAGACGACCAGAAACACCGCCAGCGCCGTGCGCGCGCCGAACGTCGCCCAGGCCGAGGCCACGGCGCCGTGCATGCCCAAACCCAGCAGGTCGGGAACCAGCAGCAGGTTCAGGCCCAGATTGACGATATTGGCCACCCACATGGCGACCATGCCCGCCTTGGGCCGGTGCAGGCCCTCCAGGAAGAATTGCGCCGCGACGGACACCAGATAGGCGGGCATGGACAGGGCGAAGACCGCCAGGGCGGGCGATGCCCCCTCGGCCAGACCGTCCTCCAGCCCCATGTGCTGCATGCCGAACGGCCCCAGCAGCATCAGGCCGATCATGGAGACGATCCCGATCTGCAGCGCATAGACCATGCCCCGGCGCAGCACGGCCCCGACCTCGCTCCGCCGGCCCTCGCCCAGCAGGCGGGCGGTCATGACCTGCACGCCCATCATCAGGCCCACCGCCGTGGTCAGCACTACGGACGACGGGGCCCAGGCCAGGGAATGATAGGCCAGCTCGCGGCTGGCGTAGTGGCCGACGACGATGGCGTCGGTCAGCCCCATGGTCATGATGCCGATGCGCGCCAGCACGACGGGCCAGGCCAGCGTCAGCAGCTCGGACAGGGTGGCGCGGGTCGGGGGCGTGAGCATGGCGTGACGATTGGCGAACGGACCCGAAAGCGGGGCCACAGATGACGGGAGCGGGTCTATACGCCCTTTCGCGCCCCTCGCCACGCGTCACTTGTCACCTGCCTACCACGCCCCGAGTTCGCGCAGTTCCTTGGCCAGATCCGGCGGCAGGTCGGTCGGCTCGGCGACCGACAGGTCGGGCGGGGCGTCCTTGGGCTCGAAATACCGCCAGCCCTGGAACGGACGGCGCGCCAGAGGGGCCGTGCGGAAGACCGTCGAGTCCAGCTTGATCTCGCACCGACTGGTCTTGCCCTCGCCGACGGTGGTGATCTCCAGGATCGGCTGGCGGCAGACGACCACGCCCTTGATGACCCAGTACAGCGAGCCGCCGTCCTCGATCTCGGCCGCGCGCTTGGGCGTCATGCGAGTGTGGACGACGCGCCAGTTGCTGCGGGCGGCGTTCTTTTCCACCGTCTCGACATCGGAAATACCGACGCACAGCTTGATCATGTGAAGGGGCATGGGACGCCATGTAGTTGGTCGCGATTTGATCGAAAAGGCGCTGCCTCGATTCTTCTCACAGCTAAGGTTCGGATGAGGAGATGCCGTATGCTTATGCACCCTACACGTCGAACCGCACTGGTCGGGACCGTGGGCCTGGGGTTGCTGGCCGCCCTGCCTGCACGGGCAGGCGCAGAGGGTGCGCCGGCGATCCAGTTCGTGTCGAATCCCCTGGCGGACTATCTGCATCTTCTGCTGTTCCGGGCCTCGAAACCCCGGCTGCCGGTCTTTGAGGCGCCAGGATTCGCCGATGCGCCCACGCTGGACCAGATCGTCGCTGTGCCTGAACTGGTCGCCGCGGCGGGATTGCGGCGTTATGAGGAGGTCGAGCCCTTCGTCGCCGAGACTTTCGCCGCCCTGCCCGCTCGCCGTGTTGCGGAACCCCGACCGCTGATCCTGTCCTATGGGGAAGAGGCGCCGCCGCTAGAGACCGTGCTCGAGGTGATCCGGGCGGGCGCGCCATGGTTCGACGCGTTCGAGACCTATTGGCATAACGGCATAGCCCCGGCGGTCGAGGCCCATATCAGCGTCTGGCGTGAACAGGACAGCGCCCATCGTCCCCTGGCCCGATTGATCGAAATGCAGCGTCTGCCCCTGTGCGCGGACAGGCTGATCGTCGCGGCCATGCCCTTCCATCCGGCCGGCAGCGCCAACTATTCCCCGGCTGGCGTCTTTACGGGCCTGTTCCGCACGCCCGATCTGGGGCGGGTGCTGGGTCACGAAGCCAGCCATCTGTTGTGGAGCGCGGCGGTCGGCACGGACTGGACCGCCCATCCGCTGGCCGCGTCGGTAAAAGCGTTGGCCGAGCCGAAGGACGTGGACGTCGAGGAAACCATGTGCCTGCTGATGCAGACGATCCTGTCGCAGGAGGCAGGCGTGCAGCCGGCTGACTACAGGGTTTCGTCGGACCTGGAGGTCGGGCCGCAGCGTGATCTGATGACGGCGCTGGAGGAGGGTTGGTCGACTTATCTGTCGGACGTGGGGCGCTGGCCCACCCTGATCGGTTATGTGCTGGAGACCGCACGGACGACGCTGGTCTGAGGCAGGTCGCGTCGGCTAGGATTGCGCCATGACCCCCGATCGCCGCCAGATCGTCGCTGCAGGCCTGGGCCTGGCCGCCCTGACGATGGCCGCGCCTGTTGCCGGAGAGACGCCCATGTATGGATTGATCGGCCGGATGAAGGCCCATCCGGGGCAGCGGAATGCGCTGGCCGCCATCCTGCTGGAAGGGACCGGCGCCATGCCGGGGTGCCTCAGCTATGTCGTCGCGCGGGATCCGGCGGACGCCGACGCCCTGTGGATCACCGAGGTCTGGGACAGCGCCGACAGCCACCGCGCCTCGCTGGCCCTGCCGACGGTGCAGGCAGCGATCACCAGAGGACGGCCGCTGATCGCCGGCTTCGACAACCGGACCGAGACCGAGCCATTGGGCGGGGTCGGTCTGCGCGGCTAGGCGTCAACCGCCCTTTTGTGCGCCGGCCTGGGCTTGAAGGCGGGCGCCCCAGTCGATCAGGGCCTTGCCCTTGCTCATCATTTCCGTGGCGCAGCGCTCGGCGTGGGTCGGCAGCTTCTCGACCTCGGACGATCGCAGGTAGGTTTCGATGCGCGCCAGCCAGTCCGTGTTGGGCGAGCGACCTTCCATACGGCCCAGATAGAACATCATGGCCGTGGCCAGGCTGGCCATCTTCTCGGGCGATTGCTCGCCCTCACCCGCCTGTGCGGCGACGAGGGCGAAGCACTGGATGTCCTGCTGGTCGGCGGCCGACATTTCCTGCGCCTGGGCCGCGCCTGCAGTCAGGGCCAGGGCCGCCGTCAGGCCCGCGATCATCGTTCTCATGCGTCTTCCCCTGCCCTGACGATCGCCAGCACGGCGCCGTCGTTGACCTGATCGCCCACGGCGACGTTGAATTCGGCCACCACGCCGTCGAAGGGCGCAGTCAAGGCATGTTCCATCTTCATGGCCTCAAGCACAACTATAGGCTGTCCTTTTGTCACCGCATCGCCGGCCTTGGCCGGCGTGGCGACGATCTTGCCTGGCATGGGCGCGCGCAGGCCGCCGTCGGAGGCGCCGCTACTGGCGCCGAATGAAACAGGCGGCCGGTCTCGGAAGGCGTGTGCAACGCCGTCTTCAAAACCAATGATCTGGTCGTCGTGGATAACCGTCGTGCGTTGGTAGGTGGATGAGTGCGCCGGGATCACATCCTTCTGCTCACCCTGCTGCCAGAGACGGATCGTCTTTTGCGGCGTCGCATTCAACCGGAACCCTCGGGCGCCGGCGAGCGACGACCAAGCCGAGCTGACCTCGGTCGTGGGAGGGGCGCAGTCCAGCGCGTGGTTGGCGACTTCCGCCAGAAGCGTCGGTGAAGGCCCAGGGGGCGTCAAAGCCCCCTCCTCCGCCCCAATGAATCCCGTGTCCACGTCGCCTTCGACGAAGCGCGGGTGGTCCAGGCAGCGGGCCAGGAAGCCGGCGTTGGTGCGGACGGGCCAGACCTCGACCTCGCGGCAGGCGTCGGCCAGGCGGGCGGCGGCGGCCTGGCGGGTGTCTTCATGCACGATCAGCTTGGCGATCATCGGGTCGTAGAACTGGCTGACCTCTCCGCCCTGCATCACGCCGGTATCGACGCGGATATCGTCGGGCAGGACGAAGTGATCCAGCTTGCCGATCGACGGCAGGAAGCCGTGGGCCGGATCCTCGGCATAGAGGCGGGCCTCCATCGCCCAGCCGTTCATGGGGATGTCGGCCTGGGCCAGGGGGATCGGTTCGCCGGCCGCGACGCGCAACTGCCATTCGACCAGATCGACGCCGGTGATCGATTCGGTCACCGGGTGTTCGACCTGCAGCCGGGTGTTCATCTCCATGAACCAGATGCGGTCGGCCTTTAGGCCGTCAGAGGCGTCGGCGATGAACTCGATGGTGCCCGCGCCCTGGTAGTTCACGGCCTGGGCCGCACGGACGGCGGCGGCGGTGACGGCGTCGCGGGTGGCGGCGTCCATGCCGGGGGCCGGCGCCTCCTCGATCACCTTCTGGTGGCGGCGTTGCAGGGAGCAGTCGCGTTCGTGCAGGTGGACGACGTTGCCGTGGCTGTCGCCGAAGACCTGAACCTCGATATGGCGGGGGCGGGTGATGTAGCTTTCGATCAGGACGCGCGGATCGCCGAAGGACGACTGGCCCTCGCGCTGGGCGCTGGCCAGGCCGTCGGCGAAGTCTTCGGCCCGGTCGACCTTCTTCATCCCCTTGCCGCCGCCGCCGGCGACCGCCTTGATCAGGACCGGAAAGCCGATGCGGTTCGCCTCAGCCGTCAGGGTTTCGACCGACTGGTCCTCGCCCTGATAGCCGGGGGTGACGGGGACGCCCGCCTGGATCATCAGCTTTTTCGCCGCATCCTTCAGACCCATGGCGCGGATGGACGCCGGCTGCGGGCCGATCCAGACGATGCCGGCCGCCATCACCGCCTCGGCGAAGTCGGCGTTCTCGGACAGGAAGCCATAGCCGGGGTGGATGGCCTCGGCCCCCGTCGCCTTGGCGGCGGCCAGCACCTTTTCGGCGACCAGATAGGATTCGCGGGCGGCGGCCGGGCCGATCAGCACCGCCTCGTCCGCCTCGCGCACATGCAGGGCGTCGGCGTCAGCCTCGGAATAGACGCCGATGGTCCGCAGGCCCATGCGGCGGGCGGTACGGAAGACACGACAGGCGATCTCGCCGCGATTGGCGACCAGGACGGATTTGAACATGGGTCGTGTCTAGCGGGTCTGGCTTGACGGGAGAAGGTGGCACGGCGCCGGAGGGCGCTTCTCCCTCCCCTTTATGGGGAGGGTGGCTGAGGCCGTCAGGCCGAAGCCGGGTGGGGGCGACAGACCAGTCAGGCAAGCTCTGCATAATCAGGCCCTCCCCACCCGGTCGCTACGCGACCACCCTCCCCATGAAGGGGAGGGAGAGCCGGCGCGTTTTTACTGCGCCCAGCTGGCCGAGCGTTTGTCCAGGAAGGCGCGGACGCCCTCTTGTCCCTCGGCGCTGATGCGGGCGCGCGCGATGCGTTTGGCGGTTTCCTCCATCAGGCGGTGGTCGATGGCCTCGCCCGCCACGTCGTGGACCAGGCGCTTGGCATCGCCCATGGCGCCGGGCGCATTGCCCGACAGGCTGTCGGTCAGCATGGAGATGAACTCGTCCACCGACCCTTCGGGCAGGACCATGTCGATCAGGCCGACGTGGGCGGCGTAGTCGGCGTCGAAGATGTTGGCCGTCAGGAACAGGGCGCGGGCGCGGCGGGGGCCGACGGCCTCGATCACATAGGGGGCGATGGTCGCGGGGATCAGGCCCAGCTTGACCTCGGAGAAGGCGAATCGCGTGCCGGCGACGGCCACCGCCATGTCGCAGGCGGCGACGATGCCCGCCCCGCCGCCCATGGCCGAACCCTCGACGATGGCGCAGGTCAGGGCCGGCACGTCGTGCAGGGCCTTGAGCATTTTCGCCAGGCCCATGGCGTCGTCGCGATTGTCGCCCTCGGACCAGTCGGCGGCGTCGCGCATCCAGTTCAGATCGGCGCCCGCGCTGAACGTCCCGCCCGCGCCGCGAATGAAGACGCAGCGCACATGGTCGGCGCCGTGCAGCGTCTCGAACGCCTCGAACAGGGCGGCGATGGTGGCGGCGTCAAAGGCGTTCTTCTTCTGCGGCCGGTTGATGGTCACGAAGACCACGCCGTCGGAGGTCGAATCGATCTGGACCAGATCGTCATTGGCGTCGGGCGCCGGATCGGTGACGAACGGATGGGCGATGGCGTTCATCTCGGCGGCTTCGGCATCGGTGATGTCGAGCGCGTTGAGGTCGGGGTCGGTGGGCTTCTCGGCCATGCTGATCTCCTGAGGCTGAGCGTCTATAACGCGCGGAGAGGCGAACTGAATACGGGGCGTATCCGATGGCGACCAGCGCGGCCGACCGCATCCGCAAAACGAGCGTGGCCAGCGTCCACGTTCATTATGTCGCCAAGGTCGAGAAGAAGGGCCGGACGCAGGCCGAGGTGGACCAGGTGATCCGCTGGCTGACCGGCTATTCGCAGGACCAGCTGGAGGCGCTGCTGGCGGCGGGCACGGACTTCGAAACCTTCTTCGCCCAGGCCCCGGCGATGAACCCGAACCGCTTCCTGATCACCGGCGTGATCTGCGGCTATCGCGTCGAGCAGATCGAGGACCCCTTCATGCGCGAACTGCGCCACCTGGATAAGCTGATCGACGAGGTGAGCAAGGGGAAGGCGATGGAGAAGGTGCTGCGGTGATCCTTCTCCCCTCGGGGGAGAAGGTGGCATGCGGAGCATGATGGATGAGGGGGCTGCCGGCCACGCACTCATCGTCCGAAAGTCTGCCTGCCGATAGAGCCCCCTCATCCGAGCGGCTCCGCCGCCCACCTTCTCCCCCGAGGGGAGAAGGGTTTAGAGGCGAGCGCCCAACTTTGCGGCGTGACGGCGGATCGCGTCCAGCAGGATGTTTGGATTGTGCGCGAACGCTTCGTTGGTCGAGCGCAGGACGGTGAATCCGGCCTCGGTCAATCGCAGGTCGCGCTCGGCGTCCGCCTGTTCGCGCAAACGGTGAATGCCGCCGTCCAGTTCGACGACCAGTTTCAAGTCCGAGCAGAGAAAGTCTGCGACATAGCCGGCGACCGGCGCCTGACGACGGAACTTCAGGCCGTCGAAGCCTCGATTGCGGATCAGGGACCAGAGTTGAGTTTCCGCAGGCGTCATGGACGAGCGGAGACGACGCGCGCGACGGGTCCGATCCGGCGACTGGTGCATAGCTTGACTATACCCTTCTCCCCTCGGGGGAGAAGGGCGAATCTTCAGGCGCTCTCGCATCGTTTGGTGTGGCAGGCGTCGGCCGCCTGACGAATTCGAAAGACCGTTGGAGCGTCGCTCGGGTTCATCCTAAGCTTTGCGGCTGTAATCAGTGCGACGGAGATGAAATGGGCGCTCTCACCTACGCCACGGTCGGATCGAACAGACTGGAGAAGGCCAAGGCTTTCTATGATGTCCTGCTGGCCAGCGCAGGGCTGCGCCCCATTTTCGAACACCCCTCCGGCGGTCGCGTTTACGGCGATAGACGTGGTCCGAATTTCGGCGTGCTCGGCCCTCACAATGGAGAAGCCGCAACAGTCGGCAATGGCTCGATGTTCGCCTTCAACTTCGAAACTCGTAAGGAAGTCACAGCCTTCCATGAGCAGGCTTTGGCGCTGGGGGCTGTCTGTGACGGACCACCTGGCGTGCGCGGTCCCGGCCTCTGGTTCAGCTACTTCCGCGACCTCGATGGCAACAAGCTGTGCGCCTACTGTCTGGGCTGAACCGCGACTGATTACATCCGGAACACGCCGAATGTCGTCTCCGGGATCGGCGCATTGAGCGACGCGCTGATGGCCAGGCCCAGGACGTCGCGGGTTTGGGCGGGGTCGATGACGCCGTCGTCCCAGAGGCGGGCGGTGGCGTGCCAGGGGTTGCCCTCGTCCTCGTATTTCTGGCGGATCGGGGCCTTGAAGGCCTCGGCCTGTTCGTCGGTCCAGCTGTCGGCGTCGCGGTGGACGGTGGCCAGGACGCTGGCGGCCTGTTCGCCGCCCATGACGCTGATCCGGCTGTTGGGCCAGGTGAAGAGGAAGCGCGGGGAATAGGCGCGGCCGCACATGCCGTAGTTGCCGGCGCCGAAGCTGCCGCCGATCAGGACGGTGAATTTGGGCACCTCAGCCGAGGCGACGGCCGTGACCAGCTTGGCGCCATGCTTGGCGATGCCCTCGGCCTCATATTTGCCGCCGACCATGAAGCCCGAGATGTTCTGCAGGAACAGCAGCGGAATCTTCCGCTTGCAGGCCAGTTCGATGAAGTGTGCGCCCTTCTGCGCGCTTTCGCTGAACAGCACGCCGTTGTTGGCCAGGATGGCGACGGGGAAGCCCCAGATGCGGGCGAAGCCGCAGACCAGGCTGGTCCCGTACAGAGCCTTGAACTCGTCCAGTTCCGAGCCGTCGACGATGCGGGCGATGACCTCGCGCACGTCATAGGGGGCGCGGACGTCGTCGGGGATGACCCCGTACAGTTCGGCCGGGTCATAGGCGGGCGCGCGGGGTTCGCGCACGTCCAGCGGGACGTCCTTGGTGGTGTTCAGGTTGGCGACGATGGCGCGGACGATCTCCAGCGCGTGCTCGTCGTTTTCGGCGACATGATCGACGACGCCGGACTTGCGGCCGTGGGTTTCGGCGCCGCCCAGTTCCTCAGCCGAAATGACCTCGCCCGTCGCGGCCTTCACCAGCGGCGGGCCGGCCAGGAAGATGGTGCCCTGGTTGCGGACGATCACCGTCTCGTCCGACATGGCCGGGACATAGGCGCCGCCGGCCGTGCAGGAACCCATGACGCAGGCGATCTGGGGAATCCCGCGCGCGCTCATCCGCGCCTGGTTGAAGAAGATACGGCCGAAATGGTCGCGGTCGGGAAAGACCTCGGCCTGGTGCGGCAGGTTGGCGCCGCCGGAATCGACCAGATAGACGCAGGGCAGATTGTTCTGCTCGGCGATTTCCTGGGCCCGCAGGTGCTTCTTCACCGTCATGGGGAAGTAGGCGCCGCCCTTCACCGTCGGGTCGTTGCAGACGATCATGACCTCGCGGCCCGAGACCCGGCCGACGCCGCAGATCATGCCGGCGCCCGGCGCTTCGTCGCCATACATGCCGTTGGCGGCCAGCTGGCCGACCTCAAGAAACGGCGAACCGGGGTCCAGCAGGCGCTCGACCCGGTCGCGGGGCAGCAGCTTGCCGCGCGAGACGTGACGCTCGCGCGCCTTGTCACTGCCGCCCAGGGCGGCCTTGGCCACGCGGGCGTAAAGCTCGTCGCGCAGGGTGCGGTTGTGCGCGTCCAGTGCCTTGAAGGCGGAGCTGTGCGGGTCGATCGCGGAAGTCAGCTTGGGCATGCGCCGTTCTTAGGAGGCTTCCGGCGAGCGGGGAAGCCCGGCTTCGCCAAGCTCGCTTCGACAGGTTGCCGGAAAGGGGTGAAGATGGTGGCTGAACGAATCGAAGCCGCTTTGATGCCGCCACGCCCCGATACGCTGCACGCCGCCCTGGCTCACATCTTTGAGGGACAGCGCAACACCCGCGCCAGCTGGTTCGCCCTGACCGGCGGCGAGCGGCTGTTCGGCGAGGGGGACACGGCGGACACCCTGTATCTGTTGCGCGCCGGGCGACTGGGCGTGTTCCGCAACGAGCCGGGCCAGCCGCCGCAGTTCCTGGGCGTGGTGCGACCGGGCGAGCCGGTCGGCGAAATGGCCATGCTGGCGGGGACCCCGCACACGGCCAATGTTGTGGCCCTGAGGGACAGCGACATCGTCGCCCTGCCCCGCGACGCCTTTCTGGAGGCCGCACGGACCGAGCCGAACCTGATGGTCGAGCTGGCCCGTTTGATGATCCACCGGGCGCGCGAGCGGGTGTCCGGGGGCGCGGAACCCAGCGTGTTCGGCTTTATCTCCGCCCGGCCCAAACCCATCCGCGCCTTTGTCGAGCGGGTGGCGGCGGCGGTGCAGGCCCTGGGCTTCACCTGCCAGATCATCGACCATTCCGCCCTGACCTCGGCCACCGAATGGTTTTCCCGGGTCGAGGATACGCACGACTTCGTCCTGTATGTCGCCGAACAGGACGAGCCCAGCTGGGCCTCGCTGTGCGCGCGGCAGGTGGACCGGCTGTTCGTCGTCGGTGATCCGCTGCTGGCGCCGCCCCGGGGCCTGCCCCGGCGCGAGGGGTCCGCGGATACGCGACAACTGACGGACCTGATCCTGCTGCGCGACGCGCGGATGAGCCGGCCCGCCAATACCCGCGTCTGGCTGGACGCCCTGCAACCCGGCCGCTGGTTCCATGCCCAGGAAGCCAGCGTCGCCGATACGACGCGGCTGGCGCGGATCATCACCGGCGAGGCGGTCGGGCTGGTGCTGTCAGGCGGCGGGGCGCGGGCCTATGCCCAGATCGGCGCGCTGAAGGCGTTGCGCGAGGCGAACGTGCCGATCGATTTCGTCGGCGGCGCCTCGATGGGGGCGGTGGTCGGCGCGGGCCCGGCCATGGGTTGGTCCGATGACGAGTTGGAGCGGCGCATCCGCAAGGCCTTCGTCGAATCCGACCCGCTGTCGGATCTGGCGTTTCCGATCATCGCCATGACCCATTCGTCCAAGGTCGCCCGCCTGATGCAGGAGGCCTATGGGGATACGCTGATCGAGGACATGCCCCTGCCCTTCTTCGCCGTGTCGTCGAACCTGACGACCGGGCGGATCGAGGTGCATCGGCAAGGCTTGCTGCGCCGGGCGATGCGGGCCTCGATCTCGATTCCAGGCGTCATGCCGCCGGTGGTCATCGACGGACAGGTGCTGGTGGACGGGGCGGTGCTGAAGAATTTCCCGACCGAGGTCATGCGCCAGATGACGTCCGGCCCCATCGTCGGCATCGACATGTCCCAGGCGCGGGGCGTCGATCCCGCCACGCTGGAGAATCCGCCGTCGTGGTGGCGGTGGATCACCTCGGGCGCGTGGAAGGGCGGGCCGCCGATCGTTTCGGTGCTGATGCGGTCGGCGACCCTGACCACGGACAGCGAGGTCGAGAAGTCGCGCGCGGCCACAGATCTGCTGATCCAGCCGCGCCCGGACGGCATCGATATCCGCGACTGGAAGGCTTATGAGCCCGCCGTCGCCGCCGGATACAGCGCCGCGCGGGCCGCACTGGCGGGGCTGGACCGGCCCGTGGCGCATCTGCGGCGCAAGCCGACGATGGAGACCGTCAGCGACGCGCCACCAGAAACAGACGCGGAAACGGCAACAGCGTCACCCCGTCGGCGCGGCGCGGGAAGGCCGCCGAAAGCCGCGCGCCCAGCGCCGAAAGAAAAGCGGCGGACTGCGCCGGATCGGTGAGCGTCGTCAGATAAGGCCGCAGCGCCGTGCCCTTCATCCATTCCAGCACCGCATCGGGGCCGGTCAGGGCATGCAGATAGGTGGTCGACCAGATGTCCACCTCCCCGCACAGAGACGCGAGCAGGTCGTAATAGTCGGCGACAGGCAGTAGCGAGCGGATGGTGTCGACGCCCTTTAGCGCCCCGGCCCACGGCCCCTGTCCCGAGGTTTCGCGCATCAGGGTGTGGTGGACGCTCTCCCACGCCATCGGCATCTGCACGGCCAGGACGCCGCCAGGCGCCAGGGTGGAGGCCAGTCGCGGGAAGAGCGATCGATGATCCGGCGCCCACTGCAGCGAGGCGTTGGCCAGGATCAGATCGACGGGTCGATCCGGCGCCCAGTCGACCAGATCGCCCTGGATCTAGTCGATGGCTCCGGACAGGCGACGCGCCTCGTCCAGCATGGTTGCGCTGGAATCCAGCCCGTGCACGCGGGCGTCCGGATGACGGCGCTTCAACAGGGCGGCGTGCTGGCCCGTGCCGCAGCCCAGATCCCAGATTTCGGCGGGTCTCAGATCGTCCGGCAGGCGAACAAGCAGATCGAGCGCGGCGCGATCACGCTGGGCTTCAAAACGATTGTACTGACCGGGATCCCAGACGGGGGCGTCGCTCATGCCGGCTCCTGTTCCATCTGACGTCGCCGGGCGGCGAATGCGTCAGGGAAGGAATGGTACCGCCTCTCAGGCTTGAACTGAGGACCTCCGGTTCCACAAACCGGCGCTCTAACCAACTGAGCTAAGGCGGCGCATCGCGCGAGGACGGTGATCTAGCGGCCCTCGCCCGCGCGGGCAATACGCTGATGAAGGAATTTCCACCGCGCCGCCTCCTGTGACGCGATCAGGCCCAGCCCTTGCTGGCGATATACTGCTCCAGCGCCGCGATCCGGCTGGCGTCCGACGGGTGGGTCGAGGCGAATTCCGGCGTCGCGGTCTGGCGCTGGGCGGCCATGATCCGCCACAGGGCGACCGACTCGGCCGGCTTGAAACCCGCGCGCTGCATATAGTCGACGCCAAGGCGATCAGCCTCCAGCTCGTCCCGGCGCGAGAAGGGCAGCAGGACACCGTACTGGGCGCCCAGACCGCCGATGGCGCCGGCGGCGCGCGCATAGTCGCCCGCGACGCCCTGGACGGCCTGCAAGCCCACGCTGGCCAAAGCCGTGCTGGAGTAACGCTCGGCGGCATGGCGGGCGACGACGTGGCCGACCTCGTGGCCCAGAACGGCGGCCAACTGGTCATCATTGCGCGCCAGCCCCAGAAGGGCGGTGGTCACGCCGATCTTGCCGGACGGCAAGACGAAGGCGTTGGGGCTGTTATCGACAAAGACGGCGTATTCCCACGTCCGGCCGCCCAGACCCGCAGCCTGAACGATGCGGTCGCCGACCCGCCGAACGCGCGCGTTCTGGGCCGCGTCACGCGACACCGTCTTGGTGCGCAGCGTCTCGGCCCAGGCGGCGTCAGCCTGGGTTGTCAGGGATGAGTCATCGACGATGAGCAACTGATTGCGGCCCAGGTCCTCGTTATAGGCGCAGGCGGCCAGGGCGGCGGCGCCGGCGGCGGCCAGAACAAGCGTGCGGGTGGCGGGGATTCGAGTGCGGATCATGGAAGCGTCTCCTTGAGCCCCCTTAACGTCGCACTGACCTTTGCGGTTTCGCAACAGGCGTTGCCATTCGGGCAAAAAGAAACGCCCCGAGGCCGAAGCCTCGGGGCGTTTCCAGAGTTCAGTGCGACGGTCCGTCCTACTCGAGGCGGAAGCGCATGGTGAACTGTACGCGCGAACCTTGCGCGACACCGTCCACCTGCCTCGGTTGCAGGCGAGCGCTCCGCATGGCGGTGAGCGCAGCCTGGCCGAAGCCGGCGCCCGCAGGATCTTCCGACACGATATTACAATCGGTCGTCGAGCCGTTGGGGTTAACGCCGCAGTTGACGGTGGCCGAACCCGTTTCGATGTTCCGCGACTGGGCGCGGCTCGGGAACTCACCACGCGGTTGGCGGGCCCACGAGGGGTTGGTGATCACCGAAGGACGCGGCGGAGCCGGCGGAGCCGGAGGCGGCGGCGGACCGGGGACGATAACGGGCGGGCCCGAATACTCGACACGGTCTTCCTTCTTGGTCGCCTCGACGTTCACGGTCACCGGCGGCGGCGGCACGTCCGGCGAGAGAATAGGCTCGCGAACTTGCAGCTTGGGCGGCGGCGGCGTGTTGG
>NZ_SDZL01000004.1 GCF_004210735.1 Brevundimonas sp.
GAGGTCCTGCATCAAGCGTTACAATACTCAGGAAGCCGCCAGGTTGCCGCCTGCGTCGATCAGGCCGCCTGTTCCAGGGGCGGTGCCTCCAGCAGCCGGCGAATGGCGTTCAGCAGGGTGTCTGGCTGGATCGGCTTCTGGGCCACGCCGCCCATGCCCGCGGCCCGATATTCGACCTCGTCGCGCGGGTCGGCGTTTGCGGTCAGGGCCAGGATCGGGACCCGGGATGCCGGGCCGGGCAGGGCGCGGATGGCGCGGGCGGCGGTGACGCCGTCCATCACCGGCATCTTGATGTCCATCAGGATCAGATCCAGCCCGCCCAGGGTCGCGCGCTCCACCGCCTGACGTCCGTCCTCGGCGGTTTCGTGGGTGCAGCCGAACAGCTCCAGCACACGCCCGGCTACGAAACGGTTGGCGGCGTTGTCGTCCACCACCAGCACATGCAGCGTCTCGTGCGGCGTCGGCTCGGCCGCCGGAGTGGCCACGACGCGCATCTCGGGACCGCAACAGGGCAGGCGCAGTCCGAAGTGGAAACGGGCGCCGCCGAACGGGGATCGCGCCACTGTCAGTTCGCCCTCCATCCGCTCGACGATCTGGCGACAGATCGCCAGACCCAGTCCGGCGCCCGCGCCGCCACGCCCGGCGTCGCCGGTGTTGAAGGGCTGGAAGATGGCGGCGGCCTTGTCGTCGGGCACGCCGGGTCCGCTGTCGTCGACCCAGCCTTCGATGCCGACGCCGTCGTCTTGCCAGCGGCTGGTGATCCGCACCGCGACCCGGCCCGTCTTGGTGAATTTCAGGGCGTTGCCGATCAGATTGTTCAGCAACTGCTTCAGCCGCATCTCGTCGCCCATGACCCAGTCATGACCGGCCGTGTCGCAGGTGACGGTGAAGTCCAGCGCCTGTTCCTCGGCGCGGGGGCGCCACAGGGCCGACAGATCGGCGGCGACCGCGTCCAGATGCACCGGCCCGGTCTCCAGCGTCAGCATGCCGGCCTCGGCCCGCGACATGTCCAGCGCATCGGTCAGCAGGCGCAGCAGGCTGTGGCCCGAATCGAGAATGGTGCGGACGTGGGGGCGTAGACTGTCCTGCGTCAGCTCGCGCTCCATCAGGCCGGCGACACCCAGCACGCCGTTCAGCGGGGTGCGGATCTCGTGGCTCATCACCGCCAGGAATTCCGACTTGGCCCGGCTGGAGGCGCGGGCCTCGGCCTCGGCGCGGGCCAAATTTTGAGCCAGGTCGCTGAGGGTTTCCGCGCGGCGCCGATGCACGGCGGCCCCCGCCTGAAGCAGTTGCAGGCCCGAGCCGACGCCGACATAGCGCCCGTTCGCGGTGACGATGAATCCCTTCAGCAGGGCGTTGATGCCCGCCGCGTCCATGCCCTGGAACAGGGCCTCGACCTGGGCGTCGGCGTCCACGATCAACGGCGCCGGGTCCATCAGCGCGGTCACCGGTCGGCGGGCGTACAGGGCGCGGCCGAACTCGGCGGCCATCTTCAGGGTGAGGGCGTTGCGTTCGATCAGGCCGACCGGCCGATCCTCTGCGTCGATCACGGCGATGACCAGGGTGTCGGGTTCGGCCTGGAAGCGTTCGAGAATATCCGAGCCGGCAGCCCCAGGCGACGCCGCCTGGGTCCGCTCCACGAAATCGCCGATTCTGGCGCCGCTGTTGGCCATGCCCGCCCCTTGTTACGCAGGCAGGGTCTAGGCCGCTCAGCTTAACAGGCGCTTGTCCGGAAATGAATGTTTTGACACGAGTTTTCGACAATTGATCCGATGGCGGATCAGTCCGCCAGCCGGTCCAGAACCTCGGCCGCGAAGACCGACAGGGTGTCGTCGCGCGCGCCCATGATCACGATCCGGTCGCCGGGTCGCGCCAGTTCCACCAGCCGGTCCCCGCAGGCCGGACGGTCGGCCAGCGCTTCGGCATGCAGGCCGGCCGCGCGCACGCCCCGGGCGATGTCCTCGCTGCCGACGCTGCGATCGGTGGTGCCGCCGAAATAGACGGGCTCGGGCATCAACAGCACGTCGTCGGGCCGCATCAGGCCCGCGAAACCCTCAACGAACTCGTCCTGCATCAGCTTCAGCGGGCCAAAGCCATGCGGCTGGAACATGATCAGCAGGCGTCCGTCAAAGGCGTGCAGCGTCTTCAGCGTCGCGGCGATCTTGTCCGGGTTGTGGGCGAAGTCGTCGATGACGGTGATCCCGTTCACCGTGCCGACCACCTCCATCCGGCGGCGAATGCCGGAAAAGGTCTCAAGCGCGGCGATGGCCTGATCCAGATCGACGCCCAGCGCCCGCACGGCCCCCAGCGCGGCCAGGGCATTGGCGACATTGTGCGCGCCGGGCACGTTCAGCGTCATCGTGCGCCGCGCGCCGCTCTCGCGCTCGATCAGGTCGAAACGCATGCCGGCGGGCAGGGGCTCCAGATCATGGGCCGACAGGTCGGCGCTCTCGTTTCCCAGGGCGAAGGTGGCGATGCGATCGGGGGCCACGTCCTGCGACAGGGTTTGAGCCAAGGCCGCCGTTTCCGGGTTGTCGAGGTTCAGCACCGCATGGCGCGCGCGATGCACGAAGCCGCCGAACAGGTCGCGTAACTCCTCCATCGACTTGTGGTCCAGCGAGATGTTGGAGATCACGGCCACGGTCGGATCATAGCGAGCGATGGAGCCGTCGCTTTCATCCACCTCGGCCACGAACAGATCGGGCGCGCCGACCAAAGCGCTGGCGAAGGGATGGTCGGCGTCGACGAAATTCTTCATCACCGCGCCGTTGACCACGGTGGGGTCGCGTCCGGCCTGCGACAGGATCCAGGCCACCATGCCGGTGATGGTGGACTTGCCGCTGGTGCCGGCCACGCCGACCGAGGTCGGGGCGGCGTTGAACAGCCGGCTGAGCATTTCGGGGCGGGTCGAAACCGTCGCGCCCACCCGGCGGGCGGCGGCGATGTCGGGCACCGTATCCTCGACCGCGCCCGAGGCGACGACGATCTGCTCCGCCCGCGTGACGCCCGATCCGTCCTGGGGGTGCAGGGTGACGCCGTGATCTTGCAGCCAGGCGAATTTCTCGGGCGTCCGGCCCTGGTCGCGCGACCGGTCCGAGCCCTCGATCCGCGCGCCCCGCGCCTGAACGATCAGCGCCAGCGGCAACATGCCCGAGCCGCCGATGCCGCAAAAGAAGTAGGGGGCGTCCGTCTGCATCTGCGTCTTGATCTTTTGGGCCGAAACCGGGGATGGTCCGGCGGCCTGACTAGCACGGGCGCAGCATCAGACCAGAGCCTGTCGTTCATGAAGATCGGTGTCGTCGCCGCCTCGTCCCGCTTCAGTCGGGAAACCGCCGATCGCATGACGGCCTTCATGGCCGAACGGTATCCCACCGGCGATGTCGGCCTGGTGTTCCATGAGGCCAGTTTCGAAAACCACGGCCATTTCGCCGGCGACGACGCCGCCCGCGCCCGCGCGGTCATCGAATTCGCCAACGACCCGCGTCTGGGCGCCGTGTGGTTCGCGCGCGGCGGCTATGGCTCGTGCCGGATCGCCGAAGCGGTGGTGCAGGGGCTGGGGCCTGAGGCGCGGAGCAAGCGTTACCTGGGCTATTCCGACGCGGGCAGCATACTGGCTGCGCTCTACAAGGCCGGGTTCCCGCACGTCGCCCACGGACCGATGGTGTCCGACATCAACCGGCGCACCGGGCCGCAGACGGTGCAGCGGTCGATCGACTGGCTGACCAAGGGCAAGACCTCGGGGCTGGAGCCGAATCTGGACGATCGCCCGGCCGTGGCCTTCAACCTGACCATCCTGGACCAGCTGATCGGCACGGCGCTGGAGCCGGACCTGACCGGACATGTCCTGATGCTGGAGGAGGTGTCCGAGGCGCTGTACCGGATCGACCGGATGATGTTCCACCTGACCGGCCAGGCCTCGATCCGCCGGGTCGCGGGCATCCGCCTGGGTCGCGTCAGCGACATCACCTATAACGAGCCGGACTTTGGCCAGACGCCGGAAGAGATCGTCCGCTACTGGTGCGCGCGGTCGGGCATTCCGTTTTTGGGCGAGGCGGACATCGGCCACGACGGCGACAACAAGGTCGTGCCCTTCGGCCGGTCCCGCTGACGGTGGCCTAAAAGCCACGCTTGTTAAGCTTAAACCTCGCCTTGAGGGCGAGGGGCGTGGACAACGCCGTTCGGCTTGTGTCCAGATATGGGACAGCGGACTTCGGGGGAAGTTCGCTGTTCTTCGCCTGGGGCCGGGAGGGCTGTTCCGTGGCGATGGCGGTCCATCCGGCCCGGGGGGCGCCGGATGGACCGCCTGTCACCGCTGACAATCAGGCCGCCTTGGCGATCGCCGCCGGCAAGGCGTCCAGCGCACGGGTCAGGTCGGCGATCAGGTCGTCCTGATGCTCCAGCCCGACCGACAGGCGCAGCAGGCCGTCGCCGATGCCGGCGATGCGGCGCGCCTCGGCGTCCATGGCGGCGTGGGTCATGGTGGCCGGGTGGGCGATCAGGCTTTCGACCCCGCCCAGCGATTCCGCCAGGGTGAAGACCTCCAGATCCTCGACCAGGGCGCGGACCGCCTCGACACCCCCATCCAGTTCGAACGACAGCATGGCGCCGAAGCCCAGCTGCTGACGCGCGGCCAGATCGTGACCGGGGTGGGAGGCCAGGCCCGGATAGTGGACGGTACGCACCGCCGGATGGGCGTCCAGCACGCGGGCCACGGCGTCGGCCGTCGCCTGCTGCCGCTCGATCCGCGCGAACAGGGTGCGCACGCCGCGCAGGGTCAGATAGGCGTCGAACGGCGAGCCCGTGACCCCCAGGCAGTTGGCCCACCACGCCAGCTCGTCGTGGTCGCGGGGGTCGGCGCAGATGACCGCGCCGCCGACCACGTCGGAATGGCCGTTGATGTATTTGGTGGTCGAGTGAACGACGATGTCGGCCCCCAGCTCCAGCGGGCGTTGCAGGGCCGGCGACAGGAAGGTGTTGTCGGCCACCACCTTGGCCCCCACGGCATGGGCGCGGCGACAGACCTCGGCCACATCGACGACGCGCAGCAGGGGGTTGGACGGCGTCTCGACCAGCACCAGTTTCGCGCCGTCGGCCAGGGCGGCGTCCATGGCCGCGCCGTCGTTCTGATCGACGAAGGCCAGGCGGAAATGACTCTTCCTGGCTCGGGCGGTCAGCAGGCGATGGGTGCCGCCGTAACAGTCGTGCGGCGCGATCAGCAGGTCGCCGGGGTTCAGCAGCGACAGTGGCAGGTCGACCGCCGCCATGCCGGTGGCCGTGACCACGCAGCCGGCGCCGCCCTCCAGCCCGGCCAGGGTCTCGGCCAGCACGTCGCGGGTCGGATTGCCCGAGCGCGAATAGTCGTAGCGACGCTTCTGGTCGAAGCCGGCGAAGGAATAGTTCGACGACAGATACAGCGGCGGCATGACCGCGCCGTGGGCCGTATCCTGATCGACGCCGGTGCGGGCAGCGAGGGTGCGGGGATCGGTCGGGCGGGTCATTGGGCGATGTCCTTCAGGGCGGCGCACAGGATGTCGGCGACCAGGGCGTCTTCCTTCAGGAAGGCGTCGTGGCCGTAGAGGGAGGGGGCCTGGACGAAGCGGAACAGGGCGGGCAGGCGGTCGGCCAGCTCCTGCATGTCCTCGATCGGGCACAGGCGATCGGAGGTGAAGCCGACCAGGGTGGTCGGTGTGCGGACCGCCTCGGGCGTGACGCTGTGACGGTCGATGGAATCCGACAGCGTCAGCCAGCGCGATGGGCTGGTGCGGTCGCGATAAGCGCGCCCGCGTGAGCGCAGATAGTCACAGACCGGATAGGTCTGGCCCGCCCGGTCCGGCGCGGCCACGTCGAAGCGCAGGCCGAATTCCTCAGGCGTGCGATAGGTGGTCATGGCCAGTTCGCGGGCCAGCGAGATCGCCTCGTCCGTTCGGCCAGAGGCCAGGCCCAGTTGCAGGATGCGCCGCTGGATTCCGCGCCAGGCGGTGGCCAGCGGATGGGGCCGGTGGGCGCCCGAAACCACCACCAGCTGCTCGACCCGCGCGGGGAACAGCTCGGCGAAGGCCAGGGCGATCATGCCGCCGTAGGAGCAGCCGACGAAGGCCGCCGCCGAGGCCGCCCCGATCCGGTCCAGCAGCAGGGCCAGCAGGCGCGCCTGGTCGTGGGTGGTGACGGTCAGCGGCGTCTTCGCCTCGATGGCCTCGGGGCCGAAATCTGGCGCGAAATCAAAGGCCAGAACCTGAAACCGGGTCAGGTCGATCGGCGCGCCCGGCGCCACGGCGCCCGACCACCAACCCAGGCCGCGCGTCTCGGTCCGGTGCACGCAACGATCCGAGGAAATGCCGCCCGCGACGATGATCAGCGGCGCCCCGGCCGGGCCGTGCAGGCGTCCGGCCACGCGGCCTTGCGACAGGCGTTCGCCCGACGCCAGGCGGAAGTCGGCGGGGATGTCGGCGAACACGTCGGTCGCGGCGGGCACGCCCCGGCCGATGGCCGCCGGACGGCGAGCCGGCGCGGGGCGACAGCGAGGTTCGGAAGTCGTTTCGGGGAAGGCGAGGGTCATTCGTGGCGTCCGGCTTGGCGATCACGCCCGGCAAGGACCCATGCGTCGACAGACGGTGGTCGCGTCGCCTGCCGACGCGTCCCTCATCTCTCGCGGAATCCGGTGACGGAATCCCCGCAGGAGTTGGCACCGTTTCGGGGGGTGTCCCCGATGGTTGCCCCGGCGTCAAAGGGCCTATCCCTCAGCCGGTCTTGATGAGCGCCCCTACGGTGGCGAAAACGCAGCCGGATCGTCAAGTGAAATTTTCAACCTCAATGTCGCGAACAATCGCGACTGCGTGGTCAAAAATGCTACAGGTTGTCGCTAGTGGAAAAATTTCACCATTGAGGCTTGACGGCGGCCGCGCCCATGCATCAGGCTTGGGCCACGTTTCAACCGGACCTGTCCGCTACTCCCCATGACGCTGCGCGCCCTTCTCATCGCTGACGACACGACCGGCCGGATGGCCGGCGTCATCGGTATGACCATGGGTACCACCATCACCGCCACCCGTCGGGTGGGGAGAGGGTAGCGCGCGCCGAGCACAGGTCTCAGCCACACACCCAAACCCCGCCCGGTTCGCCCGGGCGGGGTTTTTCTTTGCCCGTTTCGCCGCCTCCCCACGCCGCCTTCGAAAAATCGAGAAATCCCATGTCCGTCGTCGCCCTGCACAGCCGCCCCGCCCCCGTCGCCAATCTGGCGGGCGCGCTTGATCCCGCCGCCGTCGTGGTGCTGAAGTTCGGCAGTTCGGTGCTGACCTCGCCCGCCGACGCCCCGGCCGTGGCGTCTGAAATCTATGCCCATGTCCGCGCCGGGCGCCGGGTGGTGGCGGTGGTCTCGGCCCTGGCGGGCGAGACGGACCGGCTGCTGTCCGAGGCGCGGGCCTTGGGCCTGGCGCACGACAACGACCTGTTGCCCGCCTATGTGGCCCTGGGCGAAGAACGGGCGGCGGCGCTGGTGGCCATCGCCTGCGACCGTGTCGGCCTGGATGCCCGGGCCCTGTCGGTGCGCGAACTGGGCCTGTTGGCCGCCGGGCCGTCCGAGCACGCTCATCCGCTGGCCCTGGTCGGCGACGGATTGAAGGCTGCGCTGGTGGCGCATCAGGTGGTGGTGGCGCCCGGCTTCGGCGCCGTGCGGGCGGACGGGCGCGTGGCCTTGCTGGGACGCGGCGGATCGGATTTGACAGCCGCCTTCCTGGCCGCTGAACTGGGGCTGGACCGGGTGCGACTGGTGAAGGATGTCGACGGCCTGTACGACCACGATCCGGCGCGCGGCGCGGCCCGCCGTTTCGCATACGCCAGCTGGGACGAGGCGTGTCGCTTGGGCGGACGCCTGGTCCAGACGGACGCCATCGACCTGGGCCGCCAGCGCGGCGTGCAGATCGAGATCGCCGCCCTGGGCCGCGCCGACCACACCCTGATCGGCGACCGGTCCGAAGCGCCCGCGCCGGCGCGTCCGCAGAAACGCCTGCGCGTCGCGGTGGCCGGGTGCGGCGTGGTCGGCGGCGGGGCGCTACGCCGCCTGCTGCCGGATCCGCGGTTCGAGGTGGTGGGCGTGCTGGTGCGCAATCCGCTCAAGCCGCGCGACATCGACTGTCCCGCCCATCTGTTCGTGACCGATCCGGCCGATCTGCTGGACCGGCGCCCCGAGGTGCTGCTGGAGGCCCTGTCGGACGGCGAGGCGGGATACGCCCTGGTCCGCGCGGCGCTGGAACGCGGCGTGGACGTGGCCAGCGCCAACAAGCAGGCCGTCGCGCGCGACCCCGGCGGGCTTCTGGTCCTGGCCGCCGACAAGGGCGCGCGGGTGCTGTGGTCGGCCTCGGTCGGCGGCGGCTCGCCCATGGTCGAGACCATCCGCGCGGCGCGCGCCGCCGGGCCGGTCGTAGCCTTCGAGGCGGTGTTGAACGGCACCGTCAACTTCATGCTGGAGCGGCTGGGCCAGGGCGCTGCCTTCGATCAGGCGTTGCACGAAGCGCGGCTGGCCGGCTTTGCCGAGGAAGATCCCTCGGCCGATCTGGAGGGCCACGACGCCGCCGCCAAGGTGAAGCTGCTGGCCTATGAGGCGTTCGGCGCCGCGCCGTCCGAGATCGCCCGCGACGTGCTGTCCGCCGAGGCCGCGCCCACGGGCGATGCGCGTCAGGTCGCGTCCTGCCGCGCCGAAGAGACGGGCCTGTCCGCCGCCGTGCGACTTGACGCCGAGGGGGTGGATCCCCTTTTCCTGTCCCTGCGCGGAGAGGGCAACGCCTTGAAGGTCATCGGTCAGGGCGGTCGGGTGTGGACGTGTCGCGGACGCGGCGCCGGCCGCTGGGCCACGGCTGAAAGCCTGCTGGCCGACCTGAACGACCTGATGCGCGCCCGCGCCGAAGCCCGAATTTGAAGTTCCACGATGGCCGTCTTCACCCCCGTATCCGAAGCCGAGGCCCAGGCGTTCCTGGCCGACCATGACCTGGGCGAACTGACCGCGCTGGAGCCGATCGTCGAGGGGGTGGAGAACACCAACTATCGCCTGGACACCACGGCGGGGCGGTTCGTCCTGACCCTGTTCGAGGGACGCACGGACGCGGCGGCGCTGCCCTATTGCCTGAGGCTGACGCGGCGACTGGCAGCGGCTGGTTTCCCGACGCCGGCGCCCGTTACGGATCGGCGCGGACAGCTGATCGGGCGGCTGAACGGGCGGGCGGCGGCGGTGGTGAACTGGGCGCCTGGCGCCTGGCTGCGCGCGCCGTCAGAGCGGGACCGGTATCGCGCGGGGCAGGTGCTGGCCCTGCTGCATCTGGACGCCCAAGGGTTCGCCATGACCCGTGCCAATCCGGTGGGGCCGGACGCCTGGACGACGCTGGCCGCGCGCTGCGACACCGTCGCAACGGGTGAAGAACGGGCGATGCTGGAGCGGATCAGGAAGATGCTGTCGCGCGCGGCGGAATCGTGGGCGGATCCGAACCTGCCGCGCGGTCCGATCCATGCGGACTATTTCCCCGACAATGTGCTGTTCGACGGCGGCGATATCGGCGGGGTGATCGATTTCTATTTCGCCTGCGACGACGCCTTTGCCTACGATCTGGCCATCGCGCTCAGCGCCTGGGGTTTTGACGCCGAGGGGCGACCGATACGGGCCGCCCTGCGCGCCTTTCAGAAGGGGTATGAGAGCGTCCGCCCCCTGAGTGTGGCCGAGCAGGCGGCCCTGCCGGCGCTGGGCGCGGCGGCCGCGGTACGCTTTACCCTGACCCGGCTGCATGACCGCTTGTTCCACGACCCGGCCAATCTGGTCACGCCCAAGGATCCGGCGCCCTTCCTAAGGCGGCTGGACTACTGGGCGGCGGAACAGGTGGCCTGACCCCCTAGATCCGGGCCAGCATCCACACGGCCATGGCGATCATCATCAGGTTCTCGGTCAGTGACAGAAAGCCCAGCGGCACATTGCTGTCGCCGCCGACGCAGGCGCATTTCAGCTCACGCTTGTCGACATAGACCGCCTTGAACACCGAGACCGCGCCGATCCCGGCGATGAACAGGGCGACGGGCGCCGACAGCCAGGTGAGGGCGTGCGCCGCCATCAACACCCCGGCCCCCAGCTCCGCAAACGGATAGACCCGGCCATACGGAACCCACCGTTTGGCCAGCAGGTCGTAGTTCAGGAACATGGTCGCGAAGCTGTCCAGGTTCTGCAGCTTCAGCATCGCCAGGGCGCACATACTGAAGGCGATGAACCATTCGCCCGCACGGACGGTGAAGGGCGATCCGAACGCCGCATGGCTGGCCGCCAGCGCCATCAGGGCCGTGACCGCGAAGACCACCAGCACCGGCGTATAGGTTAGCGCCTTCGGATCACGCACCTTCAGCCCGAAGAAGCGCCGCAGGTCGTCGTAGCCGCCGATGCGGGCGCCGTCGATGAAGGTTTGGGGCGTCGTCTTGACCCCGAGTTCGGCCTTGAAGGCGTCGGTCGCCTGGCGCGTTTCCAGCCAGCGGTCATCGACCTGATAGCCCCGGCGGCGCAGCAGATGCCGGGCGCGCAGACCCCAGGGACAGACGTGGTCCTTCATCACCATGCGATAGAGGACGGCGGTCCTGGCGGGGGTGTCGATCATGGCGGGCTCCTTGCCTCCATGATCTAGGCGACCCGCTTCGGAAAGCTAGGCGACAAAGCCCTTCACCGCCGCCAGCGCCGCCTCGGGTGTGTTGTCGATGATCGTCAGGCGTTCGGGACGCTCGCCCAGAGCGCGAATGACGGGCGCGGGCTCGGGCTCGAAGCCCAGAACGCCCGAGACGAAGGCGCCGAATTTCGACGGATGGGCGGTGGACAGGGCGACGACGGGGCCTTCTGCGCGATCCAGCGTCTGCGCGGCGGCCAGGGCGACGGCGGTGTGCGGACAGACGACGCGGCCCCAGTCGGCATGGGCGCGGGCGATCTCGGCGCGGGTGCCGGCCTCGTCGATGGAGACGGCCGCGACCTGTGCCCGCAGCGCGGCCAGCAGGTCGGGGGGCAGGATGACCGACCCGTCGCGGGCGAAGGTTTCGAACACCGCGCGGGTCGCGTCGGCGTCGCGGCCGGACGCCTCAAACACCAGCCGTTCAAAGTTCGAGGGCGCCTGAACGTCCATCGACACGCTGCCACTCTCGACAGCCGGGCGGCGGGCGTAGACACCGTCGTTGATGGCGCGGGCCAGGGCGTCGTTCTGGTTGACGGCGGCGACGAAGTTGCGCGCGGGCAGACCCATCTTGCGCGCCGCGATCCCCGCAAACGCGTCGCCGAAATTGCCGGTCGGCACGACGAAGGTCGCCGCCTGGCCCAGTTGGGCCGTGGCCGAGACATAGTACGGAATCTGGCCTGCCAGCCGGCCCCAGTTGATCGAATTGACCGAGGAAAGCCGCCGCCCGCCGCGCAGGCTTTCGTCCGCCAACAGTCCCTTCACCAGACGCTGGCAGTCGTCGAAATCGCCGCGCACGGCCAGGTTCAGGACGTTGTCCGCCTGGACCGTCGTCATCTGTTTGCGTTGCACGGGCGAGACTCGGTCCAGCGGGTGCAGCACCACCAGATTGATGCGCTCGGCCCCCGCAAAGGCGCGTACTGCCGCAGCGCCGGTGTCGCCGCTGGTGGCGGTCAGCAGGGTCAGCCGTTCGCCCGTGGCGGCCAGCGCCTCGTCCGACAGGGCGGCGACCAGTTGCATGGCCAAATCCTTGAACGCCGCCGTCGGACCGTGGAACAGCTCCAGCACGAACAGGTCGGGCTCCAGCTCGACCAGGGGCGTCACCGTCGAATGATCAAAGCCGGCGACCAGTCGATCCAGCGCGCGGTCCAGCGCTCCAACCGGCAGGGCGTCGCCGAGGAAGGGGCCCATCGCCGCCCTGGCCATCGCCGCATAGGTCTGGCCCGGCGCCGTCGCGCCGGCGGGCAGGGTCGGCCAGGCGGCCGGCATGTACAGGCCGCCGTCGGGCGCGATGCCGCGCAGCAAGGCGTCGGTGAAATCGACGCCGGGACCGTCGCTGGAATCGCGGGTGGAGCGGTAAAGGGCGGGAGAGGGAGAGGCGATCATCACCTCCTCTTCGTATCGGCCCCGTTCGCTGTCGTCATGTAGAAATACCGGCTGTGACGGCGTTTCGCGGGCCTCTCTCTGGCGTTCGACGACGTTCGGCCTCATGTCTGTGGTGATGAAGCGACGCGATCTTCTGATCCGGCTGGGCCTGTTGGCCGGCGGCCTGGGCGGGGCCTGGTGGGTCCGCGATCATCTGCTGTGGCCCGCGCCCCGGGTCGCCTTCACAGGCGAGGGCGAAAGCACAGGCTGGACGCCCTATGTCTCCGCTGCCTCGACACCGACCGTGCAGGTCCGACTCGCCGGGCGTGACGTCGCGGCCTTGATCGACAGCGGGGCGCAATATTCGGTGATCGACCGCGCCCTGGTCGCCGGCCTGACCGCTGCGGGCGCCGACCTGCCCGTCTTCGAGATTCCCATGGTCGCCTTTGGCGTCGGCGGCCAGCCGCAGGTCGGGCGGGGGGTGACGCTGGATGTCGCGATCGGCCAGCTGGGCCTAAACCGGCTACGCGCCGCCGTCCTGGATCTCGGCCCTCTGGCCTTGCCCGAGGGGCTGGGGACGCCGCTGATCCTGGGTCAGGACGTGCTGCGTCTGTTGACGCTGGATCTGGATACGGAGCGCCGCCGCCTGCGATTGTCGCGCCCTCACGCCCACTCGCCCGCAGCCGATCTGCATGAGCTGGAGACGCGGCTGAAGGGCGGGGCTCTGTCGTTGGCGGTCGAGGTCGAGGGTCGGTCGCTGGAAGCGGTGATCGACACCGGCGCCTCGGCCTTGCTGTCGCTCAGCCAAGAGGCGGCGACCGAGGCGGGGCTGCTGGACGGACGTCCTGCGCGGCCGGGAACCAGCATTGTTCTGGGCGGCGCCATTGCCTCGACGGTGGTCGAGGCCGCCGAAATCAGCATCGGCGGGACGGTTCATCGGGCCGCACGGGTGCCAATTTACGCTGATGTCCGCCTGCCCGGATTCCCCCGCGCGCTGGTAGGAATGGGCGCGTTCGAGGGGCGACGCGTGCGGCTGGATCTGGGCGCCGGCGACCTGTCGGTGTCGCGATTGCTGGAGGTGGCGGTGGTCTAGCCCCGCGTCTGGCCCGTCCCGCGCACGACGTATTTGTAGCTGGTCAGTTGTTCGGCCCCGACCGGCCCACGCGCATGCAGGCGCGAGGTGGAGATGCCGATCTCGCCGCCGAAGCCGAACTCGCCGCCGTCGGCGAACTGGGTCGAGGCGTTCCACATGACGATGGCGCTATCGACGGCCGTCAGGAAGCGGGCGGCGGCTTCGGCGTCATGGGTCACGATCGCCTCGGTGTGGCCGGAGCCGTAGCGGCGGATGTGATCGACCGCGCCGTCCACGCCGTTGACCACGGCGACCGACAGGATCGGGGCCAGATATTCGGTGGTCCAGTCGGCCTCATCCGCAACTGCCATGGTCGGGATGATGACGCGCGCGGCAGGGTCGCCGCGCAGTTCGCAGCCTTTGGCGATCAGGGCCTGGACGACCGGCGGCAGCAAACGCTCGGCGGCGGCGGCGTCGATCAGCAGGGTCTCGGTCGCACCGCAGATCGAGGTGCGACGCAGCTTGGCGTTGGTGACGATATCGACCGCCATGGCCGGATCGGCGGCGGCGTCCAGATAGGTGTGGCACAGCCCCTCCAGATGGCCCAGCACCGGCACGCGCGCCTCGGCCTGGACACGGGCGACCAGGCTCTTGCCGCCGCGCGGGACCAGCAGATCGACCGTTCCCTGCAGTCCGGTCAGCAGGGCGCCGACGGCGGCGCGGTCCGGCGTATCGACCAGTTGCACCGCATCCCCGGGCAGGCCCGCGCCCGTCAGGCCTTCAACGACCGCGCCATGGATCGCCAGCGAGCTGTCCAGACAATCCGAGCCGCAGCGCAGGATGGCGACATTGCCCGCGCGCACGCACAGGGCGGCGGTGTCGGCGGTCACGTTCGGCCGGCTCTCGTAGATGATGGCCAGCACGCCGATGGGGGTGCGGACGCGGGCGATATCCAGACCATTGGGCCGGGTCCAGCGCGCGGTCTCGACGCCCAGCGGGTCGGGTTGGGCGGCGATGTCGTCCAGGGCAGCGGCGATGGCCTCGACCCGCGCCGGGTTCAGCGCCAGCCGGTCGATCTGCGCCTCGGCCATGCCGTTGCTGCGGGCGCGTTCGATGTCGCGGGCGTTGGCGGCCAGGATGGCGTCGGCGCGAGCGCGCACGGCGGCCGCCATGCCCGACAGGGCCACGGTGCGGGTCTCTGGCGTCGCGTTTCGTACGGCATCGGCGGCCAAGCGGGCGCGGCGGCCCATGTCCAGCATGCGGTCAATCAGGTCGGTCATGATCAGCCCTCCAGCACCAGATCGTCGCGGTGGATGGCGACGCCCGGCCCCTTATAGCCCACCAGCGCCTCGATCTCGCCGCTGTGACGGCCCTGGATGCGGGTCATCTCGTCGGCGGCGTAGGCGGCCAGACCGACCGCGACGCGGGCGCCGTCCGGGGTGACCACGCGCACGCTGTCGCCACGGTCAAACCGGCCCTGCACCTCGCGCACGCCCGAGACCAGCAGGCTGCGTCCGCCGCGCAGGGCGGTGAGGGCGCCGTCATCCACGGTCAGGACGCCCGCCGGCTCCAGACTGCCGGCGATCCATTGTTTGTAGGCGGCCAGCGGCGTGGCCGGGGCGGTGATCAGGGTCGCGGCGGCGCCGTCCTGAAGCGCCTTCAGCGGGTGGGGCGTCAGTCCCGAGACGATCAGGGTGGCGCACCCGGCCGAGCGGGCGATACGCGCCGCCTCCAGCTTGGTGCGCATGCCGCCGGTGCCCACGTCGGCCTCGGCGTTGGCGGCCCCGGCGCAGGCCAGGATCTCCGGCGTCAGCGCCTCGACCAGCGGCAGGTGGCGCGCATCCGGATCGCGGCGTGGGTCGGCGCTGTACAGGCCGTCGATGTCGGACAGCAGGATCAGCAGATCGGCCCGCGCCAGCTGCGCCGTGCGGGCGGCCAGCCGGTCATTGTCGCCGTAGCGGATTTCCTCGGTGGTGACGGTGTCGTTCTCGTTGACCACCGGCACGGCGCCCAGTTTCAGCAGGGCCTCCAGCGTGGCGCGGGCGTTCAGCCAGCGGCGGCGACGCTCGGTGTCGTCGCGGGTCAGCAGCAGTTGCGCGACCGTCAGCCCCTGGGGGCGCAGCGCCTCGTCCCAGGCCTGCATCAGCAGCGACTGTCCCACGGCCGCCGCCGCCTGTTTCTCGTCCAGCCGGGCGTTGCGTGACAGGCCCAGTCGTCCGCGCCCCAGGGCGACCGCGCCGGACGACACGACAATGACCTCGCGGCCCGCCTTCTTCAGTGTCGCCAGATCGTCGGCCAGCGCGGCCAGCCAGTCGGTGGCCGGTGCGCGCGACTTTGCGTCCACGACCAGCGACGAGCCGATCTTGACGACGATGCGACGGGCGTCGGCCAGGGCCGAACGGGCGGTGGGGGCAGGCTGTGACACGGCGTCTTTTTGCCCGTGTCGGCCCCGGTCGCCAAGCGTTCGCGAAAGAAACTACCTGCGGTCGTCAGAGTCGCGCAAAGGTGTCGCACACGGCGGGATCGCCTGACTGATAGCCGCGCCGCAGCCATTCGACCCGCTCGGCCGAGGAGCCGTGGGTGAAGGCCTCGGGCACGACCCGCCCGCCGCCCCGCCGTTGCAGGGTGTCGTCGCCGATGGCGTTGGCGGTCTTCATGCCCTCCTCCAGATCGCCCGGCTCCAGCGCCACGGCCCCGCCCGATGCGGCCGAGGCGTTGGCTGCCCAGACCCCGGCGTAGCAATCGGCCTGAAGCTCCAGCGCCACGGAATGGCGGTTGCCGTCCGCTTCGCTGCGGGCGGTGCGCTGGGCGCGCTGCACCTGCTGGCTGGCGCCGGTCAGGGTCTGGACGTGGTGACCGAACTCGTGGGCGATGACATAGGCGCGGGCGAAGTCGGCGCCGGACGCGCCCAGCTTGGTCTCCATCTCCTGCCAGAAGCCGAGATCCAGATAGACCTTCTGATCGGTGGGACAGTAGAACGGCCCCATCGCCGCCTGGCCCAAGCCGCAGCCTGTCTGTGTGCCCTGTTCGTAGATGACCACACCCGGCGCGGTATAGCCGTTCAGCCTGGTCTTCCAGACATCGTTGATATTGCCGCCGACGACATCGACGAACTGTCCCGCCTGATCCTCGGGCGTGCCGGCCTTACCCTGTTGCTCCGCCGCGCCCACGCCGCCCATCTGACTGGCCAGCCGGGTCGTGGTCGACGGGTCGATGCCAAAGACGAAATATCCGATCAGGGCCAGTATGCCGACGCCGATGCCGCCGCCGGTCAGGGCGCCGCCGCCCAGTCCCCGCCGATCCTCGATCCCGCCGCCGCCGCGACGCCCACCTTGCCAACGCATGATCCCGGCCTTTCGTCCAATCACCCCAAGCTACGCGCTAACGCGAAGCGAGGGGAAGGGATGCTTCAGCGAGGCTGTTGGCGACCGCGATCCAGCCAGTCGTCGATCTGACCCACCGCAGTCCGGGTCGCCTCTCGCCGGGCCGTAGCGGCTTCGCGTTCGGCGCGTTCATCCTCAGGCGACCGGACATAGGGCGTGGACGAGGGCAGGGGCGGCGCAGGTTGGCGAGCGGCCTCAAGCTGCAGCACCGTCAACTGTGCCTGGATCGCCTGTTGACGCGCCAGCGCCGCCTGACCGTCGTTGACGGCGCGCAGGCGGTCCATTTCATAGCGATGCCGCTCGCCCACGCTCATCTGCGGATACGGCTCGCCCGGGCGTGTCTGGGCCAGGGCGGGCGTCGCAAGCGACAGGATCAGCAGCGGCAGAAGCGTGCGCATGGCTTCAAGATGGGCGCGGATCGTCGCGGGGCCAAGCGTGGCCGCAACCGATGCGCCCGGCCGGGGTTGATCGATCTCCTCAACACCGCGATTTCGAAGGAGACACCCATGGGTCAATTGACCGGAAAGACCGTCGCCGTCCTGGCCACCGACGGCGTCGAGCAGATCGAACTGCTGAAGCCCGTCGAGGCGCTGAAGACCGCAGGCGCGACGGTCGCCGTGGTTTCGTTGAAACCGGGCTCGATCCAGGGCTTCAACCATCTGACGCCGGGCGACGCCATCGCGGTGGACACAACGCTGAGCCAGACGGACGCCGGTGTCTATGACGCCCTGCTGCTGCCTGGCGGCGTGGCCAACCCGGACCAGCTGCGCGGTGACAAGGACGCGGTCGCCTTCGTGCGGGCCTTCTTTGACGCGGGCAAGCCGGTGGCCGCCATCTGCCATGCGCCGTGGATCCTGATCGACGCGGGCGTGGTCGAGGGGCGCACCCTGACCGGCTACAAGACCATCCGCATCGACCTGAAGAACGCCGGAGCCACTGTGGTCGATGAAGAGGTGGTGGTGGACGAGGGCCTGGTCACCAGCCGCATGCCCGACGACATCCCGGCCTTCAATGCGAAGATGATCGAGGAATTCGCCGAAGGTCGTCATCGTGGCCAGCGCGCGGCGGGGGTCGAGGCGGCCAGACCGACCTACAGCTAGTCCAGGTTCCAGACGCGCGAGCGCTTGACCTCCTGATCCTCCAGCTCGCGCGTCGTCGGCACGCTGTATTCGGCCAGCAGGGTCAGGCCGGATTTCGGGAAATAGCTGCGGCCCGGATCGCCGACGATGACGCGCGTGCCGTTGGCGCGGGCGCGGGTCAGCCAGGCCATCATCGCCTCGGCCATCGGCCTTTCATAGAAAACGTCGCCGGCGCAGATCACATCGACGGCGGGCGGCGGCGCGTCCAGAAGGTTGGCGTCGATGAAGGCGATCTGGACCCCGTTCGCCCGCGCATTCGCGGCCACGGCGGCGGCGCAGAAGGGGTCGATGTCGGCGGCCAGGACATAGGCCGCGCCGGCCTTCATCGCCGCGACCGCGACCAGGCCCGAGCCGGTGGCCAGGTCGATGACTCTCTTGCCCGCGACCTCTTCCGGGTGATCCAGCAGCCAGCGCGCCAGCGCCTGACCGCCCGCCCAAGCGAAGGCCCAGAAGGGCGGCGGCAGGCCCATCTGGCCCAGTTCTTCCTCCGTCAGACGCCAGATCGGCGTGACCTCGTCCGCCATCCACAGCGAAATCTCGGGTGTGTGCGAGACCGGCTGCAGGCGGGTGTTCTGGCGGATGAACTCGGGGGCGTTCTCGGGCGTCAGGCGCATGGCGCGCTTCTAGGCCAGACGGATCAGCGACGCGAGGCGGCCAGCCGCAGCACCTCGACGTAGCCGGACGTCACCTCCATGTCCGCGCCCCGGGGCCTGGCGCGAACCGCGCGGTGCAGACGCGGCAGCTGCCAGCAGGGGACGTGCATGAACAGGTGATGCTCGGCGTGGAAATTGACCCAGTAAGGGGCGATAAAGGCGCGCTCCCACCAGGCGGCGCGGGTGGTGCGGGCGGCGCGGAAGGCGTCGGTCGCCGAGCCTTCGACGCAGGCATGTTCGGCGATGTTCCGCAGCCGCGTCACCATCGGGAACCAGGTCGCCATGGGCAGCAGCCACAGGGCGAACCATGCCCACCACAGGCCGGTCGCGACAAAGGCGGCCAGCATGGCGGCGTTGACGATCAGGAAGGGGGCAACCGACCGGCCCGTGACGATGGAATCGTAGTCGTGGGCGGCTTCGTCCGCCAAGACGGCGCCCCGACGCCTTATGGCCAGCGGCAGCAGCACCCGCTGCTTGAAGAAGGTCTGGCCGGTCAGGTCGCGGACGATCTTGCGGCGTAGCGAGGCGGGCGTGACGGGAAAGGGCGCCGACAGCATCAGGTCGGGGTCTTCCGGGTTCTGGGCGAAGCGGTGGTGATTCAGGTGATACGGGCGATAGGCCGTCAGGCTGGCCCCGATCGGCACGGCGCACAGCCAGTGGCCGAGAAAATCGTTCAACCGCGCATTCCTGGACAGGCCGCCATGCGCCGCCTCGTGCATCAGAATGGCCAGGCCCAGCTGGCGCGTGCCGATCACCGCCACGCAGACCGGGATCAGCAGCGGCCAGATCACGCCCGTCGCTATGGCCAGGGCGATGACGCCCCAGCAGTGCGCGACCAGAAGCGGCCCCGTCCAGACGCTGCGGCTTTGGAATGGCGCCCATTCCTCGGGCGTGAACAGCACGGCGGGCGAGATGCGCGGGGCGGCGGCCATGGGGGCAGTCTAGCCCGTTTTCCAAAAGGACGCGACCTGAGCTTAGATGTCAGGCTATCCTGATAAAAAGTCAGGTTGACATGACATATCGCGCATGTAAGGTTATCCTTACACAAAGTCAGGAGCGCCTTCCAATGGACTGCATCAGCGAAAAGCCTAGGACCTCGGCCGCCAGGAAATACGGCTTCCGCACCATGGCCTTCATGGGCGGCTATACGGCGGTGATGGTCGCCATCATCGGCGGCGCGTTCGACCGCATCCAGAACACGCCTGCCGCCTGGATCCTGGCGCTGGCGGTGTCTGCGCCGATCGCGGGGCAGATCTGGGCGATGCTGAGCTATCTGCGCGAATCCGACGAGTTCGTCCGCGCCCTGACGGCCAAGCGGTTCATCGTCGCCTCGGGCGTGTCGATGGCCCTGTTCAGCGCCTGGGGCTTTGGCGAAAGCTTCGCCGGGGCGCCGCACGCCGAGGGCTGGCTGATCTATCCGCTGTTCTGGGCGGTGTTCGGCCTGATCTCGCCGCTGATCCGGAGCTCGCGCTGATGCGGAACCGGTTGAAGCTGCTGCGGGTCGAGCGTGACTGGACCCAGGAACAGCTGGGTCAGGCGCTGGGCGTCTCGCGTCAGGCGGTCAACGCCCTGGAGACCGAGAAACACGATCCGTCGCTGGACCTCGCCTATCGCATCGCCGCCCTGTTCGAGCGGCCGGTGGAAGAGATTTTCGCAAACCCGCACGCCGGTTGATCCGGCGGACGCACCCCTCACACACAAGGATCAAGACCATGCTGCATCTCCGTCAATCCGGAGGGCGCTCGCCCCTGCGCGCCCTGTTCCTCGCCTCCATCGCCGGCGTGTCCATCGGGGCGGGCGTCATGGCCGGGCCGGCCCTGGCTGAACCCGCGCCGGTTCAGGCGCCCGCCGCCTTCGCCTCCGATCGTCTCAGCGTGCAGGTGGCGGGGTCCGGCCCTGACGTCATTCTGATCCCCGGTCTGGCTTCGTCTCGCGAGGTATGGACCGCCCAGGCCGAGCGGCTGAAGGCGACCCATCGGGTGCATCTGGTGCAACTGGCGGGCTTCGCCGGGGAGCCGTGGAGCCATGGCGACGGCGCCTTCGTCCAGCCGGTGGTGGACGAACTGGCCCGCTATGTCCGCGAGCAGGGGCTGAACCAGCCCGCCGTCATCGGCCATTCGATGGGCGCCCTGGTGGGACTGCGGCTGGCGCAGACGCATCCGCAGACGGTCGGCCGATTGATGAGCGTCGACAGCCTGCCCTTCTTCAGCGCCCTGTACGGTCCCACCGCCACGGTCGAAACCGCCGCGCCCATCGCCGCCAACATGGCCCAGACCCTGATCGCCATGCCCGACGACGCCTTCGCCGCCAGTCAGGCGCAGACCGGCGCCGGAATGGCCCGCGATCCGGCGACGCGCGAGGCCATCGTGCGGTGGAGTCTGGCGTCCGACCGTCACGCCATCGCCGCCGCCATGCGCGACGTGATGACCACCGACGCCCGACCTGGCCTGGCAGCCATGCGCACGCCGGTCACGGCGCTGTATGCGTCAGACGCCGACGGCGGGGCGCCCGCCGCCATGGCCGACGCCCTGTGGGCGCGCGAGTATACGACCCTGCCGGGGGTGAAGCTGATCCGTGTCGATGACAGCCGCCATTTCATCATGGCGGATCAGCCGGGGCGGTTCGGCGAACTGGTGGATGCGTTTCTGAAGTAGGCGCGACATTCTCCCTCCCACGAAGGGGGAGGGTGGTCGACGCGAAGCGGAGACCGGGTGGGGAGGGCTTGGTGATACCAGGCGCGGCGCTTGATTTGCCTTGCCGCCCCCACCCGGCTTCGCCCTGCGGGCTCAGCCACCCTCCCCATGAAGGGGAGGGAGAGGCGTCGCGCTTATCCGCGGGTCGGCGTCACATCCCCGCTCTTGACCGGCTGACCGGCGAACTCGTCGGCATAGGCGGGGTTCAGCAGGGCGCGGAAGACGGACTGGGGCACGGCGATGGAATAGGCGCCGTCGGAATAGGGTCCAACCTGATAGGCGCCGATCATGAAGGTCAGGCCGCCCGCCTTGCCCGGAACCGTGCCGGGGGTCAGGACGAAGGGCGTCTGGGCGGCGGGGGGGCAGGACCAGTCCTTGCCCGTCAGGCTGACCGGCTGGGCGCCCGGTGAGCGGACGCCCTTGGCCTGATTGACGGCGTTGCACAGGGCCTGGTCCAGGACGGCGAAGTCGGCGCCCTTGCGGAACAGGTCGGCGATCGTGATCTGGCGCTTCAGCGCCTTGTCCCACAGCACGCCGGTGAACAGGGTGTTGCCGTGCGCGCCGCCGGTGAAATCGTAATCCTCGCGGCGCAGGCTGAACAGCTTGCCCGTTTCCGCCCCGGCCTCGACGGTGATCAGCTTCTCATACGGAGCCATGCCGCCGTCGCCGCCGGCCTCGGTCCGGTCGGCCTGGGCGCCCTCGACGAACTGGCGCAGATCGCGCACCGCCCCGGCGTAAAGGCGGGCGTGCAGGTCTGGCTGGCCCTTGAGCGCAGCAGGCAGGCTGAGCTTGACCGAGGCGAACTGGTTCTTGCTGTCATAGGACAGGGGCGCGGCGGCGTCGGCGCTGGTCACCGGCGCCTCTGCCTCTGCCACTGCGGCGGGCGGCGGGGCGTCGGGGGCCTTGTCCTCGCGGCGTTGGCAGGCGGACAGCGTCGCCGCGACGGCGGCGCCGATCAGCAGGAACCGGACGGGAGAGGTCATGCGGAACTCCTTCATGAGGTCGGAAGCCTAGCGCGCATCAAACCAGCGCGCCTAGAGCGATGGCGGCCAGCAGGATCAGCCCGGCCTCGCGATTGGATTTGAACAGGCGCAGGCAGCCCGCCGTGTCGGTGGGATCCAGACGCCGCACCTGCCATCCCAGATGCAGGGCGTAGGCCGCGACGCCGATCCAGAACAGCGGCCCCAATCCGGCGGCCACGCCCGCCGCCCCGGCCAGCAGCACGGCCAGCACATAGAAGATCGCCACGCCCTGACGCACCTTGCCGCCCAGCCGCCGCGCCGAGGATTTCACCCCCGCCATGGCGTCGTCCTCGATGTCTTGCAGCGCGTAGATGGTGTCGTAGCCCAGGGTCCAGAACACGCCGCCCGCATAGAGCAGCAGGGCGGACAGGGCGACATGGCCGGGCGCCTTCAACGACGGCGCCATCCAGTAGCTGTCACCGCTGACCTGAACCTGCAGCACATACAGCCAGCCGAAGGTGAAAAGGCCGCCCGTCGCCGCCGCGAACCCCAGCAGGGCGCCCCAGTTGAAGGTCAGCCCCAGCCAGGCCTGCGGCCACCAGGTGATCCGCTTCATGAACGGATAGGCCGCCACCAGCCCCAGCGACAGCGCGCCCAGCAGCACCGCTGTCAGGTTCATGGTCAGCAGGATCAGCAGGCTGATCAGACTCAGCCCCGCCACGAAGGCCAGCGCCTGTTTCACCGAGATCAGTCCGGCGGGAATGGGCCGCATCGCCGTGCGCGCCACCTTGGCGTCGAAGTCGCGGTCGGCGATGTCGTTGACCGCGCAACCCGCCCCGCGCATCAGCGCTGCGCCGATGGCGAAGCCGACGACCAGCCACAACTCATACAGGCCGAACGCCCGGTCATACTGGGCCAGCGCCAGCGCGATCCCCTGCCAGCCGGGCAGCAACAGCAGCCAGGTTCCGATGGGCCGGTCGAACCGCCCCAGCTTCAGCCACGGCTTCAACCGCTCCGGCGCATGTCGGTCGACCCAGTTGCTGGGACCGGCGTCGGGAAGGGGGGCGGTGGCGGACATGCGGTCTTGATAGCGGCTTTGCAGCGGGCCGTCAGTGGGTCAGGGGAACAGGCGACCCTCGGCCGCATCGGCCGGGAAGACGATCTCGCGATCGGGCCGCTCGACCTTGCAGTCCGGTCGCCCGGCGCGGCGCAGCACATGGCGCAGCAGATTCAAGCGCGCCTTCTTCTTGCTGTCGGTGGCGATCACGGTCCAGGGCGCGAAGTCGGTGTGGGTGGCGGCCAGCATCCGGTCGCGCGCGGCGGAATAGTCGCTCCACCGCGCCTGGGCCTCGGCGTCCAGCGGCGAGACCTTGAACTTCTTCAGCGGGTCTTCGGTGCGGGCGGCCAGCCGTTTGGACTGCTCGTCGCGGCTGATGTCCAGCCAGACCTTGATCAGCGCCACCCCGTCCTCGACCAGCAGCCGCTCGAACAGCGGCGCCTCATGCAGAAAGCGTTCGGCCTGTTCGGGCGTGCAGAAGCCCATCACCGGCTCGACCCCGCCGCGATTGTACCAGGAGCGGTTGAACACCACCGTCTCGCCTGCCGCCGGCAGGTGGGGGACGTAACGCTGGAAATACCACTGGCCGGTTTCGCGCTCGGTCGGTTTGGGCAGGGCGATAACGCGGGTCTGGCGCGGGGCGGAATATTCCGTCAGCCGCTTGATCGCCCCGTCCTTGCCCGCCGCGTCGCGGCCTTCCAGGATGATGACGGTGCGGATGCCCTGACGGATGGTCCAGTCCTGGGTCTCGACCAGCTGCCGTTGCAGCGCCTCCAGTTCGGTGTCGTAATCGTCGCTCTTGCCCATGGCGGAACAGCGCGCCCGAAAGGCGAAGGTTGCAAGCTGTTTCAGACCTGAAACATCCCTGCCATGTTCGCGCCGCCGAGCTTGCGTCGAACTAAGCTGATCGTTGTTCGGCGATCCGCTAGAGCCGGAACGTCACAGGAGATCTCCATGCTCGCCACCCGCCGCACCCTTCTCGCCGGTTTCGCCGCCGCGCCGGCCGTCACCGCCTTGCCGTCCCTGTCGTGGGCGCGGGATCGCAAAACTGAATCCGACGCCGCGCTGGACGCCGCCTTCGCCGAACATGCGCCGCCCGCCATGGCTGCGGGTGTGGTGGGCCGCGACGGACTGATCTGGTCCGGCGCGCGTGGCGTGCGGGTGATGGAGGGGGCCGACCCTGTTTCCGTCGATCAGAAATGGCACCTGGGCTCGAACGGCAAGGCCATGACGGCCATGCTGTACGCCAAGCTGGTCGAGCAGGGTCGGGCGAAATGGGGCGCGACCCTGGGTGAGATCTTTGCCGGGCAGGTGATGGACGACGGCATGAAGTCGATCACCATCGACGATCTGCTGTGCCACACCAGCGGACTAAAGGAAGCCGACATCATGAACCGTGAGCGGCTGATGGCCGCGCATGCGGACCGACGCCCGCCGCACGAACACCGCGCCGATTTCACCCGCGATCTGCTGGGCAAGGCGCCGACGGGCCAGCGTGGCGTCTTCGGCTACAGCAACAGCGGCTATGTGCTGGCGGGCGCGGCGATCGAGACCATCACCAGCAAGCCGTGGGAACAGGTGATCCAGGCCGACCTGTTCGATCCTCTGGGCATGACCACAGCGGGCCACGGCGCGCCGCAGGGGGACAACCCCTGGGGCCACCGCATTCTGCCGGACGGCAAATGGGGCGCGGCCGATCCGGTGCGGGGCGCGGACAACCCGGCGCCGTTCGGACCGGCAGGGCGGATGCATATGTCGGTCGCCGACTATGGCAAATTCCTGCAGCTGTATGTGACCCGGGGCGGCGGTTTCGTTTCCGCTGCGACCATGGACAGGCTGCTGACGCCGCCCGCGAACATGGGCGAGCGACCCTATGCATATGGCTGGGGAATCCGCACCGGCGACGCCTGGGCCGCGGGCGGCCCGACGCTGTATCACAACGGCACCAACACCATGTGGTACGCCTCGGCCAATGTCGCGCCCGCGCGCGGGTTGGCTGTGTTCAGCATCGCCAATGAACGGACCCGGGGTGAACTCGCAAACCGCGCGGTGATGGAACGGTTGATCGCGATCCACGCGGCCTGATCGTCACCGAACCACGGTTGTTCCACGGCGCGCGCCGGGGCAGGGTGCGCGGCGATGGACCGTGATCTGGCCGACTTCTGGAACCTGTTGTGGGAGCTGGCCCTGGCCGGGTGCGCGGCGTTCGCCCTGCTGAACCTGTTCGCGCCCGATCAGGACCTGCCGTGGAAGCCGCTGGATCTGCGCCAGCCGCTGGGCCAGGCCACGGCGGCCAAGGTCGCCGACTTCGAAATCCCCCGCACCGCCGCCCCGGAAGAGGTCAAGGCCGTCACCGACGCCTGTATCCAGGTGCTGCGCGAGGCGGGCGTGACCGTCCAGCGGGCGGACGACCGCGACGACGGCGGCTTCTGCGTGGTGAAGGGCGCGGTGCGGATCACCGGCGGCGACGTGACGCCGCTGTCGCCCGGTGGTCTGGTCATGCAGTGCCCGCTGGCCCTGCGTTACGTCATCTGGGACCGACAGGTTCTGCGCCCCGCCGCGCGCGAGATAATGGGATCGGAGGTCGCCAGCGTGGACAATTTCGGCAGCTATTCCTGCCGCCGTATCTATGGCTCGCAGCGCCCGGGCGACCGGCCCAGCGAACATGCCCGGGCCAATGCGCTGGACGTGTCCGGGGTGACGCTGAAGGACGGGCGCCGCGTGGACCTGGCGGCCGACTGGAAGGGCGAGGGACGGGCCGGGCCCGAGGGCGGCCGCTTCCTGAAACGCGTGCGAAACGGCGCGTGCCGGGTGTTCTCGACGGTGCTGACGCCCGACTACAATGCGGCCCATCGGGACCATCTGCACCTGGACGGCGCCCCCCGGGGCCTTTGCGCTTAACCCTTTTCGCGTGGTGCGCGAATCGGTTTCCTGTTGACCGCACGCCAAATGTCAGGCGACATCTTGCCCGCAGCCCGGATTTCGCGCGGGGTCCAAACCCGTGTCTCGCTCTTTCTCCTGAACGAGGTTGTCCAGATGGGCTGACGGGCTTCCGCTTGCGGGGGCTCGCCTGGCAAGACGCGTTTATGGAGACGCAGAATGGCGACCGGCACGGTCAAGTGGTTCAACTCCACCAAGGGCTTTGGTTTCATCCAACCCGACGGCGGCGGCAACGATGTGTTCGTTCACGTCACGGCGGTTCAGAAAGCGGGCCTGCAAGGCCTCGATGAAAACGCCAAGGTCGAGTACGAACTCGAGAACCAGCGCGGCAAGACGGCTGCGGTGGATCTCAAGCTTCTCTAGGTTAAGGTCCGGGCCGTTCGGCTTCTGGATTTGCGGGCGCGGGGGCTTATCGTCTTCGCGCCCGTTTTCTGTTGGGGCCGTCAAAAGCCCAGTTCGCGGCGCAGCACCGCCGCCGTCAGGCCGCCCGTGCGCAGTTCAGCCAGGGTGACCGAACGGTCCCGCTTGGCGTAGCGCTTGCCGTCCGGCCCCGTCAGCAGTCGGTGGTGGTTATAGACTGGCGTCGGCCAGCCCATCAGCGCCTGGATCAGTCGCTGGATATGGGTCGCCTCGAACAGGTCCTGCCCCCGGATCACGTGGGTCACACCCTGCAAGGCGTCGTCATGCGTCACCGCCAGATGATAGGCGACGCCCGCATCCTTGCGCGCCAGCACCACATCGCCCGCCGTTTCGGGCCGGGCGGGGATCACGCCGGTCTCGCCGTTCGGACCCATGCCCTCCTCGACGAAGGACAGCGCGGCCCACGCGGCTTCGCCCAGATCCGCTCGCGCGCGGTCGAGCGACAAACGCCAGGCGAAGGGGCGACCTTCGGCCAGCAGCCGGGCCTCATCTTCGGGCGGATGCGGGCCGGGACGAACCGCCTCGGCCGCCCCGTGCGGCGCGTCGCCGATGGCGTCCAGAATCTCCTTGCGAGTGCGAAAGCAGCGATACAGCAGGCCGCGCGCGTTCAGCGCCTCGATCACGGCGGCATAGTCGGCCAGATGATCGGACTGGCGCCGTACCGGCGTTTCCCAGTCCAGCCCCAGCCAGGCCAGATCGTCCAGGATCGCCGCCTCATACTCGGGCCTGCACCGCGTCGGGTCGATGTCCTCGATCCGCAGGATGAACCGCCCGCCCGCCTCGCGCGCCACCGTCCACGCCGCCAGCGCCGAAAAGGCATGCCCCTTGTGCAGCCGGCCGGTCGGGGAAGGAGCAAAGCGGGTGACGAACATCGTCGCCAGCATAGCGGTTTCCGGCCGTCATCAGGAACGCCCCTTTGGCGAACCGCCGCGCCCGGCCTAGCATGGCGGTATGGCGACCGCTCCGACCCCTCAATCCATCGCCGCCGCGCGTGAGGCGCTGGCGGCCGCCGATCCGGCCCTGACGCGGGCGCATGCCCTGACGCCGGCCTTTGAGTGGCGACTGCGGCCCGGCGGCTATGAGGGGCTGTTCCGCATGATCGTGGAGCAGCAGGTCTCGGTGGCGGCCGCCGCCTCCATCTGGCGGCGCACGGTCGAGGGGTTGGGCGGGGTCGTCACGCCCGACGCGGTGCTGGCGCTGGATGTCGAGACGCTGCGCACTTTCGGCCTGTCGGGCCAGAAGGCGAAGTACGGGCAGGAGATCGCCCGCGCCCAAGCGGAGGGGCGGATCGACTTCGACCATCTGGAGCGGCTGGACGACGCCGAGGCGATCGCCGCTCTGGTGGCCATCAAGGGGGTCGGCAAATGGACGGCCGAGACCTTCCTGATGTTCTGCGAGGGTCGGCTGGACGTGTTTCCCGGCGGCGATGTGGCCTTGCAGGAGGCGATGCGCTGGGCCGATCAGGCGACACTGCGCCCGACCGAAAAACAGGCCTATGCCCGCGCCGAGATCTGGCGTCCGCACCGGGGTGTGGCGGCGCATCTGCTGTGGGGCTGGTATGGCGGGGTGAAGCGCGGCGAGATCGCACATGAGGGACCGCTGTCATGACCGCGCCGATGATCGATCCGAACCTTGCGCATCCGGAGACGGTGCTGGGCGCGCTGGACTTCGCAGGCGTCGCTGTGTTCGCCGCGACCGGGGCGCTGGCCGCCGCGCGCGAGAAGCATGATCTGGTCACCTTCGCCTTTTTCGCTGCGGTGACGGGCGTGGGCGGCGGGACCTTGCGCGACCTGCTGATCGGGGCGCCGGTCTTCTGGGTGCAGGACTGGCGCTATATGGCGATGTGTCTGGCGGCCGCGCTGGCGATCTGGATGCTGGGCGCCGGGCCGTGGCGGTTCCGCGCCCTGCTGTGGCTGGATGCGCTGGGGCTGGCCGCTTACGGCGTCATGGGCGCGGCCAAGGCGGCGGCGTTTGGCGTGTCGCCGCTGATCTGCATCGTCATGGGCGCGTTGACGGCGACTTTCGGCGGGGTGATCCGCGACCTGCTGGCGGGACAGCCGTCAATCCTGCTGCGGCGAGAGATCACGATTTCGGCCGCCCTGCTGTCGGCGACCCTGTTCGTGGGGCTGCAATGGGCCGGGCTGGGTCTGTGGCCGGCGGCGGGCATCGCCACGGTCAGCGGCTTCGCCCTGCGCGCCGGCGCCCTGACCTGGGGGTGGAGCCTGCCGGCCTTCCCCGGCGGCGGCGTTCGCTGACGTCACCGATCCTACTCAAACCCGTCATGGCGGTGCGCTCGAATCGGGGTTAGGCTTTCGACATCAGACCAAGGAAGGAGACGTGTCTTCAGTCCTGTCGCGTCGAAATCCCCCCGCATGACCGGGAGGGCCTCATGGAGGTCCTGACCCGGCCGCCGTCCGGCTGGCCCGCGCTGGTGCTGAACGCCGACTTCCGACCGCTGTCCTATTACCCGCTGTCGATCTGGCCGTGGCAGGAGGTGGTCAAGGCGGTGTGGCAGGAGCGCGTCGACGTCGTCTCGGTCTATGACAAGGTGGTGCGCAGCCCGTCGATGGAGCTGCAACTGCCCAGCGTCATCTCGTTGAAGACCTATGTCGATCAGGACCGCAGCCCGGCCTTCACCCGCTTCAACGTCTTTCTGCGCGACGGTTTCGCCTGTCAGTATTGCGGAGGGGCCTGCGCCTCGGCGTCGGAACTGACCTTTGACCACGTCATCCCGCGTTCGCGCGGCGGTCGCACGACGTGGGAGAATATCGTCGCCGCCTGCGGGCCCTGCAATCTCAGGAAGGGTGGGCGCACGCCGCAGCAGGCCAGCATGCCGCTGTTGACCCGACCACAACAGCCCAACGCCTGGCAGCTTCAGGACGCGGGCCGCCGCTTCCCGCCCCACTATCTGCACCAAAGCTGGCTGGACTACCTCTACTGGGACATCGAGCTGGAGCCGTAGGGCGGTCAGCCGTAGCGGGCGATGGACAGGTCGCTGACGTCGATGTCGGGCGTGCGGCCGCTGATCTGGTCGGCGATGACCTGGGCCGAGCCGCAGGCCATGGTCCAGCCCAGGGTGCCGTGACCGGTGTTCAGCCACAGGCCCTCGACCGTCGTCGGACCCACCACCGGCGTGCCGTCCGGCGTCATCGGCCGCAGCCCGCACCAGAAGCTGGCCTTTTCCAGATCCCCGGCGCCGGGGAACAGCGAGCCGACCGAATGCTCCAGCGTCTGGCGGCGATGCAGGTGCAGGCTCTGGTCGAAGCCGGCGATCTCGGCCATGCCGCCGACACGGATGCGGTCGCCCAGCCGGGTGATCGCGACCTTGTAGCTCTCGTCCATCAGGGTCGAGACCGGGGCCTTGTCCGCGTCGATGATCGGCGCGGTGATCGAATAGCCCTTCACCGGATAGACAGGCAGCTTCAGGCCCAGCGGGCGCACCAGCTGCGGCGACCAGCTGCCCAGCGCCACGACGCAGGCGTCGGCCGTGATCGGGCCCTGCGAGGTGTGAACGGCGGTGAACCGGCCGCCGGTCTGCTCGATCCCGTGGATGTCGGCGCCCAGCCGGAACTCGACCCCCAGGCCGCGCGCCATCTCGGCCAGGGCGTTGGTGAAGATGAAACAGTCGCCGGTCTCGTCGCGCGGCAGGCGCAGGCCGCCGACGAACAGGTCGCGCGTCGCCCTCAGGCCCGGTTCGGCGGCGATGCAGCCGTCCTGGTCCAGCACCTCGAACGCCACGCCGCCCTCGGCCAGGACGGCGGTGTCCTTGCCGATCGAGTCCAGCTGCTTTTGCGTGCGGAACAGCTGCAGCGTGCCCTGCGACCGCTCGTCATAGGTGATGCCCGTTTCGGCCCGCAGCGCATCCAGCTGGTCGGCGCTGTACTCCGCCAGCCGAACCATCCGGCCCTTGTTCAGCTTGTACCGCGCCTCGGTGCAGTTGCGCAGGATAGCCAGGCACCAGCGCAGGGTCGCCGCGTCGAACACCGGGTTCAACACCAGCGGCGCATGGCGCATGAACAGCCATTTCAGCGCCTTGGCCGGAATGCCCGGCGCGGCCCAGGGGGACGAATAGCCGGGCGAGATCTCGCCAGCATTGGCGAAGCTGGTCTCCAGCGCGGGGCCTTCGCGGCGGTCGATGACCACCACTTCGTGCCCGGCCCGGGCCAGCGACCACGCCGTCGTGACCCCGATCACGCCCGCGCCCAGAACCGCAACTCTCATCGTCATTCCCATCGCCGACGTATCGGATGCGGGAATGAACAGCCGGGCAATGGTTTTGTCGAGCTACAAGTGAAGAGCGTGCATTTTTTGCTGCAACTGCGAGGAGGGCCCTTCTGGCGTGCCCGTGGTGCGGCAAGTTGTGCTGAATCCGTGCGAGCGAATCTATCGCTCACGCAAACGACGCGATGGTCCGACTGCCCGCCAGATCAGCGCCCACCCCCGGCGCGGCGCTGTTGGGCCTGTTCGCGTTGATAGGCCTGATAGGCGTCGATGAAGTCGAGCTGGCGCAGGACCTTGTTCTGCGGGTCGATGCGGATGTGCTGAGCATCCCGCACGGCGACCGAGCCGCGCCCGTTGGTCATGGGCACGGTGGTGACACGGCCGTCGATCTCGACCTCGATCGGCATGGGGAAGACGCCGGCGGGCGTGGACCATTCCATGGTCAGCCGTCCGTCAGCGCGCGTCTCCTTCAGCACCGGCAGGGCCGCCTGGTAGAGATACCCCTGGAAGAACCAGCCGTAGTCCTTGCCCGTCACTTCATTGACGATGCGCAGGAAGTCCGGGGTCGACCGATACAGCGGCTCGAAATTGCCGGGGCGCGGATCGGGGCGGCCATAGACCAAGGTGGTCACGGCCTTGAAGAAGGCCGCGTCGCCGATCAGCATCCGCAGCGAGTGCGAGATCAGCGATCCCTTCGTATAGATGTCGTTCCCCGGGCCGATATCGCCGCGATACACCTCGTCCTCGGTCCGGCGCTGGCCGGATACGACGGGGAAACGGTTGGCCAGGCCGGCGCGCTGGGTCGCCAGTTCGGCCTGCATGAAGCGGTCGCCGTGCAGCCAGCCCAGGTAGAGTGGCTGCATATAGCTGCCCAGTCCTTCGTGCAGCCACATGTCGTCGGCGTTCAGATTGGTCAGCTGGTTGCCGAACCATTCGTGCGCCAGTTCGTGGTGCAGCAGCCAGTCGTAGCCCTTGCCGTCCAGCCGGTACTGGTTGCCGTAGGCGTTGATGGTCTGGTGCTCCATGCCCAGGTGCGGGGTCTCGACCACTGCCATCTTCTCGTCGCCGAAGGGGAAGGGGCCGACGGTGGATTCATAGAAGTCCATCATCGGTTTGAACTGGGCGAACAGGCTGGCCGCGTCGGCCGGGTCATCGGACTTCAGATGCCAGAAGCTGAGCGGGATCGTATTGCCGAAGCGGCTGCGATAGTCCTGCGTCAGCTCGATATACGGCCCGATGTTCAGGGCGACGGCATAGGTGTTGGGCGACCGCGCCGACCAGTTCCAGGTGGTCCAGCCGTCACCGTGATCGACGGCGCCCAGGAAACGACCGTTCGATGGCGATGACAGACCCGTGGGCACGGTGATGTGCAGATCGACGCGGCCCGGCTCGGCCAGCGGATGATCGATACAGGGCCAGAACAGGTCGCACCCGTCCGGCTGGACCGCCGTGGCGATCCACGGCTCGCCCGACGGGGCGGTGGCCCAGACGAAGCCGCCGTCCCACGGGGCGTTCGGCGCCACGCGGGGTCGCCCGGCATAGGCGACGCGCAGGACGACCTTCCCCCCCGCCGCCAAAGGTTGCGGCAACTGCACTGTCAGCCGGCCTTCGGGGTTGCTCCACCGATCGGCGGGTACGACGAGGCCGTCGACCTGGATTTCCGAGATGGTCAGCAGGGTGTCCAGTTCGACCGACATCCGATCGATCGGCGCGGTGGCGGTGAAGTCCAGCACGGCCACGCCCTGGATCGCCTGATCGTCGGGAATGACCTTGATCGACAGGTCCGCCTTGTCAAAGCGGACGGCCTCCTGCTCCGGCGTGCGCGGCTGATCGGTCTGAAGGGTGAAGGGGGTCGATTCGCGAATGGGTGGCGCCTCCTGGGCCACGGCCGGGCCGGCCAGGAGGGCCGCGCCCGCGACCGCCGTCATCCAGATGCGCTTCGAAATCATGCCCGTCCCCGTGCAAACGACGAAGGCGACCCTAGCCGCGACAGTGAACCGGACAAGCAAAAAGGGCCGGCGTTTCCGCCGACCCTTTGGAATGCTTTCAAGCGTGTCGCCCGATCAGGCGGCGGCTTGCTCGGCCAGCTTGGCCTTCACCTGGCGCTTGATGCGCTGGGCGGCGGTCGACAGCTGCTCGTCGCGGGCCTTGACGATGAAGGCGTCCAGGCCGCCCTTGTAATCCAGGGTGCGCAGGGCGGCGTTCGAGATACGCAGGCTGAACGACTGGCCCAGAGCGTCCGAAGCGACCTTGACGGTCTTCAGCGACGGCAGGAACCGGCGCTTGGTCTTGATGTTCGAGTGGCTCACGCTGTGGCCGACCATGGGGCCGATACCGGTGAGTTCGCAACGACGCGACATCGTCAGATCCTTACGGGAGGGCCCTCGACAAACTATCGCGGCCGCATGAAACAGGAGCGCGCGGGAGGACATCCCGCGCGAAGAGGGGGCCGTATAGAGGAAGGCGCGGACCGGAGTCAATGCCGCGCTGCATCGCGCGAACCCTGACAGCAAGGGAACGCGGCCTGTTCAGCGGCCGTTCAACCGGACTTCCTATATAGGCTTCACCATGAATACGCATCTCGCCAAGGAGCCCGCCATGAAGCGATCCGTGTCCATCCGCCTGCTGGCCGTCGCCGCGCCGGTGTTGGCGGGCGCCGCCATGCTGGCCGCCCCTGCCGCCGCCCCCTCGGCCCAGACCGCAGCGCAGAGCGAGGTCCTGCCCGGCTATTGGGAATACACCACCCGCGCCATGGGCCAGGGGGACACCGAGCAGAAATGCGTCCGCCCCAGCGAGATCAACCGCTTCTTCGGCGGTCTGTCGACGCGCAAATGGCGCTGCACCTATCCGACCCGCGTGGTCGGCGACGGCAATGCGCGCTTCGAAGGGACCTGCCAGGACCGCAAGGGCCGCCGGGTGAACATCCGCTTGAACGGCACCTATACGGAGACGGCCTTCCGCTTCAACGGCGGGGCCCAACTGGCCCGCGGCACGCCCTATATCCCCGCCAGCATCACGGCCCGCCGCATCAGCGCCCAATGCCCGGCCGGCGCTGAATATTTCTGAGGTCTGAGGCACAGGCGCTGCGCGCCAGTTCCGCGGCGGCGATAGCCGACAGCAGAAAGGCCCGGGATCGCTCCCGGGCCTTTCGATATTCAGCGTTGTCGCCGGATCAGGCGGCTTCGGCGGCCGGGACGATCGGCTTCTTGGCGCTCAGCGACTTGGCCAGCAGTTCGACGGCCGCGTCCTTGTCGATCTTGTTGGCGGCGGCGACTTCACGCGCCATGCGGTCCAGCGCCGATTCATAAAGCTGGCGCTCCGAATAGGACTGTTCCGGCTGGGTCTCGGCGCGGTGCAGGTCGCGCACCACTTCGGCGATCGAGATCAGGTCGCCCGAGTTGATCTTGGCTTCGTATTCCTGGGCCCGGCGCGACCACATGGTGCGCTTGATGCGGGCGCGGCCCTTGAGGGTGGTCAGCGCCTTGGTCACGGTGTCGTCGGCGGCCAGCGAGCGCAGACCGGCGGTCTTGGCCTTCTTGGTCGGGACGCGCAGGGTCATCTTCTCGTGGTCGAAGGTCACGACATAGACCTCCAGCGACATGCCCGCGACTTCCTGGGTCTCGACCGCAGCGACCTTGCCGACGCCGTGCGCCGGATAGACAACCGCGTCGCCAACCTTGAATTCCAGACCGGTCTTGCTCGTCATGTCATTCCTTTCCCGGACTCAGGGAGGGGTGGCGTCAGGCGAAAACGAAAAAGCGATCCGGGCCGGCGGCGGAACCGACGGCGGGGATCAACTCAGGCGTCAAAGCGGAAACGGATCACTCAACCTCTGGCCGACCCCGGCGTCCGCCGGGGTTCTGTCGCAAACGCGGGCGGCGCGAAGAGTTCGCGGACCGCCCGATCCAATGAAACAGAACCTATCACAAAATGACGGAATTTCAAAACATCCACAGCCAGCGGTCAGCCGGGTGGCAAGTTGTGACCGCATTGTGGCGAAGTCTTAGGAGCCCTTGCCGGGCTTGGGGCTGAAATACTTCTCGTACTTGCCGGTTTCCCGTTCGTACTGCTCACGGTCTGCGGGCGGCGTGCCCTTCACTGTGATGTTCGGCCAGACCTTGGCGTACTCCGCGTTGACCTGAAGCCATTTGCCGTCCGGTTCGTCCTCGGTGTCCGGCACGATGGCGTCGACGGGGCATTCCGGTTCGCAGACGCCGCAGTCGATGCATTCGTCCGGCGCGATGACCAGGAAGTTCTCGCCTTCGTAGAAGCAATCGACCGGGCAGACCTCGACGCAGTCCATGAACTTACATTTCACGCAGGCGTCGGTGACGATGTAGGTCATGGCGGGGCGGATGCAGGCCTGTTGGCGGAATGGGAGGCCGGGGACATGACCCCGGCGGGCCGCGCTGTCAACCAAGCTAGGTGGTCCGCGTCATCAACCCTTGTCTTGACGGGGGTGGATCATATCTGCATCCATCTCGATTACAGATTGTTTTCCAAGGACGCTCCCCATGATGTTCACCCGTCGTCTCGCCGTCGCCGGTGTCGCCGCGCTCAGCCTGATCGCCGCCGGCGGCGTGGTCGCCCAGGCCGCCCTGACCAAGGTTCCGGCCGAGGTCCAGGCCGGGACCTACAAGCTGGATTCCGACCATGGCAAGATCACCTGGTCAGTCGATCATCTGGGCTTCTCGACCTATGTCGGCCAGTTCGTCGGGGTGGAGGCCGAGCTGACGCTGGACCCGGCCAACCCGTCGGCCGGCACGCTGACCGCGACCATTCCGCTGACCAAGGTCGCGTCCAATTCGGACGGGCTGAACGCCCACCTGCAGACGCCGGACTTCTTCGACACCGCCAACCACCCGGTCGCGACCTTCGTCTCGCGTTCGATCACGGTGGACGCCGACGATCCGACCGAGGCGACGGTGGTCGGCGACCTGACCCTGCGAGGCGTCACCAAGTCCGTGACAATGGAGGTCGAGTTCAACCAGGCGGGCCCGTCCATGGGCGGCGTCTACAAGGCCGGCTTCGACGGCGAGGCCGTCATCAAACGCTCGGACTTCGGCGTGAATTTCGCCCTGCCGATGCTGGGCGACGAGGTCGAACTGCACATCGAAGGCGAATTCGTGAAGCAGTAGGTTCATCGATCCTCCCCTGCGTAGCGGGGGAGGGGGACCGCGAAGCGGTGTAGGGGGCGAGCTTCAATCGCTGAGGTCGTTTCCGCCCCCACCACCATGCTACGCATGGTCCCCCTCCCCCGTGAACGGGGAGGATTTAGGCTCACTCAGGCGCGTCCAGCGCCTGATACAGGGCGCGGGCCTCCTCGGGCGGGCCGCGCCTTTCGCCCAACTGGACCACGCGAACGGCGGTGATCCGCCCGCCGACCGCGAACAGCAGATCGTCACCGGGGTGAACGCTGCGACTGGGCTTGTCCAGCCGGACTTGCCGGCCCTGATGGGTCAGCCGCACCGCGCCGCGCTCGACCAGATTGGCGGCCAGACTGCGCGTCTTGGCGAACCGCGCGCGCCACAGCCAGACGTCGATGCGACAGGAGTCAGGACCCGACATTCAGGCTCCGCTCATCCCGGCGGAGGCCGGGACCCAGGCCTTGGGCCAAGCCAGGCCGGGGTCGATGCGGTCCTCACGGGATCCCGGCGTCCGCCGGGAGGAGCGGGGAGGGAAGGTCACGCCACGCCCCCCTTGCGCTTCGGTCGCCGGCGACGCCGCGTCGGCGCGGGCGGGCGGGTCAGTTCGGCCAGGGCGGCGAAGGGCGAATCCTTGATCACCGTCACCGGCCGGTCGGGGCGCGGCGCCTGTTGCGCCCGCGTCGGGCGTAGCGCCGCCTGGATCGCCTTCGCCTGATCTGCGGTCCAGCCCAGTTCGGCCAGCGCCGCCTGGGGCAGCGGTCCCTTGCGTTCGCGCGACAGGTCGGCGAACCGCTCCAGCGCCTCGACCGGGGCGGTCCATCGACCCACGGCGCGGCGGCCAAAGGCGGCCAGGGCGCGCGCCGATGGCGCCGGATCGGGCAGGGACGTCAGTTCGTCCAGACCCGCGCGGAACGGCTCGCGCGCGACGAAGGCCTGGGCCAGCGCCATCGAGCGCGGCTTCATCAGGGCGGGCAGCCAGACGGAATGGACGCCGACCCGGATGGCGAAGGTGCGGACGGTGCGCCGCTCGGCCTGGCTGAGCGCCGCCAGATCGCGCTCGACCTCGCGCCGGTCGATCAGACCGCCGGCCTCGATCAGGCGAAACGCCAGACCGCGCGGCAGACCCTTCAGCGCGCCGGACTCCACCGCCTGTTTCAGCCGCCGCAGCGGCCGCAGCGCCCGCCCGGCCTCGGCCGCCAGCGCCGCCTCGATCCGGCGCCGCGCCCGCTCGCGCGCCGGCTCGGGGCCGTGCTCGCCCAACAGCCTGACCTTGGGGGCGAAGGGATCGTCGTTGACCAGCCGCGCCGCCAGCGCCCCGCGCCACAGCACGTCGCCCTGGGGCGTCACGCCAAAATGTTCGTCCGCGTCGGCCGCCAGCTGGCCCAGTCGCCGGGCGATCTCGGGCGCCACAGCCCGCACGGCCGCCTGGCGCAGGGCGCGATCCTCCAGCACCGATCCGCCCTTCTCTGGCGCGAAATGGACGCCCTGCAGCAGGCCGACCACCTCGCCCTCGACCATGACGGCGCCGTCCTCACCCACCTCGGCCCCGACGGGCACATCGTCCTCGCGCACGTTCAGCACCCGCATCAGGGCGGTGGTGCGCCGGTCGACGAAGCGGGCGGTCAGCCGTTCGTGCAGCACGTCGGACAGCCGTTCCTCCAGCGCCTTGGTCTTGTCTCGCCAGCCCTGGGCCTGGTCCATCCAATCGGGCCGGTTGGCGATGTAGCTCAGCGTCCGCACCCCCGACAGGCGCGCCGACAGCTGGTCGATCTGGCCGTCGTCGCGATCCAGGTCGTTGAAGCGCGGGGCGATCCAGTCCTCGGTCAGCCGCCCACGTCGCCCGGTCAGCGCCTGGAAGATCTCCTTCGACAGGCGCGCATGCTCGTCCAGGGTCGTCTTCTGGAAGTCGGGTAGCTGGCACGTCTCCCACAGACGCATCAGAGCCCCGCGCGATCGGGCGATCTTCTTTACGTCTTCGTCGTTGGCGAAGCGCCGCAACAGGGTCTCGTCCAACGCCTGGGCCGTCAGCCGCAGGCCGTGCCGATCCGGCGTCACGGTCAGCGACCGCAGCAGGTCGGGCAGGGTGTCGAAATCCAGTTTGCCGCTGCGCCACTCGGCCGCCTCGACCGGATCGAAGCGGTGCTCGATCACCTGTTCGACCAGATCCTCGTCCAGGTCCTCGGCCTCGGCCGTGACGCCGAACGTCCCGTCGCGCAGATGCCGCCCGGCGCGGCCCGCGATCTGGCCGATCTCATGCGCGTGCAGCCAGCGGGTGCGCCGCCCGTCGAACTTTCTCAGGCCGGCGAAGGCGACATGGTCCACGTCCATGTTCAGCCCCATGCCAATGGCGTCGGTGGCGACCAGAAAGTCCACCTCGCCCGACTGGAACAGCTCGACCTGGGCGTTACGCGTGCGGGGGGACAGGCTGCCCATGACCACGGCCGCCCCGCCCCTCTGACGGCGCAGCAGTTCGGCGATCGCATAGACCCGCTCGGTCGAGAAGGCGACGACCGCAGACCGGCGCGGCAGACGCGTCAGCTTCTTCGATCCGGCATAGGACAGGGTCGACAGCCGCTCGCGCGACACCACCTCCAGATCGGGGATCAGCGACCGCATCAGCGGCGCCATGGTCCCGGCCCCCAGGAACATGGTCTCGAACCGCCCGCGCGCATGCAGCAGTCGGTGGGTGAAGACGTGCCCTCGCTCGGGGTCGGCGACCAGCTGGATCTCGTCCACGGCCAGGAATTCGACCGACCGCTCCATCGGCATGGCCTCGACCGTGCAGACGAAATAGTGCGGGCGCGCCGGGACGATCTTCTCTTCGCCGGTGATCAGGGCGACGGCGGCGGCCCCGCGCTGTCTGACGATGCGGTCATAAATCTCGCGCGCCAGCAGCCGCAACGGCAGGCCGATCATGCCTGAGGCGTGACCCAGCATCCGCTCGACCGCCATATGGGTCTTGCCGGTGTTGGTGGGGCCCAGCACCGCGACCACGCGCGACGGGGGCAAACCTGCGGAGCGGTCGCTCATGCGTTCAAGGTGGCGAAGGGTGAGCGTTTCATCAAGCGGAACGGCGACGGGTTAACGATACGCGCGACGCTAGCGGAACAGGCGTGAAACGAATCATGATCGAATCAACGACACGGCCCGATTCAGCCTTTGTTCCCTACAACATATTGTAGCTTAACGGCTATTAATCGCTAGAACTTTCTTGCCGGGAGGATTTGCGACGCGCGCCGGCTTTTCCCGAAGCGCCAGACCCGCTAGGGACGACCCGCGACGGCCCCGTAGCTCAGCCGCATAGAGCAAGGCTTTCCTAAAGCCGAGGTCGCAGGTTGGAGTCCTGCCGGGGTCGCCATCGTCGTTGTCGGGACCAGTTAAGGCTGGCACAGAAACCAGTTAAAGATGGCACAAACCAGTTAAGACTGGCACAAACTCAGAAAAATACCGCATTAAATCAATACGTTGATTCTTCTAGGGCTCGCCGCGCGTTGTGCCAGTCTTAACTTGTCTCTCGGCCTTTCGAACCTGGCCCCATGATCGGGTGGATCGTCGCCCGCGTGATCGTTACCCAAAAAGTTGGAGGACGGCGCTTCCGACCCCTGCAGTCGGTTCTGACGCTTTTCGGAACATCGGAATGTCCGCTATGGTCTTGGTAGACCAGTTAGTTGGATACCGCACGACTCGAGTTGGGTGTTGCGCAGCACCGTCAGAGGCTTGATTAGCAGATCGTTTGTGGCTCGTAGCGCCTAAACTAATCACCATTGTGCATACCGTTTTACTCAGGCGGCGAGTGCAACCGTTCTTGGAAAGCCGCAATCGCGCATGGCCCCGCAGCAGGTCTGTGTGCCGATGGCGATGAGATCTTTATACGCCTTCAGCGCCTTGCGACGCGCCCTTTCGGCCATAACGAGTTCCAGAAGCAGCAGCCGGGCCTTTCGCCCGCCCTTCACCGCCGGCGCCCGCGCGACGATCGGACCCGTCAGCCGCACTTTTCGCTCGCCCAGCTTGGTCAGCCCTGTGCTGGTGATCCACGACGGTTGGTCGAAATAGGCTTCGAGGTAGGCGTCCATGATGCCCAGGCGTTCCGCCAGCCCGAGCGCGCGCTGGTGATAGAGGCCCGCCGGTCCGTGATCGAGGGCGTTCTGCGGCGGCCACAGCCGGGTGGCTTCGGCGATGGCCTGGCAGGCCAGATATTGATCTAGGTCCGCCCACCATGCCCGGGCGCGGCGCAGGGAGTCGACCGGCCGACGGCCCAGCCCCACGCAGAAGGTGCGATCCCCCTGAATGTGGCGATCCGGGCAGAAGGCCGGAAACCGGGTCCCCGGCTGGGTTTCCCGCACGATCGGGCAGGGCGCGGACAGGATTGTCAGATCCACAGGCGACTCGGCCCACGGGCCATGCGCCGCGTCGCCGCGCACCTGGTTCACCGTGCGGCACCGCACGGTGAACCAGTCGGGCGCAGTCGCCACAAGAAGATCGATCGCCGCAATCATTCGGCGCTATGCGCCCGCATGGGCGCGGCCGAAGCGGCGCTCGCCGCCGAGGCCCCCGCAGCGGCTCCCGCGCCGACGACGGCCGGCGCGCTCACCCGCGAAAGGTGGGCTTCTGCCGCCGGATAGGTCAGGTTCGGCACCCGCCGCGCCGGGCCGAATAGGTGCTTCACCGTGGCGCCAGCCTCCGAATAGGCACGTTCGCCGATGGCGGTCTCGACCCCGCCACAGGCGGCCTGCGCCGCCTCGGAGACACAGGTCGCCTTGCTAGACGAGCACCGCACGCTGGCGTCCCCGCGCAGGCCCAACCGGCACATCGGGGTCGGGCCGTATTCGATCCCGATGGCGATGCCCAAGGCCGCGATCCCCGGCAGCTGGCCCCGGCAGAGCTCGAAGGACGACCGGATCGCGGCGGCGGTAAGCACCGCCTCCTTGATCGTGGCCATCGCATCGGTGTCGCGCGCATTGCCGATGGCGATCACGCCATGCAGGCAGTCGCCGATGAAGCGAATCTTGCGTCCTCCGAAGTCCTCCTGAAGGACGGCCGCCATTTCAGCCCGCAGGACATGAAGGTTCGAAACCGCTTCGGCGACCCGGCCGCTGGCGATCGCCGCGTCCACGTAGGCGGTGAAGCCGTCGATGTCGGCGAACACCGAGGCGAGCGGCAGCCGGATGCTGTTACTGGGCGGATGGTCGGCGAACTTCACAGACCGCAGCGGCGGCTGGCGGTAGTGGAAGGTGAACTCCGCAGGTCGAACGCCGCCATGCGCTTTGAGCAGCCGCTCCTGATCCTCGACGAAGGTGGCGTACGCCTCATCCAGAGGGCCCCGCGCGCTCTTGCGCAGGGTCCGGATGTCGACGGCCTCGCTCAGAATCCGAGTGGCGGCGTCCTCGGTAAATCGCACGGGCGAGAGCGGCCGGAGCCCCGTCCGCGCCTGTTCCAGACGCGGCGACAGGAAGATGCCCGGCTCATCCCCGTCCGCCAGCTTGGCGGCGTGGTTGGCGGGCGACCCGATGAACAGGGGCTCCGGCTCGCTCGCACGACCGCTATTCACCGCCACCGCCGGGCCGCTGTCGATGCCGACGCGGACATCGGTCTGGAAATCGGCGCCGTATCGACGGCCCGCCCGGTCGACCATTTCCCGGAAGGCCGCCGCGAAGGCGAGCGCCTTTGCGATCCGTTCGCCTTCGCGATCAGCGCCCTCGGGTGTCAGCACCACCGCGTGCAGCCGCCCGCCGTGGAAGTCGACGCGCTGGATGTCGAACGCCTGGGTCAGCAGATCGCAAGCGCTGTAGTGGAAGTGCAGAAGCTGCAATGCCCGCGCATGGCTCGCCTCGGTCTCACGACCCTGTTCGACCAGTCGTTCGTTATAGGCCAGCAGATTGGCGTAGATGTGCACGCCGTGGGTGGTGACCGCCCGGTTGGGCGGCACATACCATTCGCGTTGCGGCGTGGCGCCCAAAGCGCGGGCCTGTTCGGCCACGACCCGGCGCGAGCGCATATAGTCGGAGAAATCGAAGACGGAGACAGCGGTTTCGGGCGAGGAGGCGCGGTGACGGGCGATGCGTTCGAGCGCGCGGGGTTCTGACCAGGGCATGGGGGGCTTCCTCAAGAGCGGCGCACGCCGACGCGGCGGACGTGTTTGGAGATTTCGTGGGCGACGGGCTGGATGCGGCTTTCCAGGGTGTCGTCCGCACCGGGACGGTAGGTGAGGGTGGTGATGCCGCGCAGGTCGCTGGCGAGCTTGATCTGAGCGTTACGCGGCTCCACCAGGATCGTGCGCTCTAGGTCCAGCTTGCCCATGAAGAGCCCCAGCTCGAACGTCACATTGTCCCGGGGCGCCAACTGGGTCGTCTCGCGCGACACGATGGTGTCGTCGCCGTCGATCACGGCAATGGCGAAGTCCGACGCCTCGATCGCCCGCTGAAGCGCCGGGATCGGATAGTCGGAGGCGCGGAACACCCCGTCCGTCCACAGCGTGACCTGCATGTCCGCATGGGTGAGGCGCGACTGGAGTTCCTGGGCGACCGTCAGCGCCTCGACGGAGGAGATGATGAAAACGATCGGCTGATCATTGGCCGCCCGCACCAGGTCGTTGCGCTGGACCAGACGCTTTGCCTGTTCGATGGCGAGACGGCGCCAGATCGCCGGGAAGCGTTCCGCGATGTCGGTCAGGGCCGGTTCCGGCAACCGCAATGCCACACCGGGGGACTGTCCCACCACAGTGGCCGAGCGCTGCTGAGTCGGGTCGAGAGCGGCGATTTCGCCGACGTGGTCGCCCGGCCCCCGCTCATTGACCTGCACGCCCTTGACGATGATCCCGGCCTTTCCGGCGAGGATGAAATAGAGATCCGTGTCGTGCCCCATTTCAGTGATCAGTGCGCCTCCCACCTCAAGCGCCACGGGCTCACTCGCGTTGGCGATGGCCTCCGCCAAAAGTTGATCGCCCTGCACCAGAGTCGCCTCCATGAGGGCCTTGATGCGGTTGGCCCGCCCGTCGTCGCCGGAAAACCGGGAAACGAAGTTCCCTCCATTTCGGACCGCGGGGGTCGTTTTATCGTTCATGTTTGAGCCTCCTTGATCGACAACGCTGTGTTGCCAACGATTTTGTTGGCGAACTTGCCGGAGGCTATATCGCATGCATATCTGTTTGCCAACGACTTTGTTGGGATGGTAGGTGGGGGATGCACAAGGGCCGTCACACCGCATGAGCAAGGCGTTCAAGTTCAATCCAGGGTTTCTCACCGACGAGGAGGCGGTCGCCAACTTCGTCGTCCGAAGGCGTCAACTCGATACGGTGTTGAGCGTGTTCGAGAGCTCGCCCGGAGGATCGACGGCCCGCGTGTTAGTTTTGGCTCCCCGGGGAGCGGGCAAGACGACCCTGTGTCGCCGAGTCTTGGCGGAAAGCCGGGGTGAGGGCCGTTTGAGCCAAGATTGGCACGCCATCTTCCTTGGGGAGGAAAGCTACGTCGTCACGACCCCCGGCGAGTTCTTCTTAGAGTGTCTGTTTCATCTACGCGACCAGACGCCCGGGGCAGTGCCCGAGGCGCGTTATCAGGCGGCAGTGGCGGCTTCAGGCGAAGACGAACTGATCGAGACCACCCTGTCCGCGCTGCGGGACTTTGTCCTCACACGAAGGCAACGCCTTCTGATCATCGTCGAAAACTTCCACATTATCCTGCACGATCAGATCGGGCCCGACGCCGCCCGTCTTCTAACCCTGCTGTCAGACGCCACCCTGTTCGGCGTCTTAGCGACGTCGGTGGCGCAGGGGCGGATCGATGATGAGGACCCGGACGTCATTCCGGCCGACTACGTGCGGGTTCATCTGGAGCCGTTGACGCTTGAGGAATGCCATACGCTCTGGGAGGCCATCACAGGCCAGTCGGTCCGGCGGGAGCGGATCAGGCCGTTGGAAATCCTGACCGGCGGAAGTCCGCGACTCCTGCATATCTTGGCAGAGTTCATGCGGACGCCGTCCCTGCAAGATCTGATGGCCAATCTGAACCAGCTGATCGACCAGAACACCGAGTATTTCAAAAGTCAGCTCGATGCGCTTCCGCCGATGGAGCGCAAGGTGTTCGCAGCCCTGCTGGACGCCTGGGATCCTCAGTCCGCCAAACAGATCGCTGAACAAGCCCGAGTGAACACCAACACCGCCTCGACCATGCTGGGCCGTCTCAGCGACAGAGGTGCCGTGATCAGAGGGCCTGCCGAGGGACGCGCGACGATCTATTACGCCGCTGAGCGTCTATTCAATATCTACTACCTGATGCGGCGACGCAGCCATCCGTCCAATCGTGTGCGCGCGCTCGTGTCATTCATGACCGGTTACTACGATCAAGACGAACTGGTGAAGACCACAGCCCTGCTGGTGCGCGAAGCGTGTGCGATCGCGCCCGAACTGCGCGGCGATTATCATTCGACCTTCGATGCCATTCTGAGCAGAGCCGAGGAGGGCGTTCGCAAGCAGATCCTGGAGCAGACGCCGAAGGAGTTCATCCGAGTGTTTCGCAGGGATCGATCCTTGTTGCGTATGGAGGACCCCGACTTATTCGGCAGCGCCGCATCGACGGATGAAGACGCTGAGATCGCGACGCGGACGGATGAATTTGAAGCGGCGGCCGATCTTGGAGATTTCGAGCAGGCGCTCTCCATCCTAGGCTCCATGCTGGATCGGTGGCCTGAACTGCCTGGGGCCTGGCTCCGGCTCGCTCTAGTTCGTCAACGGCTCGATGATCATCAAGCTTCCATTGCACCGGCAGAGAAAGCGGTCGCGTTGGCGCCGGAGGATGCGTGGGCCAAGGCCGTGCTCGGACGAGCGTTCGTAGGCGTTGGGGATCGCCCGCGGGCGATCGACCTTTTCCAACAGGCCCTGCAACTGAATCCTGCTCAGGTCATGGCCGCTGTCGGGCTTGCCGAGCTGCGGGAAGAAGAGGGGGACGTGGATGCCGCGATCGCGATCTACGAGCGCGCGCGCGCCGTCGGCCCCATGCCCGACCTGCTGTGGTCGCGTTTCGGAATGCTGCTAGCCGAAGCCGGGCGAAACGATGAGGCGGAGGTGGTTCTCAAAGCGGCCTTGGCCGAGAGCGTTGAAAACTTTGATAGCCGCCGCATCCTCGTGGACATGCTAAACGATGCGGGGCGAACTGACGAAGCCGTCGATATCCTTAGATCAGCGGCGGTCGAGCTCAACAATGCGATGGGTTGGGCTGATCTGGGTCTTTTCCTGAATACGCATGCCGATCGCGCGAATGAGGCCCAGGAGGCGCTTGAAGCCTCCATTTCCCATGGGATGCATCGTGCATTGCCATTCCGCGCCCTCGCACAACGGCTCATTTTGGCCGAAGCGTCCCCCGAGCAGCTCATGGCGCTGGCGGCGACCGCTGTGACCCAGATACAGAACAAGGCCGAGGCCCTGGATCTGGCGGGAGATTTGTACGCCTTCCTCGATGAGGAGGCCGAGGCAGAGAACGCCTATCGCGCTTCGATCCATCATCAAGACAACGTCGGTGCTCGAGTAGGCCTAGCTCGCATTCTCGCCGGTCGTATCGAAACCCAATCGGAAGCCGAAGCAATCCTGCGTGAGGCGATCGCAGATCCTCAGCGGCGCGGCGTTTGTGCGGCGTCACGAGAGTTGGCTGAACTGCTTGTTCATAAGGGTGATGAGGCGGGGGCTGAGCAGGTTGTGGATGACGCGTTGAAAATCAACGAAACCTGCGTCTGCTGCCTTTTGCTGCGAGGACAAATTTGTGCACGCAGAGGCGATGCAGACGGGGCGACCAAGTCGTTCGACGCCGTGTTAAGGCTCGAAGACGAATCCGTAACGGCCTTGACGGGTCTCGCGCTCGTCGATCCGGCACAGGCTGAGCCGCTGCTGGCGCGTGCGATTGCGCTCGCGCCGGCCAATCCGCGCACATTGTTCGCGCGGGCGAAGCTCCTGAATCACGGCGCGCCTGAGGCGCAAATCTCTGACTTGCGCGCAGCGGTCGATCAGGACGAAACCTTCCTGCCCGCGGTGTTAATGCTGGCTGTGCTTGAGGCGAGACGGGGTGAACTGTCGCTGGCGTTGGAATGTCTGCGCCAGGCGCTGAATCGCCTTCCAGTGCAGCGGGAGTGGCTATCGGATTTCGTGGATACGGCAATGGCTGTCGCGCGCCTAACTGACATCGACGCTGTCTTGGCCCTGGTGCAGGAGCATGAGGCTGCTATCACCTTGGAGCCCTTGGTAGTCGCACTTCGACTGCAAAAGGGTGAGCAGCCGCGCGTGGCGAAAGAAGTCCTCGAAGTCGCCAAGGATATCGTCGGGAGGCACTAATCGGTACCCCGGCCCTCAGGCCAGTCAGAATGCTCGCGAGGTGGGTAGGATGGCCGGCTAGGCGCTGAGAATGTCGGCTTTCTGCCGGTGTGCCAATGGCTTATGGCGCGTCTCTGACCTATCGCCAGGCGTCGCGGTTGAAGCGGTAGTATCCGACGAGGACGGCGCAAAATCCGGCCAACAGCAGGGCGAATGCCGCGTTCCAACGTATTCCACCTCCTAGGGCCGGCGGCACGAGTACAGAAGCTACGAGTGCGATCACCATCAAGGTGATGAACGCGCCAATAGCTGCCCACTGCGGTTTGATAGAAGGGGCGGGCTCTTCTTCCGGCGGGGTTGGATCGCCGACGCGATTGGCCTCGGTTGCGTCTCTCAGTTGCTGGGCCAGGTCATCTTCGCTCGACGGCCCCGACGCTAGGGGTAATGGAATGACGTTATCGTCGCTCATTTCAGCGTCCTAATGGTCCAAGAATCTCGGCGAGCTGCGCGAGCGCGAACTCCTCCTTTGCCGGATCGCCCAAGTACATAATTCGAGCATAATCTAAGACCTGTTCCGGGCGGAGCGCCACTCGTGCGGACTTCGCGACCTTTGCGACCTGGATGCTCAGGTGTCGGAGCCGTTCCCAATCAATCGGATGGTCTCGAAGCTGGAAGCCGTCTCCCGGTCCCGCCAGAAGCCAGGATCCGTCAACACCAATGTCCTCGACGAGTTGGCCCAGCAGCCGCGCCGAGGGCTCGTTCCTTTCGTGCTCCCAAGACAAATAGGTTTGCCGGGGAACGCCAAAACGCTCGGCGAAAGCAGACTGGGTAAGCCCTAAGTGGCGGCGTACTGCCGCCAGTCTGCGGCCGATGCCGGTGGCGAAGGGCTTGCCTGTTCTGACGGTATGAGAAACATTGCTCATATATAGAACTCCGAGTCGAGCGCCATGATAGACGACAAGCGCCACGCCCGCATCAAGTCCGCCTTGGGTCTCAAGGGGCTGACGCTTTCTGACATTGCGCGGTCGCTCGACGTCACGCCATCGACGGTTTCGATCGTGTCGCGCGGACACCGCCGCTCGCGGCGCATTGAACAGGCGATCGCTGATGCGCTCGGCTCGTCACCTGCTCAAATCTGGCCAAATCGATACCAGACAGGAGCCAGCAAGGAGGCGTCGATGCCCGAGCCATAGCCTTGCCTCAATAGGCCGAAAACGAAAAAGCCCGCGCTCTGCAAAGCGCGGGCTCTTCGCGGGGCGGGCCCCGAAGTCGTTTCCTAGCGACCTGAAGAGTCTCCCCGAAAGCGATGATCGCGTCAAGCCGTCCTTCCCGGTTCACAGGGGAGGAATGCGACTGCGCGCCCATCAGGCCAGCCCCTTCGTCCTTCCCATATTCAGGAGCTCTCCCATGTATCCGCACCCTCATGAAGGGGGCGGCGAGCGCGCCATGCCGGCCGTTCGCCACCCTAATCCCGCACAAAGCCTCCGATCCTCGCCGCCGGGCGTCTTAGACATCGTTCGCAGCTGCCTGGCCGGCGCTGGCCACAGCGAATACCGCACCGCCGGCCGCATCGTGATGACCGAAAATGGTCGTCCGATCCGCAGCATCCTCACTGGCCGCCACCGCCGCGTGACCGGCAGCTACGCCAGCCGAAAAGCCGGCTGCGGGCAGGTGTTCGAGAGCATGAACGAATACGCCTTCTACCAGCTCTGCGAGGTGGACACGCGCGTGGTCGACTACCGGGCCCAGCCGTTTCGATTCGAGCTCGTGGTCGACGGGGTTCGGCGGATCTACATCCCCGATTGCGCGCGCATGCTCGACGACGGCGCGATCGAGATCGTGGAACTCAAGGGCGATGATCGCCAGCTTCGAGATCCTGACTACCGGTCCAAGCTCGAAGGCGCCGAGGCCCTTTGCTGCCTGCTAGGTTGGCGCTTCAAAATCATCACGCGTGATCGGCTCCTTGCCGATCCTGTGCTGCGCGCAAACGTGCTGATGGTCGAACAGGACCGCATGGCCCGTTTCGACGACACTCACGTCTACGCGGCGCTTGAGGCGATCGACGCCGGGGGAGGGGAGGCCTCCTTCGAAACCGTAGCCGACCAGGTCGCCGCCCACCCGCTGGGCGCGGCGCTGGTGCGGGCAATGATGGCCGCAAGGGTCGTTCAAATCGATCTCTCCCGTCCGCTGGGGCCGACCAGCACGGTCCGGCGAGTCGTCATCGCCGGAGGCGCGCCATGTCTTCTGTGATCACCTTCAAACCAGGGGAACGCTGGAGCTATCGTGGCGTGACGTTTAGCTTCGAGCGGGAACTCGGCGACGGCCTGCTCCTGTTTCAGAACGAGCGAACGCTTGCGCCTCTCCAGATCGAAACGGAGGGCGGGCGAGGCGCGCCAGATGTTAGGTGGGCCGTAGCCGCCTATGCCGCGGGGGACCTGAAGCGAGCGCCGGCTGTCAAGGGCAGCAGCGCCCGCCGCGTGGCGGCCGCTCGGGAGTATGACAGCACCACCATACGCAAGATGGACCCGGACGCCCGGCTGCGCCTTTTCGTGCTGCGCGGCATGGACGAACTTGGGCTCACCAGTCTCAGCGTCAAAGCCGTTGCGGCCGCGCTGGACCGCCTCTGGGCTACCAGCTCAGACGCGCTGACGACATCGGCCCCGCCTCCGGCCAGGACGGTGCTCCGCTGGCTTCAGGCCCGAGGAGAGGCGGGCGCAAGGCCAATGGCCCAGATGGTCTCCATGACGGGACGGGTGCCCAGACGCGGCCGTCTTCCTGAAGAGGTGCGGGCGCTGATGAAGCGGGGGGCGCTGCGGTACTGGTCCCAGCGCGAGCTCGACATCAAGGACGCCTACGCCCTGATGGCTATGAGGGTCATGCGTCTCAGTCGATGGCGCGAGAGGGCCGGCCTAGGGGGTTTCACAATCCCGTCGCGGGAGACCTTCCGCCAGCAGGTGCTGGCGCTCGAATGTCGTGAGACGGTAGCCGCCAAGTTCGGCTCCAAGCGTGCGGCCAATCGCTACAAGGCCGTGGAGGGGGGACTTTCCGCTCCCCGTATCCTGTCCCTCGGTCTGATGGACGCGACGTCTTTCGACGCGATCGCTGCATTGGACGCGACCTGGATGCTGCCCATCGGCACGCCTTGGCTGGTCGTGGTGATGGACGTGAAGAGCCGCTGTATCGTCGGCTTCTTCCTCAGCTTTGAACCGCCATCGACCCTCGGCGTCATGGAGTGCCTGAAACGCGCCTGTACGCCGAAGATGTACTACGACGGCCAGGACGGCGCGACGGGCGGTCTCGTCAACGTCTTCGGTCGTTTCAACGAGATCGTGGTCGACAACGGCAAGGAGTTCGCGGGCCTCGCGTTTGAGGACGCCTTTGCGGACGCAGGCATGACGGTCCGCCTGGCGCCGGTGGCGTCTCCGCAGCACAAGGCGATGGTCGAACGCTTCTTCGGCACCCTGAATAGCCTGCTGAACCACAAACTCCCCGGCGCCCGTCTGCCCGTGCCGGTAATGCGCGAGCTCGGCTACGATCCGCAGGCCAGCCAGTTGCTCACGGTCGAAGAGATCGAGGAGCTGATCTGGGAGGCCTTACGGCTCTATCACCTGGATGAGCACAGCGGCATCAAAGCCCCGCCGGCCTTGGTTTGGGCGCGAGACGTGGAAGCGTTCGGAATCCCGGTCCACGACGACCTCCAGCAGTTCGACAAGATGATGGGCGCGGTGCGTGAGGGGCGCCGGCTCAGTCGTTCGGGCATCGAACTGCATACGCTTCAGTACCACGATCCAGTTGTCGTCTCCGCCTTGTTGTCTGAATTGGCCCCGCAAGACCCTCAGAGGGACCAGCGCCGATCCGGCTCCGCTACAGCCAAGGTCAAGGTAAAGTTCAACCCGGCGGATTTGGGTGAGATCCACGTCTGGCATCACATCCGGCGTCGGTATGTCACCCTGCCGTGCACGGAGCCCCAATACGCGCGGGGGCTTTCACTCTGGCACCACAACACGCTCAACGCCTGGGCAAGGCAGGCAGGCCTGGCCTTCTCCTCCCAGGCGGAGCGGCTCAAGGCGCGGGCGGACCTCATCGCCAAGATCGAACGCTTGGCACCGGACGCCAAAATCCGCCAACGCCGGGCCCTCGCGCGGCTTTGGAAATCGCCTGCGATCCAGGATCGCCTGCACGGCGTGGTCGAACTTCAGTACGCACCCGCGCGCCATGACGGCCTGGCGCCGATCGTCCCGCAGATCGCCTTAGCTTCCGAGCGCCGCGACGGCGGGGCGATCTCGTCTCGTCCGGCCAGGGCCGGCAAACCCAAGAAGGCTCCGCCCCAGGCACCTCGCGCCAAACCGGTGACGCAGGAAGCGAAGTTTGAACCTGCGTCTAGCCAGCCATCGAGCCAATGGAAGACCTTTGAATGACCCATCCTTCCAAAACGATTTTCGCCTGCGAGCCGGCGACGGGAGATTTGCACGAACGGACGTCATCTGAAGCCAATCGGGTGGTGGCCGAAAAGATTGGCCGGTTCCGGGAGATTTTCATCCCCTATCCTCGCCACATCGAGTTCCATTCGCGGTGCGATTACTTGCGTCAGCTAGGTCGCGCCACGAGAGGTCAGGCGCAACGGGGGCTACGGGTGTTGGCGCCTTCCGGGTCTGGCAAGACCACGGCGGCCCTGGCCTTTGTGGAAGCGGTGAACAGGGAGCTCCCCCCGAAGTCGACAGACCGGCCGGTCGTACACGTATCGCTCAGCAGCGCCACGACGGTGAAGCGACTGTTCAGTTCGATCCTGCGAGCGTTCGGTGACGGGTTCGCGGAACGAGGAACCGAAGAGACGTTGCGACAGCGAGCGCTGACCTATTTCGGGCACGCCAACACCGAGCTGTTGATCATTGATGAGGTCCAGCACCTCAATTTCAGAAGCGGTCCCAAGTCCGATGTGACCGACAGCCTTAAAGCGCTGCTGGATGCCGGCGTAGTCCCTATCGTCTTCATGGGCACCGAGGAGGCGGAGGGCATGTTCACTCGAAACCTCCAGCTCAACGGCCGGCTGCTCCCGCCGTGTGACTACGACCCCCTCCGCTCTACCGTCGAGGAGGAAAGGCAGCTCTTTCGAGGGTATTGGGAACGCCTCGATCAGGAGATCGTAAGCCTTGGCCTTATGCCGGAGCCGACCGGCCTGCATCACGCTGAGGTCGTGGCGGCTCTTCACACCGTCACGAGCGGCGTGGTCGGTCGCATATCTCGCCTGACGGAGGCTGCCCTGGACATTGCGCTGCGCCGCGACGCCAGGCGGATCGAACTCTACGATCTGGCTCAAGCGACCGACAGATGGGCCCTGCCGCTGGAGTTCACATCCCGCAATCCTTTCAAAGGGATGCAGTTGTGAGCCGAAAGATCCCTCAGCGGGTGGCGTTCGGCCTGCCTGTAGGAGACAACGAGAGCCTGCCCAGTCTGATGGCGAGGGTGGCGCATCACAACGTGCTCGGGCATCCGTCGATACTGATCGAGCGCCAGTGGCCGCCAAGCAATCTGAGCATTTCAGCTCAGAACAAGCTCTCCGTCGTCGTGCGATCGTATGCCGCGCGGATACGCTCCATGTTCAGTGAGACCTATCAGAACGGGCTGCATATTTCCTTCATGACCTATGAGTCGATGCGGGTCGCTCCTGCCGCCCTTCAAGCATCGCCTCATCATCGATGGCCGTGGCTGATCAGGCCGCTGGGCTTCTGTCCGTTCACGTGGCAGCGACTGATCGACGCCTGTCCAGGGTGCCGCAAGTCGCTGAAACTTGATCTCGCGCCGCTCTACGAGTGCAAGTCATGCGGTTTCGATCTCCGCGAAGCAGTCACGAGCGAAGTCCCGAAAAACCTCCGAGAGGGGCTGGCGACCGTCGCCACGTTCATTCTCAAACAATGGACCCGTGTCGGGGTCTACGACACTCGATTGCCGGGGCCGTTGGCGCAGCTGTCCGGCCCTCAAGTCTTCGAGCTCATCGTGCTGCTGGCCAAGGCCAAGAATCCGGATGGTATAGGCGAGGGCGGGATACGAGGTACCGTCCCCGAGGAGGGCCTGATCGACGGGTTGGAAACGCTGTACGGCTTTCCAGAATCCTTGAGGCGCGTCGCTGACGCCAATGAGAACAAGATTGAGCCGGCCTTCTTCCACCGACTGGAGGTCGCCGCCCAGGCGCGAGACGGGCCGCTCAGGGAGATGCTCGACACCATGGCCGCCATGCGCGGAAGGCGTCGTGGCGTGTCTCGGCTGAAGCAAAAGCGAGTGGCGGGTGGGAAGATGACCGCGACGCAACTCGCCGCCGCGTTGCATATCGAGCGGTCGCAGTTGAGGACGATCATCGACGCCGGCGTATTGGGCGATCGCGAAGCGCGCGGGCAGCAAAGACGATACGACTGGTTCTCAGAAGAGGATTTCCACCGAGCAGCGGCCTTTGTTGGAGGGCGCGCCTACGCTTCTTCCTGGGCAAAACAGACCAGAGTCTCGCCCGTTGTAGTGCGGCAGCTCCTGGGCGTCGGATTGCTCAAGCTGGACCGGTCGATCGAGGTCGAGCAGGTCTTCGACAAGCCGCAGCTCACCAAGGCGTCGATCGACGGGTTCTCGTCAGCCCTGCTGGATCGAATCCAGTTCAGCCACCCCCATCGCGACTGGGTGCCCCTGCATGACGCGTTCACCGTCATCGGCGGGGCGCATAAGCCTTGGGCGCCGGTCTTGCTGGCGGCACTGTACGGGACGTTTCCCCATGGGCTGCAAAGCTCCGGCCGCTACGAACTGAAGATCGGTGACCTGTGTATCCATAGCTCGGTCGCATGGGCGTTTCGGATGCGCGCGTTGTTCGGCGCCCAGCAGTTCTACGAAATGCGGATCAGCGACTTCGGCCCGTACCGCCCCACTGCGATGACCCGGACGGAAGCGGAGCGCTATTTGAACTGCTATCCGGCAGACATCACCAGACTCATCGAGAGCGGCAACCTCACGCTTCTTTCAGACAACCCGGCATCGCTTTGTGCGGCGTCGGTAGAGACGTTTGGAAGTCGATACGTCAGCACCCGCGAAATCGCCGCGATCGTCCTCTCAACCTGGGTCGAAGAGCCCGACCGGGGTCATCGCAACCAGTTTCCCCGACACGAGGGTTTTTTGCATCGCGCAGATCTCCATCGGCCCGATGGGATCATGGCCAGACTGCGCGCCCATCTTCGGCTTCCTCGACGAGTCGTAATGGGCCCAGCGACCCGACGACCAAATTATCAGTACGAGAGCGTCTGGCAGCCGTTGATCAGGCCCAGCACATCGGACCTTCGTTTCACGGCCGTGAGCGACAGCCCTGTTATCCGGCTGAGGTCCGTTTCTCGATTGCTCGATGCGCAGCAGGACTGAGGCGAGCAGTCCCCTGATGACGAGGAACATGACAGATCACCGGAGGCCATATGGCTGAACGATACCCGATCACGGACTATGCTGCGGAATGCGAGCGCTTCGGCTTGGCGCGTGGCGAGCGGGTGCCGAACGAGAGACAGGACGAAATCCTCGATCTCATTGCGAAGGATGCGGCGGACATTTTCGGCTCGCCGGAGGATGCTCGGGAAGCGCTCGAGACCCTGCTCATCTACGGCGTGCCCATGCGTCAGGTGATGGCCACCTCTGGCATCGCCCGGATTCTCTCGCGGCTTGATGAACTCAGGTTTGGTTGGCGCGGATAGTGCCTGCCTTATCGTCGAAGCGCAGCCCCAGCGTAAGGATCTGCTTGCGGCGTCGGATTAGCGAGGGAGGCCGGGAGCGTGGTGGGAAGATCCGACGAAGGCGCGGATACGTCGATGGTGGGAACATCACCCCCGACCATCGCCACCCCTCCACGCAGTCCCTGCGCAATGGCTCCTGCGCCGAACAGGATGAAACATCCCAGGATCACCGTCAGGCCGCGCCGGACGTTCACGCGGCCGGCCAGCATCAGCAGGCCGATCGAGGCGACAGCGATGACCGCGACGCTGGTGGCGAGGGGGCCGAGGAGGAGGGCTTCGATCCAGCGGACGGCCGCCAGCAGGACGTTCGTCTCGCCGTCGCCGGTCATGGGGCGGTTCGCAGCTTGATCCCGGCGACGCTGCGGCGGCCGCCGAGGCGCTGCAACTGCACGAAGACGTCGATGGTGGAGCGGACGTAGTGGAGCACGTCGTCGCGTCGCAGCTGGGTTCCGCCCTGGAGCACGAGCAGGGCGATCTGTTCGACGGCGCGTTCGGGGCTGTCGGCGTGGACCGTGGTCATGGAGCCGGGGTGGCCGGTGTTGACCGCGCGCAGGAAGGTGAAGGCCTCGGGGCCGCGCAGTTCGCCCAGGATGACTCGGTCCGGCCGCATCCGCAGCGAGGCGTTCAGCAGGTCCTCGGCCGTGACGGCCGCTTCGCCCAGGGCGCTGCGGGCGGCCAGCAAGCCGACGGCGTTGGGATGGCGCAGGTGAAGCTCGGGCGTGTCCTCGATCAGGATCAGGCGCTCCTCGGCCGGAATCTCGCGGATCAGGGCGTTGAGGAAGGTGGTCTTGCCGGTCGAGGTGCCGCCGGAGACGAGGATGTTGCGACGGCCCTTCACTGCGGCGGCCAGCATGCCCGCGACGTCACCCGCGTCGAGCAGGGTGCGCAGGTGGGCGTCGATGTGCGTAGAGGCGTCCGGGCGCGCCAGATCCGCGAAGGCCCCCGACGCCACATAATCGCTCAGCGACAGGTCCGACGAGACGTGCTTGCGAATGGCCAGGGCCAGGTCGCCGCGCGTGGCCGGCGGGATGACGATCTGCACCCGTTCGCCGCCGGGCAGGGCGGCGGACAGGATCGGGTGCTGGCGGTTGACGCCCTGGTGCGAGTGGGCGGCGATCTGGCGGGCCAGGCGGTCGAGGACGGCGGCGGTGAGGCCCGGCGCCATGTGGCGCTCGACCGCGCCACCCAGGGTCTCGGCCCAGATCTCGCCCGGCGCGTTCACATAGATGTCGGTCACGTCGGGCCGCGCCAGGATGGCGGTGAAGGGCGCCAGATAGCTCTGGAGATAGACCTGTCCCTCGGCCAGGGCGACACTCATGGCCGGACCGGCGGGAACTGCAGGTCCTGGGCGACGAAGACGGTGACGCTGACGCCCGCCTCAACGCGCAGGGTCGGCTGCACCTGCTGCTCGCCCCCGCCGGACGCCGCCCGGATCGCGCCCTCGGTCGCGCCGGGCAGGGCGACGACGACGGGGGAGTTTCCATTGTTGCGGCCCACAAGCGTCACGCCCAGGTTCAGCGTGGACTGAAGCAGCGACGACCCGAACCGTTGCAGGAAGTGGGTGTTCACCCGTCCCGGAATGCCGGTGCGGCCCTGGGCGTCAGCGGCGGGGGAATTGATGGCGATGGCGACGCCGTCAGGGCGAACCAGGCGCGTCCACTGCACGAAGGCGCGCTTCTGGCCAGGTTTGAGGTCGGCTTCATATTCGCCGTACAGCCGGGTGCCACGCGGGATCAGGATTTGCCGACCGTCGAAACCGGTCACGTCGCGCGACACCATGGCCCGCACGGCGCCCGGGCGGGTGGAGTCCAGCGCCGTCTCGAGCACGGCCGGGATCAACGTGCCCTGCGGAATGGTCAAGGGGCCGCGCGCGGACGAGGTCGCTCGTAGCGGGGCGTCGGCTGTCGATGCCGCCGCGCCCTGGCTGGAGGCGGCGACGTCGCCAGGCGCGGCGTTTGTGACGGGCGCCGCTCGCACGCCCGGCGTCGCATCGAACACCAGCACCTGGCTGCGGGAGGCGGTGCGTTCTGCAATCGCGACGGATGTGGGTGGCGGCGTCGAATAGGCTGCGGCGGATTGCGACGAATAGGTCGTCTGGACGGGCGGCGCGACCGCCACAGGAAGCGTTTGCGGCGGCGTCGCGACGATGTTCTGGGCCGGCTCGTACATCAGAGATGGCGGGGGCGGCGGCGGCGGCGCGAGTTCGATCTCCTGAGGGATCTGCAGCGGCGGCAGGGCGGCGGGCATGGCGACGCCGTCGCTGAGGCGCGGTTGGGTCGTCGGCGCCAGGCGGCCGCGCCGCTGACCGTCCAGCGTGGTGAACAGCAGCACGGCGCCCAGCAGGACGATGCCGGAGAACAGCCAGATCGAGGCCTTGCCTGTGTCATGCCCAACGACTGGGCGGATGTCTGCGTCACCCGCCGGTCGTGGCGGCGGCGGCAGCTTCATGTCCGCAGCGCTCATCGGCGCGCCCCGGCGCGCAGGCGGGCGGCGCGCGCGGTCTGGCGATCCAGCCGGAAGACCAGGGTCTCGTGCACCGCGTCGATCACATAGCGGCCGTCGCGCACCTGACCGTCCAGCAGGATTTCCTGACCCTGATCGTCGATGGCGAAGACGGCGGGCAGCGTCTGATCGGGCTTCCATTCGATGGAGGTGCGGACGCCGTCATCGCTAATCGCGTCGGGCCGCAGGGCGCGGGCGCCGCTGAGGCGGTAGCGACGGAGGTCGGTAGCGGCGGGCTGGGGCGGCTGGTCGTCCGGATACTGGAAGCGCACAGCGAACGGCACATCGGGGGTCGGCGTGGCGACGGCTGTCAGCTCAAAACTGTACAGGCGCGCGCCGGTGACGACCGTCAGATTGGTGACGCTGCCGATCCGCAGCGGCTTGATGAAGAGGTGGTCGCCGCGATTGTTCGGCGTCACCTGCCAGGCGTCGCTGTCGCCGATGGCGATGTTCTCAATCTGCTCGCCCGGCCCAAAGGCCAGCGTGGTCTGATAACCGGAGGCGACCCTCAGGCCGACCACCTGGCCCGGGTCATAGGCCACGGTCTGAAGACGTGGGTCGGCGTCGTTGGCAGGCGGAAACTGGGCGGCGGCCGGCGTCGCGATCAGCAGCAGGGCGGGCAGCAGGAACCGCATCATGGCCGGGTCTCGTCCAGCGAAGCGGACGGGGCGGCGTCGACGCTGTTCGCCGCGACGTCATTGCGCGGCAGGGCCTCAGGGTCCTTGCGGTATTCGACGACCTGGAAGCCCAGCGGGTTCAGGAACCGGTCCTGGGCCGCCATGGGCTCGCCGGAGAAGCGATACCGCACCACGCTGACCCAGGGCTGCACCGACTGATATTGGCCCCCCGCGTCGCGCCGGATGGTTTCGAACCGGACCAGGGCCGATTGGTCCGACAGCGGCGACACGCTCTTGATCCGCGTCTCCAGCACCGTGGTGCGCGGATAGCGCGCCAGCGGTCCGGCCGGGTTCGAGGCCTGCATCAGGTTCAGATAGTCGTTGCGGGCGACGTCCGCCGACCACAGCCCGACCTTGCGATAGTCGCTCTGAAGCGTGGCGATGTCGAAGCTTTCGCGCGCGATCACATACTGGACCAGCATCGACTGGATCAGCGCCTGGTCGGCGGTGATCTGGGTCGGCTCCAGCGGCTTCAACGCTTGGACATAGCCGGTCGTGCGATCCACCAGCAGCGTATAGGGCTCGACGGTCTTCAGCGGCATGAGGACGATCAGGGCCATACCCTCGACTACGGCCACGGTCGCGGCGGCGCAGGCGACGATCCAGGCCGTGCGGCGCGATGACCGCAAGGCGGCGGCCTGATCGGTGGCCCAGCTTCCGGCCTCGCGATAGTAGGCGCTCAAGGCCTCTCGGCTGGACTGTTTCATGGGCGACGATCCCGAAGCGTGGCGGCCTGCGATTTGCGGGCGCGTGTGCGGCGCGCGGGCTGGCCGGAAGACATGGTCAGAAGAGCGGGCGCTGTGGCGGGGCCAGCCCCGGCGGACTGGACGGCGGCGCGCAGGCTGCGGCTGGAGGCCGGCCCGATGCGATAGGCGCCCTCGCGGCGTTGGGCGGCCGACAGGGCATTGGCGATGGCTGCGGCCCGCGTCGGCGCAGTGGCTGCGGCGTGGGCCGGGCCCACGGCGTTCGGCGTCTCGGCGGATGTGGCGGGCGCTTCGGCATGGGAGAGCGCCGGGATATGCACCGCGAAGGCCAGCCGCATCATCAGCCACAAGGCGCCGGTCGTGGCCAGGGCGAAGGCGAGGCACAGCACCAGCAGCTCGACCGGCGCCTCGGCCACCACGACCTTGGCCTGACGTAGTTGCAGCGCCTGGGCCAGCCACGGCTCCAGAAGGGCCAGTTGGACGCCCAGGATCAGCGTCACCGCCACAGACGCCAGTAGGGTGAACACCAGCGCCCGCGCCCAGCCGACGAACAGACCGCGCGCGATATCGAACAGCAGCAGCCCCGCGAACAGCGGCGCGAGGGCCAGTAGGATGCCCGAGCCCAGACGAACCAGGGCGAAGGCGGCCACCACCCCGGACAGGAACAGGATCCGGGCCGAGCCGAACGCCAGGTCGTCGGCCAAGGGCGCACGCTCCTGAGGTAGGGCGACGCCGTTCTGGTCGCGCGGGGCCCGGGACGTCAGGTCGCTGCGACCGCTGCCCAGGGTCGTCAGGCGCGCGATGGCGTCATCCGAGGTTTGCAGGCGGCGGACCAGGTCGCCATTGGCGCCGGGCAGTCCGGCCGGCGCGCCGATGGCGGCGCTCAACTGGGCCGGCCCCTGGACGATCACGTCATAGACGACCGTGCGATAGGCGGGCCAACTGGCGGCGATCAGCAGAACCACACCGACCTTGAGCACGGCCGTGACATTATCCTTCACGCCCGGCGCCCGGCCCAGGATCATCCGCAAGCCGAACAGGGCGATGAAGATGGTCAGCAGCGAGGTGATCAGCAACGAAAACGGTGAGCCCGGATCGGCCAGTGACTGATACCCCAGGGCGCCGATCGTGCGACCCTGGCAGTCGATATGCTCGAGCAGGGACGACAGGAAGGCGCCGCCCGTCGATACGCCGGGACAGGTCGCCATCACGCCTGCTCCAGCAGCGGCGCCATCCACAGGGCGGGATCGTCGCCGACCTTGGCGCGAATGTGGTCCAGCTTGCGGACGGTCTTTTCGCGACCGGACAGGATGGTCAGGATGTCCTGTTCGCCAAACAGGTCCAGGCGCGCCACCACGCTCTCGCCGCCGCGCTTGATCAGGAAGCAGTGGGCGCTGTCCGGCAGGGTGCGGACCAGGTCAAACTCGTGCGGGGTCAGGCCGAAACCTTGCACATAGTCCTGGGCTCGCGCCTTGGGATTGACCATGAAGATCTGGGTCGCGGCCTGTTCGACGATGGCGCTGGCGATGCGGCTTTCCAGCGCGTCCTGGGCGCTTTGAGTGGCGAAGCCGACGATGCCATTGCGCTTGCGGATGGTCTTTTCCCAATCCTTGATGCGCCGCACGAAGACGTCGTCGTCCAGCGCCTTCCAGCCCTCGTCGACGACGATGATCGCGGGCGAGCCGTCCAGCCGCTGCTCGACCCGGTGGAACAGATACATCATCGCCGGGGTGCGCAGCGTCGGCGTGTCCAGCAGCACCGTCATGTCGAAGCCGACCGTGTCGGCCGTCAGGTCGGTCAGATCCTTTGGATTGTCGAACAGCCAGGCGTGCTCGCCCTTGCCCCACCAGGGCCGCACACGGGACCACAGGTCGCCCGCACGCGGCCGCTGGTCGCCCCGGAACAACTCGACGATCCGGCCGAGGCGACGATGCTCGACCGGCTGTTCGAAATTGGCGGTGATCGCGTCGCGGATGCGCTCCAGCTCTTCCAGATCGGCGCCGCCTGCCAGCTGGCTGAGCCACTCCGTCAGGAAGCTGCGGTTGGCGGCGGTGTCCTCAAGCTGCAGCGGGTTCAACCCCGACGCCTCGCCGGGCCGCAGCACGTCATAGCGGCCGCCGATGGCGCGGATGAACAGTTCGGCGCCGCGATCCTTGTCGAAGAAGATGATCCGGGGCTGCAGCTTGCGCGCCTGGGCCAGCAGGAAGTTGAGCACGACCGTCTTGCCGGAGCCCGACGGCCCGATGACGGTGAAATTGCCCAGGTCGCCCTGGTGGAAGTTGAAATAGTAGGGGCCGGCGGCCGTGGTCTCCAGCAGGGTGACCGCCTCGCCCCAGTGGCCGCCGTGCGCCGATCCGGTCGGGAAGTTGTGTGCGCTGGCCAGACCGGCGAAATTGCCCGTCGAGACCAGCGCCCGCCGCGCGATATATTTGAAGTTGCCGGGGAACTGGGCCCAGAAGGCGGGCTCCAGTGCGATCTCCTCGCGCACGCCGACGATGCCCATGTCGGCCAGGGTGGCGGTGACCTCGGCGACGCCCTCATCGACTTGCGCCAGGGTGTCGCCATGAACCGCTATGGTCATGTGATGCTCGCCGAAACCGGCGCGGCCAGCGGCGACGTCATCCTTGGCCTGGGCCAGTTCGTCGCGCAGCGACAGGGCCTCGTCCTCGGCCGAGCGCATGCGGCGCAGCGCCAGGTTCATCTTCTCCAGCGAGGCCTGGCGCTCGACGAAGGCGAACGACTGGCTGACGGTCAGTTCGCACGGCAGGCGCAGCAGTTCGTCGAACATGCCGGGCGCGCTGAAGGCCGGATAATCCTTGATCGAGACCAGACCCTGGAACCGGTGGGGCACATGGCCCGCCGCGGACAGCTCGACCGCCTCCTGACCGAAGCTGACCCGCCGATAGGGCAGGTGGGCGCCCAGATCCTGATAGGGCATCAGCATCGGCCGCTGCTCGCCGTTGTACAGCTCCGACAGGAACTCCAGCGGTTCGGAACAGACGCCGTGCGGGGTGTCATAGACGCCCAGCAGGCGCGGCTCGTATTCGCCCAGGGCGGCGACCAGCGCCCGCCGTCCGGCGTCGAGCTGGGCGATCTCATGGGCGACGCTGGCCTTTGCATCCTGCGTCGCGCGCGTGATCCAGCCCAGCATCTGATCCGCCAGACCGATCCGGCCCTGCAGCGGACGGCGGATCAGGGTCAGATACAGGTCGTTGACGTACAGCTGCTTGGCCGCGATCCGCTCGGCCCAGATGTCGTTGAGCTTCTGCGAGAAGGCGTCGGGGAAGGCTGCATCACCGCCGACATCCGCCTGGCGCCGGACGATATGGTGATACAGGGCGAAGCGCGACGAGCCGATGGTCCGCAGGACGGCGTCGCGCAGCGTCTTGCGATAGTTGAGCTCGCTGGTGTCAGCCGTCTCGAATAGCAGGCCGCGCAGGTGGATGACCTGCATCAGCAGGCCGTCGCGCGTCTCGATCGTGTGGTCGTCGACATGCCGGGCATAGGGCAGGTGCGCGCCCGCCGGCTGCTCCCGCTTCACCGCGCGCGCGTCCTGGCTCAGGGACGGTAGGAGTTGCATCGCCAGATCTGATGGTTGCGGATCCGGGGACACAGGCGCACGCGGACCAGCCACAGGTCGATGATCCGGGGCTCACGCAGGCACAGCACAACGCCGACGCCATGGACCACCAGCGCGACCGCCAGCACCCACGGCGACCGGAAGATCAGGAACATCTCGGCCGCCAGCACCGCGTTGATGACGAAATAGTTGTAGGTGACGCCCGCGAACATCTGCGGCCGCGTCAGGGCGGTGAACAGCGGCGTGCGGTCGAGTTCTTCCACCTTATCCGAGTCCTGCGGTCGAACGGATGCCGGCCACGATGCTCACTGCCCCGAACAGGATGAAGCACCCCAGGATCACCACGCCGCCATGCCGCCAGTTGATCCGGCCAGTCAGCATCAGAAAGCCCACGCAGGCCACGGCGATGACCGCGACCACGGTGGCGACGGTGCCCAGCAGTGTGCCCTGAAGCCACTGCACGGCCGACACGATGGGCCCGGATCCGGCGGGATCGGCCAGCGCCGATTGCGCATGGGCTACGACCGGCTGCATCAGCGCCGCGCCGAACGCGACGGCTCCTGGTGTGATCCTGCGCATCTCGCCCCCCGGCAAACCCCAGCACTACCCAAGATAGACGCCAGATCGAAGCGCCTGCCAAGCCAAAAGCGGCTGGGCGGTGACGTGTGGGTCCGTCTATCCACAACCTCGGTATGATCAGAGGGGAATGGCGAGCAGAGGTATTTGAAGAAATCAATATAAACAATAATATAAACGTTCCATCCACAACCCAGATAAATGTAATCACTGGTTGAGGCTTGACGATATGGGGTTGTGTCGGACCCACTAGGCGTGTCTGGGGGGCTGGACGATTTGATGGGTGGGCTCGCTTCCAGGTGGAAACGCGGCTGATCCGGAAGCGCCGACATGCTCCCGTTTCGAGGTTCGTCCTCAGTCGGAGCGCCCTGTTGAGACACCATCAAAGACTCGCCGCTGTTGCGGCTCTGGCTGCAGCGTTAGGTTTGCCGGCGTCGGTCAGCGCAGGCACTCAGTACCAGTACGACACCCAGGGGCGGCTTATACGCGTCGCCTATGACAATGGGGTGGTGGTCCAGTACAGCTATGATGCGGCGGGCAACCGGTCTCAGGTCGCTGTTTCGGGTGTCAACCGCCCGCCAGTCGCCGTAAACGACAGCGCCAACGCCACCGCTTCGGCGTGGGTGGACATCATGGTGCGGGCCAATGATAGCGACCCGGACGGCGATAATCTCACGGTAACGGCGGTTGGCACGCCGACCGGCGGCGGCGCCGTCGCTATCCAGGGCGGCGGGACGCATGTTCGCTACACCGCCCCGGCGACGACTGGCGCCAAGAGCTTCACCTACACGGTCTCGGACGGTCGCGGCGGGATAGATACGGCTACGGTGACGGTCAATGTCGGCGCCGCCAACCGTGCGCCGGTGGCCGTGAATGACAGCGCCAGCGTCAACGCTTCGGCGTCGGTGGACATCATGGTCCGCGCCAACGACAGCGATCCGGACGGCGATCCGCTGACGGTGACTGCCGTGGGCGCCCCCTCGGGCGGAGGCACGGTCGCCATTCAGAGCGGCGGCACGCACGTGCGCTATACCGCCCCGGCCACGGGCGGCGCCAAGAGCTTCACCTACACCGTTTCCGACGGACGTGGCGGGACGGACGTCGCGACAGTCAGCGTCAATGTGATCCAGGCCAACCGGCCGCCGGTGGCGGTCAACGACCAGCGCAGGATCGAAGCCTTCAAGAGCGCCAATGTCTACGTGCTCAGCAATGACAGCGACCCCGACGGAGATCCGCTGACCATCACCAGTGTCACCGGAAGCGGTGCCTCGATCGGCGGCGGCGGCGCCTACATCGCGTACAGCGCCGGCGGGATCGGCCTGGCGACGGTCCAGTACACAATCAGCGACGGTCGCGGCGGCACGGCGTCGGCGACATTGGAAGTCGATGTCTATCGCATCTTCCCAGGTGATCCCTGGCCGGAACTACAGGCGCCCGAGACATCCGACGCCGTTGCCGACGCTCCCGCGACGCCCTCCGAGGATTGAGAAAAATGAACAAGCCCCTCACCGTCGCGGCCGCGCGCGATGCTCGCCCGTCTACGGCCCTGACTCTCGGCGTCAAACGGTCCTGGTTACTCGGTGCGTCAGCTTTGGCCTTGCTGACCTATGGCGCTCCGGCGGCCGCGCAATCAGTGCTCGTGGCGCCGCCCCCGACGCATTATTCGCTCGATCCGCGCGGCGTCGATGTGATCTCGGGCAAGGTGGTGTTGTCCACGGTCGACGCCAGCATCGGCGATCCCTCGTCCGGAGGGATGCAGTATATCCGCAGCTATGTCGGCAACGGCTGGCGGGACAACCTCACCGGCACGGTGGCCGGGCCCTCGTCCGGGCGGATGACGGTCAGCTTCGGCGGACAGTCCGAGGCCTTTACCGTCTCGGGAACGAGCTATACGCCGGTCACCCCTTCGGGTTCGACCCTGACCAAGGTCGGCGATGTATTCACCTACACCGCCCGCGACGGAACGGTCGCTGTCTTTTCCACCGTCTACACAGACGAATACGATCAGGCCCAGGGTAACCATATCCTGTCGCTGACTCGGCCGAACGGCGAAGTCCTCACCTACGAATACCGCACGGCCAGGCTCGAGAAGCAGGTCGAACCGCCGATTTACGTAAGCGTTACGCGCTTGCAAAGCGTCACAAGCAATCTGGGCTATCGGATTGAGCCGGACTACGAAATCGATGCAGCCTATCTGACGGGCCACCGCTCTGGCTTCCTCAAGATCATCGGCGTCACGGCCGAAAACCTGGCCACCAAGGCGACGGTCTCGGCAACATACGGCTCCGGTACGGTTACGCGAGCGGGCGCCACCACCACCTATGGCTTCGGTCCTCACGGCGTGACGTCCATTCGGCGTCCGACCAGCACGGCCAATGACATCGTCGTCACCTACTACACCGACGGGCGGGTTCAGAGCTGGTCCGACAATGGAAACACCTGGAACTATAGCTACAGCGTCGCCGGCACGACGCAGACGACGGCGATCTCCACGCCGGTCGGGTGGGTCGAGAAATACACGTCGAACCTGGCGTCCAATCGGCTGACGGCGTTCACCGACCCGCTGAACAATACGACGTCCTATCAGTACGACACTCAGGGCCGTCTGACGCGCTCGACCCTGCCGGAAGGCAACTACACGCAATACGCCTATGACGGTCGGGGCAACGTCACGACCACGACCAGCGTCGCCAAGGCCGGGACGGGCCTGCCGAATATCGTCACCAGCGCCGCCTATCCGTCGAGTTGTTCAAACCCCGCTACCTGCAACCTGCCCACATCGACCACGGATGCGCGCGGCGGGGTCACCAACTACACCTATGATCCGGTTCACGGCGGGCCGCTGACGGTCACGGCCCCGGCGCCCGTCAGCGGCGGCGTGCGACCCCAGACACGCTACACCTATGAGTCGATGTACGCCTGGTACGGACCGGGCAGCGTGATGGTCCAAGCGCCGACGCCGGTGACCCGCCTGACCCAGGTTTCGCAATGCATTACCGGCTCGACCTGCGCCGGAACGGCGGACGAAGTGCGCACCACCATCGGCTACGGCGCGGCCGGCGTGGCCAACAACCGCCTGCCGGTGGAGGTCTCGACCGGCGCGGGTGACGGCTCGCTGACCGCGACCACGAGCCTGACCTATACCGGCCACGGCGACGTGCAGAGCGTCGACGGGCCGCTGCCGGGCAGCAACGACACGGTCGCCTATCGCTATGACGCCGCGCGTCGTGTGGTTGGCGTCGTCGGACCGGATCCAGACGGAGCCGGCGCGCTGGTCAGGCCAGCCGTCCGCACCACCTACAATCTGGACGGCCAGGTGACGCTGGCCGAGCAGGGGACGGTCACCGGGCTGAGCAATGCCGACTGGACGGCCTTCACCTCGCTTCAGCAGGCCAGCACGACCTATGACACCTGGGGCCGCCCCATCCAGGCCCGGAACATGGCGGGCGGCACGACCTTCAGCCTGACCCAGGTCAGCTATGACGCCAAGGGGCGGGTGGACTGCGCCGTCACGCGGATGAACCCGGCGACCTTCGCCAGTCCGCCCGCCTCGGCCTGCACCCTGGCGACGACCGGCGGCTTTGGTCCCGACCGGATCGTCAAGACGACCTATGACAAGGCTGACCGGCCACTCTCCACCGTGTCCGGCTTCGGCGCGCCCTCGCCGGTGACCGAGAGCGTCACCTATTCGCCCAACGGCCAGCCGCTGACCCTTACGGACGGGGCGGGGAACGTCTCGACCCTGGTCTATGACGGCTTCGACCGCGCCGTGCGGATGCGCTATCCCAACGCCTCGGGCGGCGGCTCATCGACCACCAACTACGAACAGTACGGCTATGACGCCGCCGGCAATGTCCTGTCGCACCGCAAGCGCGACGGCCGGACGATCTCCTACGCCTATGACGCGCTGAACCGGCTGACGAGCAAGATCCTCCCGGACGGCTCGGGCCTGCCGGCCGCGGCGACGCGGGACGTCTATTACGGCTACGATCTGCGGGGCCTGCCGACCTATGCGCGGTTCGACAGTCACTCGGGCGAGGGGATCATCAATGCCTGGGACCCGCTGGGCCGTTTGACCTCGTCGACCACGACCATGGGCGGGGTCAGCCGGGCGCTGAGCTATCAATACGACCTGGCCGGCGCCCGGACGCGCATCACCCATCCGGACGGGCAGTACGTCACCTACGCCCGGGACGTGCTGGGGCGACTGGACATGGCGTTGATGAATACGGCGCGGGCGCTCGACCCTCGCTACGACGATCTGGGGCGAATGACCCACCTGTATCGCCACAACGGCGCCGGTTGGACCGTGCCGACTACCTACGGCTACGACGGGGCGTCGCGCCCAAGCTTTGAGCGGCACAATCCGGTCGGCACGGCGCACGACGTCACCACCACCTTCGCCTACAATCCGGTCGGCCAGGTGGCGGACCGCACGAACAGCAATACGGCCTATGAGTTTGGCGGTCATAGCGACAACCTGACCCGCACCTACACCGCCAACGGCCTGAACCAGTATCTGACGGCCGGACCGGCCAGCTTCACCTATGACGCCAACGGTAACCTGGCGACCTCGACCAACAGCGGGGCGACGGATGCGTTCGTCTATGACGTGGAGAACCGGCTGATCGGCGGGCCGAACGGTGCGACCCTGACCTGGGATCCGCTGGGCCGGCTGTTCCGCAGCGCCAGCAACAGCCACGCGGCGACAACCTATCTGTACGACGGCGACGACCTGGTGGCGGAATACAACGCTTCCAACGTCATGTTGCGCCGCTATATCCACGGCGACGGGGCGGATACGCCGCTGGTCTGGTACGAGGGCCCGACGACCGCCTCGCCGCGATACCTGTACGCCGACCAACTGGGCTCGATCGTCGCCGTCACCGACGCCACCGGCGCGGTGACGCAGGTCTACACCTACGACGAATACGGCATCCCCGGCCCCGGCAACGACGACGGGCGCTTCCAGTACACCGGCCAAGCCTGGCTGCCCGAACTGGGCCTGTATCACTACAAGGCCCGCATGTACTCGCCGTCGCTCGGCCGGTTCATGCAGACCGATCCGATCGGCTATGGCGACGGGGCGAACCTGTATGCGTATGTGCGGAATGATCCGATGAACTGGACCGATCCGACGGGGTTGTTTCAGGATAACACCACCACGCTCGAAGACTTGATTGTAACAGGATCTAAGTTGATTTTTGATTCGGGTGCATTCTCGTGGCAAGGACGTCAAGCGCAAACTACTTCCAACAGGGCGCCTCGGCGCCTAAGCCCAGCGCAACGGACGGAGTTGGAGCGGTTCTGCTCTGCAGCTACAGCACTAAGCGGTTCTTCCCAAGCATTTGATCTTGCGCATCAGATCGGACGTGCATCTGCGACACTGGCTAGTGGAAAAGAAATGGGGCTAGGTGCACTTGATTGGAATGTTCGCATACTTAACTGGGGGAGTGAAGCCACGCGGCTTTTTGGCGAGATCCGTGCAGGTCGCAATCCCAAAGCAGCTACCGCGGGGGCATTTGCCCGACTAGGCATTGATCATGCGGCGTCAAGAGCAGGCGCAGGCTTGGGGGGTGCCGCCGGTATGGGTCTTAGTCCAGCAGGCGCAGCAGTTATGGGAATGGTAGGAGGATTTGCCTTGCCCGCCCTTCTGGACTTGTCTGGAGTACGGGATGATATTGGTGATATAGCGGCAGGTTATGCGGTTGGTCTTGATCCAACTTCATGTTCGAGTGGTAGGTAAATGAAATACCTTGTAAAAGTATCACATGTAAAATTGATTGTTGCTGCCCTTCCTACGGTCATTTTTTGCGGCTGGATTGGCGCTCTCCTTTTTGCAAACATGATTAGAGCGGGAAGTGAAATACTTCAGCACCGTTCGTTTTTCTCTGGATCTGTAGGGATTATTTTGTGTGGACTGATACTGATTTTCATATTGATATCATTTATAAGTATAATTGTTAATAAAAATTATGGTATCTTCGAAAAAGATGGCTATCTATACTATTTTAGTAATGTTTATAGGAAGGTGAATGTAAATGAAATCGAGAATTTTTCCGTAAACAATTCATACTTATTTCCCAGGCTTTATATAAATCTTAAAGATGGTAGCGGTAGGGTTGTTATGTCCAATGTCATGGTTGGTCGTGCTCAGGACATGGCAGATAGATTAAATAAAATGGTGCTTTCGGGTTGATCCCCTAAGATGGCTGTCACGAGAGTGTCGTCAGGTTGACAGCCGGAAACGGCAACCTGGCGACCTCGACCAACAACGGGGTGACCGATGCGTTCGTCTATGACGTGGAAAACCGGCTGATCGGTGGGCCGAACGGCGCGACCCTGACCTGGGACCCGCTGGGCCGGCTGTTCCGCAGTTCCAGCAACAGCCATCCGGCCACCACCTATCTGTACGACGGCGACGACCTGGTGGCGGAATATAGCCCCGCCAATCGGCATCACTATTTGCTGTTCCAGCCTTAGCTGGTTTGAGGATTGTGTCCGACGTGTCGAGGGCTGTCGTCGCGGGCTTAAGCCCCGCCGCGCTTAACTGGTCCCGACAGTCGTCGCAGCAGCAGCCCGCTCGCTTCCTCACAGCTAAACGAGCGGGCTGAAGCGGGTTCTATTCCAGCGGGGTGATGCGGCCCGCACCGGGACCGGCGCCGAGATCGACGCCTGTGACGGGGTTTGAAGCAGGGTCGGAGGCGGTTCGGGCGGCGGCTGCGGCGACGGCCTTGGCGTCGTCCTTGTCCATCTTCACCGTGGCGAGCCCGTCGCCACCGTCGACGGCCTGCTGATCCTCCCTGGCCTCGACGAATTCCCATTGCTCGCCTTCGTTCCAGGATCCGCGCAAGTCGCCCTCGCCTTGGGACATATTGAAATATTTGTCCGCATAGTCCGGATGCCCGGGCAGCTTGCCGGGCGGGAAGTTGTTCTCGATCGAGTACAGCGCCTTCTCGAACGATTTCTGATGCGCCACCTCGCGGGTCATCAGGAAGGTGAGGGCGTCCTTGATGCCGGGATCGTCGGTGATGTTGATCAGGCGCTCGTAGACGATCTTGGCGCGGGACTCGGCGGCGATATTGGACCGCAGATCCACCGTGGGCTCGCCGCGACTATCGACGTAGGCGCCGCTGAAGGGCACGCCGGCCGAGTTCACCAGCGCGGGTCCGCCGCCGTACAGCAGGTGTGTGATGTGGCTGTCGCCCCCCGCGTTCAACCGCACCAGGGCGTCCGCCTCCTTGTCCACGCCTTCCGCCAGGCGGCCCTTGGCGCCCTTGTTGAGCATGGCGACGATCGAGCCGATGATCTCCAGATGGCTGAGTTCCTCGGTGGCGATGTCGAGCAGCATGTCCTTGCGGCCAGCGTCCTCCTCGGCGAGGCCCTGGGTGAAGTAGCGCATGGCTGCGGCCAGTTCCCCGTCGGCGCCGCCGAACTGTTCCAGCATCATGTTCGCGAGGACGGGATTGGGCTCAGCAACCCGGACAGTATACATCAGTCGCTTGTTGTGCATGAACATCGTGTCATCTCTCTCGATGGGCTGTGAGTCCGTAGAAGAGCGAGTCCGTCGCCGATGTTCCGATTGTGAAGCTAGTTGATAGAGGTTTGCAGGACGATCGGCAGATATCCTCCGCCGCCGCGCTTCAGCGAACGTGCTGAAGGGAAGTTGTTGGGCGAAGGCGTTTACGGGGTCGGCGTCGCTCTTCGTTTGCAGCCGCAACCAATGCCGATCCGAACGCTTGATAGGGCCTAGCCGGAAGGACAGCCCATGACCGAGCCCCGCCAGACCAAAGGACGTGAAAAGAACGGCGCCCTGCCCGGGGGCCGACCCGACGCCACGACCTCGGACGAGGCGGTGAAACGCACCGGGCGCCGCGAACAGACCACCGCCGGTCCGGACGGCCCCTCCGCCGAGGAAATCGGTGACACTTTCAAGTCCTGACGCCCGGTCCTGACGCATGTCCGATCATTCCCGCTCCTCTGCGAACGTCCCCATCAGTCCTCCTGATGCCGTGGGGCCCCGGCACGGGGACCTACCTGCCTATGTCAGCAATGGCTTGATCGGCCTGCGGGTGCGCGAAATGCCGCTGGACGCGGGCATGGCCCTGGTCAGCGGTCTGGCGGGCGAGCACCCGGAACACCGGGTCGAGGCGGCCGCGTCTGCGCCCTATCCCCTCGCTGTCGACCTGGCGGTGAACGGGGTCTGGCTCGGCGACCAGCCGTGGGCGGTCTCTGACATCGCCCAGCGCTACGACTTCGCCTGCGGCGAACTGCATAGCCGGTTCAAATTTGCGGCCGGCGACACGTCAGCGGACGTCGAGGTCGTCACCTTCGCCAGTCGCACGGCGCCCAGCCTGGTCTTGCAGGAGGTCGTCGTGGCGACCTCGGCCGCCTGCGAATTGACGCTTCGGCCGATCGTAGACGTGGGCGGCGTGCGAGGCCGCATGGCCCGCCGCCGAACGGACACGCCCGGCTCACCAGAGCCCGCCTGCGACGGCTCGCTTCTGTGGAAGACAGAGGGCGACGTATCGTCGTGCGGCGTGGCGCTGAAGACCGAGATCAAGCCGGAAACCGATTCGCAGGTCGCGGCGTGGGACCTGACCGGTCCGCTGGCCACCACCTATGTCGTGACGGGCGCGCGCAAGGCCCGGCTGCGCCAACTGGCCGCCCTGGTCCCGTCGGTGCAGCACGCCCGCCCGGACGAAGAGGCGGTGCGACGGGTCGCACGGGCGGCCGCCACCGGCTTCGACGCGCTGCGCCAGCGTAACCGCGAGGCCTGGTCCGATCTCTGGCGCGGCCGGATCGTGGTCAAGGGCGCCGCCGAGGATCATCAGGCGCTGATCGACGCGGCCTGTTTCTATCTGAACAGTTCGATCCACCCGGCCAGCCCGGCCTCGACCTCGATCTTCGGCCTCGCGAGCTGGCACGACTATCACTACTATTACGGCCATGTGATGTGGGACGTGGACGCATTCTGCGTGCCGCCCTCGATCCTGTTTCAGCCCCAGGCGGCCAGGGCGCTGCTCGACTTCCGGACGCGGGGGCGCGCCGCGGCGGGGACGAACGCCCGCCTGTCGGGACGTGCGGGCCTGCAATACCCTTGGGAAGCGGCGCCCATGACGGGGCAGGAGGCGGCGCCCGGCAGCGGGTCGGCCGCCCATCACGAAGATCATGGCTCGCTGCATGTCGCCCGCGCCTTCTCGCTCTACAGCGACATCACCGGCGACGACGCCTTCATGAAGGAGGACGCCTGGCCCGTGGTCTCGGGCGTCGCCGACTGGTTCGTCAGTCGCACCACCCGAACCGGGCGCGGGGTCGAGGTGCTGCGCTCCATGGGACCGGCCGAGGTGCCCGATCCACCCGACAACGACGCCTTCACCCTGATGGCCGGCGCTGACGTGCTCCGGCGCGCGATCCGTATGGCCGAGCGGATCGGCCGCCCAATTCCGGCGGCGTGGGTCGACACGTTGCGCGATCTCTATCTGCCGGTGCGATCGGACGGCGTCATCGCGGCGCACGACGACTTCCGCGTAACCGAGCCGAAGGGCGCGACGCCCTCGCCGCTGGCGGGCCTGTTCCCCTACGACTTTCCCGCCTCGGACACGCAGCGCCGTCTGACGCTGGACTTCTATCTGAAGCGGTGGCGCGACTATGCGGGGGCGCCGATGCTTCCGGCCCTCTATCCCGTATGGGCGGCCATGGCGGACGACCGGGAGCTGGCGCTGAAGCTGTTTCACGAAGGCTATGCGGTCTACGATCAGCCGCGCTTCCACCAATGTCTGGAGTATACGCCGAGCCACGCGGACAGTCTGGTTCGGGCGGGGCCGTTCTTCGCCAATCTGGGCAGTATGCTGATGGGCCTGATCTATGGCTTGGCGGGGCTGCAGATCGACGACGGCCCGCCCGAGCATTGGCCACGGCGTCCGGTCGTCCTGCCCACCGGCTGGGACAGCATCGAGATCGAGCGCCTGTGGATCCGGGGGCGCGAGGCGCGGTTGGTTGCGCGACACGGCGCCGAGCGCGCCGACATCCAGTTCCACTAGCGTCGCCATAGGAACGAAGCGCGTTCGGGCGGGGTTTGATCTTCTCATATCCAGGAGACGGCCATGCCCCAAACCACCGGCGGAACCCGCGCCGACGTCGGAACGACCGCTTTTGTCGACAAGGACCAGCGCGAGGGCGAACACGAGGCCTCGAGCGTTCGCGCCGTCCTGATCAATCGTCCGCGGCAGGCGCTTTATGACTTCTGGCGCGACCTGACGAGCCTGCCCCGCTTCATGGAGAATGTGAAGGCGGTCGAGCTACTGGAATCCGGCCGTTCGCGCTGGGTGGTCGCCGGGCCAGGCGGCCGCGATATCGAGCTGTACAGCGAGATAACCGAGGATCGTCCCGGCGAATACATCGCCTGGCGCGCCGTGGACGACTCCGACGTGGACCATGAAGGTTGGATCGAGTTCCGCGACAACGCCTTCGGCCGCGGGACCGAGGTCCGCATCTTCATCAGCTACGATCCGCCCGCCGGCGTGGTCGGCAAGGTCGTCGCCAAGGTGATGCAGCGCGAGCCCCGCATCCAGGCTCGCCGCGAGTTGCGGCGCTTCAAGCAACTGATGGAAACGGGCGAGATCGCCACGTCCCAGGCCCCCGACGCCGCGCCGCGCGGTTCCCGCCATTTCTGATCCTTTTATCCCAGGAGACGCTCATGCGCGCCCTTGTCTGGCACGGCAAACACAATGTTCAGGTCGACACCGTCCCGGACCCCCAGATCGTCAACCCGCGCGACGCGATCATCAAGATTACCGCCACGGCCATCTGCGGCTCGGACCTGCATCTGTACGACAGCGTGATCCCTGGCATGTCGAACGGCGACATCCTGGGCCATGAGTTCATGGGCGAGGTGGTCGAGGTCGGGCGCGGCGCCACCAGCCTGCAGGTCGGGCAGAAGGTCGTGGTCCCTTTCGTGATCGCCTGCGGCTCCTGCTTCTTCTGTGGCAAGCAGCAGTTTTCCGCGTGCGACAACTCCAATCCCGCCGACAAGTCCGATGCTTCCGAAATCGCTTATGGTTATCCGGCGGCGGGGCTGTTTGGTTATTCGCACCTGACCGGCGGCTACGCCGGAGGCCAAGCGGAGTACGCCCGCGTCCCCTATTCCGACATCGGCCCCATCGTCGTGCCCGAGGGAATCCAGGACGAGCGCGTCCTGTTCCTGTCCGACATCTTTCCCACGGGCTGGATGGCGGCCGAGAACGCCGAGATCGAGCCGGGCGACACGGTCGCGATCTGGGGCTGTGGGCCGGTCGGCCTGTTCGCCATCAAGAGCGCCAGATTGATGGGCGCCGGGCGGATCATCGCCATCGACCACCACCCCCGCCGTCTGGAGCTGGCCCGTGCGAACGGCGCTGAAACCCTGAACTATCATGAGGTCAAGGTGCGCGAGGCGCTGGTCGAGATGACGGCCGGGATCGGGCCGGACGCCTGTATCGACGCCGTCGGCATGGAGGCGCACGGCTTTGCGCCCGACAACATCATCGATGCGGTCAAGCAGGAGACGAAGCTGGGCACCGATCGCCAACACGTGCTGCGAGAGACCATCATGGCATGCCGCAAGGGCGGCCGGGTGTCTGTGCCCGGCGTTTACGGCGGGGTCGGTGACAAGCTGCCGATCGGCGCCTTCATGCAGAAGGGGCTGACCATCAAGACCGGCCAGACCCATGTGCAGAAATATCTGCCGGACCTGCTTCAGCTGGTGCTTGAGGGCAAGATCGACACCACCGACCTGATCAGCCACCGCCTGCCGCTGGAACAGGCGCCCGAGGGCTACAAGAATTTCCACGACAATCCGAACGAATGGACCAAGGTCGTGCTCAAGCCGCACTGAGGTCGGCCTTCTCAGGTTTTCAGCGCCCGCAGGGGGTTGAAACCTTCGACGGGCCGGCCGGCTCTCAATGGGTCTTCATGGAGAGGACCTCACAACAGGGCCCTGTCGCTTTCGGGCGGCGGGGCCTTTCTTCGATCCGGGCAGCCAAGCTGGGAAGATCGTTAGGAAGCGGTACGTCTATGCGTGGATCACCCTAGCGTTCTTTCTGGCTTCCTTTGGCCTTCACTGGTTCGTGGATCGTCTCGGCCCGCGACGTCACGACCCGATGAGCAGAGTGCGTTTACATTAGTGCTACATCGTATTACGAGTGCGTATGGCTTCTCTCAACACGCCCCTAAGCGTCAGGCTCTCCGGTGAGGACACCAGCTTCCTTGCGGAGCTGGAGGTCGATGGTGCGGTCACGGCCAGCGACAAGATCCGAGGCCTGATTCGGCAGGCGCGGCAGCGCGCCGAGCCGGTCGAGTCCTTTCCAGCGGCCTTGGTCGTCAGTCACGAGCAACTGGCGGCGGCGGTTCGCGCCGTGCGGATCATTGAGCAGGACCTGGATCGTCATTCTGACGTGGCCGCGGGTCTGATGACCACCGCGGAGGAATTTCTGGCCCTAGCGTTGACCGCGCCTCGTGCCGGGTCAGCTTGTGCGGCGGACGACCTGGTGCGGCATGAGGCCCGACTGGTTGATTGCGCCGCTCGAATGACCGACCAGTTGCTGCGCTGGGCTGTGACGCCCACGGCTCCGGCCTACGACCCGTCTGTCATCTCGCGACGGCTCGCCGAGTTGGCGGATTTGATGAAGCTTGTTTCTGCGGCCCCGGCCGCGCGCTAACGGAAGGATCAGGATCATGGCGGATACATTGGGCGCGCGCGTTGGTCGCATCGTCTCGGGCAGCGCGCATGCGTTGGTCGACGCTATTGAAGGCGCCATGCCGGACGCTGTCGTGCAGCAGACCCTGCGCGAGATCGACAAGGCGGTGGACGATGTCCGCACGGAGCTGGGCCGCGCCATCGCCAGCAAGCATCTGGCCAACAAACGCCTGACGGAACAGAGCAGCCGTCACGAGGAGCTGGCCGGCCAGATCGAACTGGCGCTGCGGGAAGGCCGCGAGGATCTGGCCCGCGCGGCGGTCGAGCATCAGCTGGATGTCGAGGCCCAGGTCCCGGTCCTGGAAGCGACCGTGGCCGAGGCGGGCAAGCGTGAAGTCGAGCTGGAAGGCTATGTCGCCGCGCTCATGGCCAAGCGCCGCGAGATGGAAGAGGCCTTCCAGTCCATGCTTCTGGCCCGTGCGCGCGGCGCCGATGAAGCCGGGGCAGCGACAGGCGGCGTGGGTTCGGACGAGAAGCCGAGCGTGGCCCGCCGCGTCGAGAATGCGACCGGCGCTTTTGATCGCCTCATGGCGCGCGAGGGCGCGCCGGCTCTCGGCGGTGTCGAGCGCGAACAGGGCGCCAAGCTGGCGGAACTGGACGGACTAGCGCGCCGCAACCGGGTTGAGGAACGTCTGGCCGCCATCAAGGCGCGCGCCGGCGATAAGGGCTGACGCCGCCGATGTGGGGGTTCCTCCTTTCGCCGGACAATGTCCCCTTCGTCGCCGCCCTGGTGCTGATGCTTCTGATCGGTGCGGTTGAGGCTTTGGGCCTCGGCGGCGGGATGGCGATCGGTGAGGGGGTCGAGGGGCTGGACGGCGACGTCAACGTCGAGACGCCGTCGCTGCTGTCCTGGATCAACGTCGGGCGGTTGCCGCTGCTGATGCTGGTCGTCGTTTTCCTGTTCGGCTTCGGTATGACGGGACTGATCGGTCAGCGAGTCGTCGCGGCGGTCATCGGCCAGCCGGGGCCGTGGTTCATAGCGGCGCCGCTGGCCTTTGCGGTCGCCCTGCCGGTGACGCGCGTCTTTGGTCGGGGTGTGGCCCGGATCATGCCCCGCGACGAGACCTCGGCTGTATCGCGCGACAGTCTGGTCGGCCGTGTGGCGGTGATCGTCACGGGTGAGGCAGCACAGGCCAGCGCCGCCCAGGCCCGCGTTCGCGACGAGCACGGCCAGGTTCACTACGTCATGGTCGAGCCCGACAACGCAGCGGACGTCTTCACGCAGGGCAGCAGCGTGCTTCTGGTTCGACACGCGGGCGCCAGATACTTCGCCATTCACAATACCAGCGTGTCACTGCGCGACGCGGCGGTCTGACGACTTTTACAGATTAGGGGCTGTTTTAAATGAACTCGATCATCGAGATCGCCATCATTTCGGGCGTGGGGCTTGTCGCCCTGTTGATCCTGGGGCTGATCTTCGCGCGTCTGTACAAGCGCGCCTCCAAGGAGACGGCCTTTGTCCGCACCGGCTTTGGCGGCGAGAAGGTCGTCATGAACGGCGGCGCTCTGGTCCTGCCGGTCCTGCACGAGACGATTTCGGTCAATATGAACACCCTGCGTCTGGCGGTTCAGCGCTCGAACGAGCAGGCGCTGATCACCAAGGACCGGATGCGCGTCGACGTGCTGGCCGAGTTCTATGTGCGGGTTCAGCCGAGCGCTGACGCCATCGCCTCGGCGGCCCAGACCTTGGGCTTGCGCACCATGAACCCGGTGGAGCTGAAGGAGCTGGTCGAAGGCAAGTTCGTCGATGCTCTGCGTTCGGTCGCGGCCGAACTGACCATGACCGAACTGCACGAGCAGCGGACCCATTTCGTTCAGAAGGTGCAGCAGGTGTCGTCGGAAGACCTGCTGAAGAACGGTCTGGAACTGGAAACCGTGTCGCTAACCGGCCTCGACCAGACGGCGATGGAGCATTTCAACCCGCTGAATGCCTTTGACGCCGAGGGCCTGACGCGGCTGACGCAGGAGATCGAGCTGCGCAAGAAGCTGCGCAACGACATCGAGCAGGACACCCAGGTCCAGATCCGCACCAAGAACCTGGAGGCGCAGCGCCGCACGCTCGAAATTTCGCGCGACGAGGAATACGCCCAACTGGAGCAGGAGCGCGAGATCGCCAACCGCCGGGCCGAGCAATCCGCCGACGTGGCGCGTCAGGAAGCCGAGAAGGCGCGCGAGGCCGAAGGCGCCAAGATCACCTCGCAGCAGCAGATCGATCAGGCCCGCATCGAGGCCGAGCGTCTGGTCGCCCAGCAGCGCATCGCCATGGAACAGGAAGTCGCCGAGCGCGAAATCTCCAAGGCGCGCGCCGTCGAGACCCAGGACATCGAAAAGGCCAAGGCCATCGAACTGTCCGAACAGGACCGCGACATCGCCGTCGCCGAGAAGTCGCGGGCCCAGTCCGAAGCCAAGGCCGAGGCCGACAAGGCTCTGGCTCTGGCCGTTCAGGCCGAGGAACAGGTCAAGACGGTGCGGGATCGCGAAGCCGCCGACCGTCAGAAGATCATCGAGCTGATCGAGGCGTCCAAGGAGGCCGAGCGTGATGCGATCGCCATTCGCGTCGCCGCCGAGGCCGAGAAGATCGCCGCCGCCGACCAGGCCGAGGCTCTGCGTGAACAGGCACGCGGTCAGGCCGACAAGACCACCATCGAAGCTGAGGCTCAGGCCCAGGCTGTGCGTGTCGCCGCCGAAGCCTCGCGGGTCCACTATGAAGTCGAGGCCGCCGGCCAGAACGCCCTGAACACGGCGGCCAACTTGCTGTCGCCCGAACAGGTCGCCATGCAGATCCGCCTCAAGCTGATCGAGAACCTGGACCGGATCATCGCCGAGTCCGTCAGGCCGATGGAGAATATCGACTCCATCAAGATCGTTCAGGTCGAGGGTCTGAGCGGCGGCGGCGCCTCGGCAGGCGCGGGCGGCGGCTCGCAGGACGGCAACTTGTCGGACCAGGTTGTCAGCAGCGCCCTGCGCTACCGCGCCCAGGCGCCCTTGGTCGATCAACTGATGGCCGAAGTTGGCCTGTCGGGCGTCGATCTGAATGGCCTGACGGGCGCGCTGCGCACGCCAACCCCTCAACCGCAGCCGCCTTCGCGCCCGACGACGAAAGGGAGCGGTGCAGGCGAAAGCCCGCAGACCGACTGATGAACGCCTTCAAGCGACGATCGATCTAGCTTTCGATCGTCGCTCCTTATTCCCAAACAAGCGCGCCTTCGCTCCTCGCGCCCCGCCCGCCGGGGGCGCTAGAAGAGCGGGGCTCATTGCGCCGGGCTGAGTAGAAGTGCTGGAGACGACGCGCATGCCCGACCGTTTCGAGGCGGGTATCACTCTGCCGCCACGCCGCTTCAGGACTGACTTAAGAAAAAACCGGCTCACAAGCTGCCTGGGATAAAGGGCTCGCTCAGGCGCTGCGCCAGCGCGGATGGAAATAAGCCGAAAGGCCGTTGACTCGCATCCGGGCATTCCCTAGATAGCCGCCTCCCCAGCGCTTCCGGGCGGCGGGGAAAACGTCGAGTTCTCCTTTTTAAAAGAACTGCTTGACACAGAGAACCGGCTTCCCTAGATAGCCGCCTCCGCCGCGAACGGGCGTTAAACGGTTTGGCCGGTTTGATCGGTCTTGGTCTTTGAAATCGTTGATCTGGAAAGAGAAACGCAGGCGGCGGTGTCCTGGCGAGAACCCTTTGGGGTTCTACAGTCGACACTGACATCTGCGGTCTTTTTGAAAAGACATACCATGA
>NZ_SDZL01000103.1 GCF_004210735.1 Brevundimonas sp.
CATCGGGAGGATGGTGATGAAATTCACCGAACAGGATCACGCCCGCATCGCCGATGCGATCGCCCAGGCCGAGCAGGCGACATCGGGCGAAATCTTCTGCGTCTTCGCGCGGCGGGTATCTTCCTATTACGACGTCAGTCTGGGCTGGGCGGCGGCGGCGGCGCTGATTCTGCCGCTGGGCCTGGTGCCCTTCGGCTTTGACCCCGCCTGGTTTCCCGGCATCGCCGACAGCTGGGAAGCAGCGCATCTGGCCGCACGCGACCTGACCATCGGCCGTGCCCTGACAGCCTACGCCATCCTGCAAGCCAGCATCTTCATTACGGTGTTTCTGATCTCGCGCATCCAGCCGCTGCTGCGCTGGCTGACGCCCCGCAGCGTCCGGCGGACCCGCGTGCGCCGCGCGGCGATGGAGCAGTTCCTGGCCCATGGCCTGCATGTCACCGAGGCGCGCACGGGCGTGATGATCTTCGCCGCCATGGCCGATCATCAGGTCGAGATCATCGCCGACGAGGGCATTCATGCCCGCGTCAATCAGGATGTCTGGGCCCAGGCCGTTTCGGCCCTGGTCAAGGCGCTGAAGGACGAGCGGCCGGCCGAGGGCTTCCAGCAGGCGGTCGCGATCTGCGGCGGCGTTCTGGCCGAACATTTCCCGCCGGGCGTCACTAATCCGAACGAGCATCCGGACCGGCTGGTCGTCATCTGATATGATTGTCTTACCGGGGTCGCATTCGGGTGGAATGGCCTAGCCTCGCACAAGACAGCCCGCCGATCCGGACACCATGGCCCGATTGCTTACCTACAACGTTCACCGCTGCGTCGGCACCGACCGTCGGCTGGACCCGGCGCGCATAGCGGCCGTCATCGCCGAGCACGAGCCGGACATCGTCTGCCTGCAGGAGTTGGATGTCGGCCGCGCCCGCACGGGTAAGGTCGACCAGGCCGAGACCATCGCCCAGCGCCTGTCGATGAGCTTCCGGTTTCATCCCGCCATGCGGGTCGAGGCCGAACTGTATGGCGACGCCATCCTGACGCCCCATCCGGAACGGCTGATCAAGGCGGCCGCCCTGCCCACGCTGTCCAATGTGCCGGGGCTGGAGCCGCGCGGCGCCCTGTGGTCGGCCATCGACATCAGCGGAACGACGCTGAACGTCTTCAACACCCATCTGGGACTGGTCCCGCGCGAGCAGAGATTACAGGCGGCAGCCCTGACCAGCCGGGAATGGCTGGGTCATCCGGATTGCGCCGGGCCGACCCTATTGACCGGCGACTTCAACGCCACCTCGATCACCCGCCCGTACCGGACGCTGGTCCGCAAGCTGGATGACGCCCAACGCCGGCTGGGGCTCCGACCCACGGTGAAGACCTTTCCGTCGGCCTTTCCCGCGATCCGCATCGACCACTGCTTCGTCAGCCCGCAGGTGCGGATCACGCGCGTCTCCAGCCCCTTTTCGCCGCTGGCGCGGGTCGCCTCGGATCACCTGCCGCTGATCATCGATTTCGAGCTGGAGAGCTGAAGCCTCAGTCGCCGGGCGGGCCGGCGCCGCGTTCCATCTCATCGGCCCGGGCCACCCGGTTCCGCTCTCTCGCCCGGCGATAACCGACGAAGCCGACAGCGAAGCCGACGCCGACGACAAGCGCGGCGATGACCGGCTGCTCCTCCAGACGCCATCCATAGTTTCGGCCAACCAGATAGGCGATCAGCACGGCGACCGTCGCGCCGCAGAAACCGGCCAGTGCCGATCCGCCGGTCGGCCGTGGCGCGTAGACTTCCGCGCGTTGCGCGGCCTCGTGTTTCCTGCGTTCGACGGTCATCCCGCAATCTAGCACAGGCGAACGGGCCGGTGTGAAAGACCTAGGTCGGCGCGCGCAGCGACGGGACGCGACGGCGCTTCCACGGCCGCCAGGTGTCGCCCGAGCCGATCGGGTCGCCCAGCCGCCATTCGGCGATGAACCGCTCGATGCGTGAGGGCGGCGTCGAGCCCAGGCTCTGCATCCGGCCGGTGTCAAAGGTGCGGATCGCTTCACCCACAGAGCCCATGACCGCCTCGGCCGCCTCGAACGCGTCGGTGTCGATGCCGATAAAATGACCGATGGAGCGCTGGCGGAACCGTCGGATCGTGTCGCGCGCCGCCTGATCCCGCGCCAGGGTCGCCACGTCGCACTCGGTATCCAGGCCCATGGACCGGTTGTTCAGATTGGTGGAGCCGATCCGCAGCAGTTCGTCGTCGATGATCGACACCTTGGCGTGGACGATGATCTTCGCCCCCCGTTTCGTGCGCGGCGCGAAGGCGAAGAAGCGGTTGTTGCGATCCGCCCCCTCCAGCCGGAACAACACCTCGGAACGGGCCGTATCCATGGTCATCTGGTCGAACCAGCTGGGGCTGGAGGCCGTGGTCACCAGCACAACCTCCGGCCCGTCCGGTTCGGCCAGACGCGCCTCCAGCGCGGCAGCGATCGTGGGCGAGGTGAAATACTGGTTCTCCAGATAGATCAGCTTTTTCGCGCGCCGGATCGCCTCCAGATGCAGGCGTTCATTCTCGCGCACCTCGGCGTTCTTGCCCCACTCCGGTTCGGTCCGCACGATGGCGACCTCGGTATTGGTCAGGTCGGGCTCGACGCCGTCGGGCCAGGGATCGCCCGCGTCCGTCTCGGGCTCGATCCGCTCCCAGGTCGCGTGAAACCAGCGCTCGCGCGCCAGATCGCCCAGGGCCCGCGCCGCGGGGCCATCCATCACGCACATGGTCTCGTGCCGGGCTGAACAGGTCAGGCCGGACGGCATGCAGCGACGGGGGTCGTCGTCCAGATGCTCTTCGGTGTCCCAGCGATCGACGGCGATGTCGCCACCGCCGCAGAAGGCGACCTTGTCGTCGATGATGACCACCTTCTGGTGGTGACAGGCGCCGAAGGGGCCGGGCGCGTCCAGCCGCAGCTCCACCATCCGCTTGCGGAACCAGCGCAACGCCTTGTGTGGATAAAAGCCCTGAGAGGCGGCGATCAGCAGGGGCGATTTCCAGATCAGCAGTCGAACATCCAGCTCAGGCCGGGTCTTCACCAGCATGCGCAACTGGTGGCCGATTTCGGCCTGGCGCTCGTTGGGGCGGCGGGTAGCGTCCAGTCGTGTGCGCGGGTCGAACTGCCAGCCCAGGACGACGATAGAGCGTCTCGCCTTGTGGATGGCCGACGACAGGGCGTCGAAATAGGCCTGGTTCTCCATCAGAACGGCGAAACGGTCCGCGCGGGCTGTTCGCCAGCACGTCGATCCCGCCTTGAACAGCGGCCCCTCGCTATCGTCGTTCTGAAGCATGAGCCTGCCCAACGGATGCCGCGACGGCGGCACGTCCCCGGGAAGCAGACGCGCCAGTCGCCTATCCGTTCCGCCCCCCGCTCAATGCTTACGCTTATTTCATGACGGTCGCGTTGCCGGATCACGCCGATGAGCGCATAATACGGGATCAGGTGGACAGGGGTGTCGCCATGCAGGCGTTGACCGAATTGATCGCGGGGGTGATCGCCATGCTGGCGGCCGCTGCCCTGTCGCAATTCGGCGTCGACCTGAGCCAACCGACCCACAGTGACCGCGAGGTCCATCGCGTCAAGGACTGCGGCGACCGCAAGGCCCCCAGCGCCATGGTCGCGGCCCGTCCGTCGAACCACTGCTGAACGCGAATCTCGCAGTTCGCCTTTTCGGGCGGGAAATCAGCCGCTAGGGTTCCCCCGTCTCCGTGCGTCGCGCGTCGAGACACCTGCCCAGTGACCGAGATCGCCCCATGAAGTCCCGCCATCGGCCGCCGTTGAACCTGACCGACCCCGAGCCGGAGACCCCGGAAACGGACGCCGTGGAGACCGTGGCCGAGGTGTCGGACGTCGAGATCGTGACCGAGGCGAACATAGCCGCCGAACCGGATGCCGCGCCGGAATTGGCGCCCCTGCCCGAACCTCGCCCCGAACGCCCCATGTCCGAGCGCCGTCGACGTCGTCTGGAGGAAGAACGTCGTCAGGCCGAAGCGCGCGCCGCCGAGGCCGCCGCCCTGTCCGTGTCGCCCGAGCCCGTGGTGACGCCTGCGCTCGCCGAGAGCGTCGCCGCC
>NZ_SDZL01000005.1 GCF_004210735.1 Brevundimonas sp.
GTCAGCGTGCCCTCTTCCATCGTGGGGGACAGCGCCGGCATCAGAATGTCGGTCACGGATCAGGCCTCCACGTAGACGTCGGTGTAGAGCTCGGACGGATCGGGTTCCGGGCTCTCTTGAGCAAATTGCACGGCTTCGGCGACGATGGCCTTCACCTCGCTGTCGATGGCTTTCAACTCGTCCTCGGTCGCCTTGGCGGCGGCCAGCAGGGTTTTCAGGTGATCGATGGGGTCGCGGGTCTTCTTGACCTCGTCGACCTCTTCCTTGGTCCGGTATTTGGCCGGATCGGACATGGAGTGGCCGCGATAGCGATAGGTCTTCACCTCCAGGATGAAGGGGCCACCGCCTTCGCGGGCGCGTTTCACAGCGCGGGCCGTCGCGTCGCGTACGGCCAGCACGTCCATGCCGTCGACCTGCTCGCCCGGAATGCCGAAGCTGGCGCCGCGCTGGTACAGTTCGGTCGTGGAGGACGAGCGTTCGATGCTCGTGCCCATGGCGTACTGGTTGTTCTCGATGATGTAGATGGCCGGCAGCTTCCACAGCTGGGCCATGTTGAAGCTCTCGTAGACCTGACCCTGGTTCGAGGCGCCGTCGCCGAAATAGACGAACGAGACGCTGTCATCGCCGCGGTATTTGCCGGCGAAGGCCAGGCCGGTGCCCAGCGCCACCTGGGCGCCGACGATGCCGTGACCGCCATAGAAGCCGGTCGGCACATCGAACATGTGCATCGAGCCGCCCTTGCCCTTGGACGAGCCGCCGATGCGGCCGGTCAGCTCGGCCATCACTTCCTTAGGATCCATGCCGGCGGCCAGCATGTGGCCGTGGTCGCGGTAGCCGGTGATGATCTTGTCGTGGCCCTGCTTGACGCTCTCCTGAACGCCGACGGCCACGGCCTCCTGACCGATGTACAGGTGGCAGAAGCCGCCGATCAGGCCCATGCCATACAGCTGGCCCGCCCGCTCCTCGAAACGGCGGATCAGCACCATCTCGCGATAGAAGCGCAGCAGGTCCTCTTTCGAGGCCTGGGGCGTGTTGGGAATCCTGGTGTCGCCCGCTTTGGCGGCGGTCTTTTGAGCGGCGGCTTTCGCCATCCGGCATCTCCCGGCTGGTGCCCCGGTTTCAGGGCCTCTTATCGTTACGGAAAGGGGCTTTAGCAGCCTTCGTTCCCGAAACGCAAAGTCAGCAGCCGAGGCTGTAACAATAGTTCAGGAGGCGGCGGGGCGATCCGTCGTGACCGCCGGGGTGTGGTCGATGCGGACCACATAGTCGCGCGGGTCGGCAAAGCCGATCACGGCGCGTGCGCGCTCTTCCAGCAGATCGCGCGACAGGCTGTTGGTGCGCAGGTAACGGACGCGGACCTCAAGGTCCCGGCGCTCTTCCAGCAGGTTGGCCAGCTGAACCTCGCGTTTCAGCAGCAGTGCGTCCCGTTCGGCGCCGCTCAGCAGGCCGCGTTCCCCCGTCAGGGCCTGGATGCCCAGATAGGCGACCAGCAGCAACAGAAACACTGAGGGCAGATAGGGCTTCATCCGCTCGGGCACTGGGGACGCTCCTTCTGAGCGCTACGGAACACGACTGACAGATCGTGACCGAAAATGCCTAACAAACCGTAGCTTGGCCGTAGAAGCCGAAGGAAAAGGGCGCCGAACCGGTCGGCGCCCTTTGTTCGATCAACGCAGCAGCATGCCGTCGCCGAAATAGACGCCCTGGTCGCCCAGTTGCTCTTCGATGCGCAGTAGCTGGTTATACTTGGCGGTCCGGTCCGAGCGGGCCAGCGAGCCGGTCTTGATCTGTCCGCAGTTGGTGGCGACCGCCAGGTCGGCGATGGTCGAATCCTCGGTCTCGCCCGAGCGGTGGCTCATGACGGCGGTATAGCCGGCGCGGTGGGCCATATCGACCGCATCCAGAGTCTCCGAAAGCGTGCCGATCTGATTGACCTTGATCAGGATTGAGTTGGCCAACCCCTCCCCTATCCCGGCCGCCAGACGCGCCGGATTGGTCACGAACAGATCGTCGCCGACCAGCTGGACGCGGTCGCCCAGCTTTTCCGTCAGCAGCTTCCAGCCGTCGAAATCATCCTCGGCGCAGCCGTCCTCGATCGAGACGATGGGGAAGCGTTCGACCAGATCGGCCAGATAGTTGACCATGCCTTCCTGATCGAAGGTCTTGCCCTCGCCGGCCAGCACGTATTTGCCGTCCTTGAAGAATTCGGTCGAGGCGACGTCCAGCGCCAGGTGGAAATCCTCGCCCGCCAGATAGCCGGCTGCCTGCCCTGCCTTGGTGATGAAGCTCAGGGCTTCGTCGGCCGAGCCCAGGTTCGGGGCGAAGCCGCCCTCGTCGCCGACGTTGGTGTTGTGACCGGCGTCCTTCAGCTGCTTCTTCAGGGCGTGGAAGATTTCGGCCCCCATGCGCAGGCCTTCCGAGAAGCTCTCGGCGCCGGTCGGCAGGATCATGAACTCCTGGATGTCGATCGGATTGTCGGCGTGGGCGCCGCCGTTGATGATGTTCATCATCGGGGTGGGCAGGACGCGGGCCGAGACGCCGCCGATGTAGCGGTGGAATGGCAGGCCCGCCGACTGGGCGCTGGCCTTGGCCACGGCCAGCGACACGCCCAGGATCGCGTTGGCGCCCAGGCGGCCCTTGTTCTCGGTGCCGTCCAGATCGATCAGCGCTTCATCGATGCGGCGCTGGTCCTCGGCGTCCATGCCGCTAAGAGCGTCAAAGATCTCGCCGTTGACGGCGTCGACCGCCTTCTGGACGCCCTTGCCGCCCCACATGTCCTTGTCGCCGTCGCGCAGTTCGACGGCCTCGTGCGCGCCGGTCGAGGCGCCCGAGGGCACAGCGGCGCGGCCAAAGCTGCCGTCCTCCAGCGTAACGTCCACCTCCACCGTCGGATTGCCCCGGCTGTCGAGGATCTGGCGGGCGACGATGTCGACGATGTCGGTCATGACTCGGCTCTTGGCTTTGCGGCTGAAGGAATGTCCGAGGGGTTTAGCCGCCCGCCCGCGAAACGCCAACACGGCGCACGCGTTGAGCGCCGAAAGGGAGATCGCCATGGAACTGAAGCTGGGCCGGCTGATCGACCACATTCACCTGCGCGCCGCAGATCTGAAGGCCACGCAGGATTTTTACGAGGCTGTCCTGGGCGTGCTGAACGTGCCAGTGAACAGCACCATTGATCATCTTCAGGCGGACGAACTGTGGATCGACGCGGGCGAGCCGCGAACCCATATCCACCTGGCGTTCCAGGCGCCGGACCGGGATACGGTTGACCGGTTTCACATTGCAGGTCTGGCGGCCGGCGGCCGGGACAACGGCGCGCCTGGAGAGCGCCCCTATCATCCCGGCTACTATGCCTGTTTCCTGATCGATCCCGATGGCAACAATATCGAGGCCGTGCATCACGGTCCGGCGACCCGCTCGGCGGCCGCCGTGACCGTGACGGCTGAACTGCCCTAGCTGCAGCTCTCGACATACTGGATCGATGGGCCGCCGCCGTGGATGGCGGTCACCTTGCCGTCCGAGCCGACTTCATAGACCAGGCCCCGCGCGGCGGCGTCGTTGACATAGGGTTCGGTGCGCGGACCGCCGCTCCACACGGCGATGTATTCGGCCGGGGCGGATTGGTATTTGTGCGGCGACGACTGGGCCGCCGCGCCATAGGCCGCCTTCACCTCGGCCGCCGTCGCGCCCAGCTTCAGGCCCTTGTCCGTCGTGGCCGTCGCATCGCGGGTCAGGCTGATGCGGCTGACCTTGCCGTCCTCGGTCATGACCAGCACGCCCTGTGGGGCACGGGCCGGGTGGAAGACGTTGCAGCCGTTTTCATCAGTCAGGGGCCGCTCGGGCGCGCCCCAGGCCGTCGTCACTTCGGTGATGGTCTGGCCGACGCGAATCGGGCCGAAGCCTTCGGCGGTCAACGTCTCGGCCGATGCGGCCGGCGGCGGCGTGGCGGGCTGTTCGGCGACGGGTGCGGCCGGGGCCGAAGCCGGCTCTTCCGGCGCATTGCACGCGGCCAGGGACAGGACGGCGACGGAAGCCAGGGCGGTCAGGCGAATCATGCAGGCGTCTCCTTGCAAAGGTTCAGACGCCACAACGCACGAAAACGGCGCGCGATGTCATCGCGCGCCGTTAAAAATCATCGCCGCCCCTCAGATGGGCGAAGCGTCAGAAAGACCTAGTCTTCCTTGGGCGTCAGAACCTGACGGCCGCGATAGGTGCCGGTCTTCAGGTCGATGTGGTGCGGGCGCTTCAGCTCGCCGGTGTCCTTGTCCTCGACATAGGCGTTGGTGCCCAGCGAGTCGTGAGCGCGGCGCATGTTGCGACGCGAGGGAGATACTTTGCGCTTCGGAACGGCCATGTCCGTCTCAATCTCTAAGTCGGTGCGCCGTGAAGACGCGAAAACAACAGCGGCGGCCCCTCGATGAGAGCCGCCACGCGAGCGCGGGCTTATGCCGGAAACCGGTCCGCAGTTCAAGCCCGTCGGCGCGCAATCCGGTCTTCGCGCGACAGAGCGTAGAAAACGCTGTCCTTCCAGACGCCGCCGACATTGTAGGTGCGTGCCTCGAACCCCGTCCGCACGAAGCCCAACCCCTCAAGCAGCCGGATCGAGGCTGTATTCCCCGGATCGACGTCGCCACGCAACGAATCGTGGTCGTCGCCGGCGAAGACATGGTCGATGGCCGCGCTGACCGCTTCGCGCGCCAGGCCCAGCCCCCAGTGATCGGGGTGCAGGATATAGCCGACCCACGGCAGGGCGAAGAAGCCCGCCTTGCCGATCACCTGGCCCTGACGCTCTATAATGAAGTCCGGATTGTCCGATCCCATGGCGATCATGGCGGCCAGCCAGGTCGAGGTCTGCTCCAGCGACGCATGCGGCGGCGTGGACCAGAAGGTCATCGCGCGCGGATCGGACAGGATGGCGTGCAGCGGCGCCAGATCATCGTCCCGCGCCGGACGCAGCGTCAGCCGTGGAGTAGTGATCGCGACCATCAGGTCAGCCGCTCTGCCACCGCTTCGCCGATGGCCAGGGAACTGGTCAGGCCGGGGCTTTCGATTCCGAACAGGGCCATCAGGCCATCAAGGCCATGTGTCTCGCGATCATCCAGTTGGAAGTCCGGCTGCGGTTCGCCCGGCCCATGCAGCTTGGGCCGGATGCCGGCGTAGTCGGGCGTCAGGGCGCCGTCCGGCAGGCCCGGCCAGAAGCGTCGGATATAGGTCTCGAACTCGGCCGCCTTGGCCGGATCGACCGAATAATCCTCGGTCTCGATATAGACAAGATCGGGTCCGAACACCGCCTGCCCGCCCAGGTCCTTGCGATAATGGGTGCCCAGCGCGCCGGGTATGGGCGGCGGATAGATCAGGCGGTCGAACGGCGCCTTGCCCGTCAGGCGGAAATAGACGCCCTTGCCCAGATGCCGCACGGGGATCAGGTTGGCCGGATAGCCGTCGATCCGCGCGGCGGCGTCCTGCGCCGAAAGGCCCGGCGCGGTCACCAGCAGGCGACTGGTCAGGGTCATCGCCCCCTCCCCGCCCACGCGGATGGAGAAGCCGCCATCCGGCAGCGACGCGGCCCCCTCGAACGGCGCTGAGGTGACGACCGTGCCGCCCCCGTCCTCGATCTCGCCCTGCAGGGCCAGCATATAGCCGTGGCTGTCGAACACGCCGCTCTCGGGCGACAGGATGGCCGCATGGGCGTTCAGTTCCGGCTCCAGCGCCCGCGCCTGCGCCCCGGTCAGATGCTCCAGCCCCTCGACGTCATTGGCCAGCCCTTGCTGGAAGATGGCTTCGATCCGTTCGACCTCCGAGTCCCGGGTCGCCACGACCAGCTTGCCGCATTTCCAATGATCGACCTTGTGGCTGGTCAGGAAGTCATAAAGCGCGCGCCGTCCCTCGACGCAAAACCGGGCCTTCAGCGATCCGGTTGGATAGTACAGCCCGCCGTGGATGACCTCGCTGTTGCGCGAAGAGACGCCCTGGCCGATGGCCGCTTCCTTCTCCAGCACCAGCACCGTCAGGCCGCGTCGCGCCAGCGCCCGTCCGCAGGCCAGACCCACGGCGCCCGCGCCCACGACCGTCGCATCGAAGTCGAAGGGCGCGCCCATCGGCTATCTCCGTCCGTAGAGCCCTTCGGCCCGGGTCTCGAAACAGTGGATCAGTGCCCGCACTGCTCGGTCGAAATTGGCGTGCAGCATGGCGTCCAGCATGCGCGACTTGAAGGCGAAGTCGATGAAGAATTCCAGCCGTGTGCCGCCCGGATCGGGATGGAACTCCCACCGGTTCTTCAGGTGTTTGAACGGCCCCCGGATCAGCCCGACCTCGACCGTCGGCGCATTGCGGTCATGCCGCACCCAGGTCGAGAACCGCTCGTTCAGGAAGGCGAAGCCGACCCCCGCCTCGGCGTCCAGCATGGTTACGCCCGGCGCTTCCTCGCGCTCGTTCCAGGCGCGCATGGAGGTGATCCACGGCACGAACAGCGGATAGTCCCGCACGTTCGCCACCATGTCGGCCAGTTGTTCGGGCGCGTAAGGCAGGACGCGCGTCAGGCGATGGACGGCCAAGGGATCAGCGGCCGCCGCGGGTCTGGGCCTCGCGCGCCGCCTTCAGCCGGGCGAAGTCGTCGCCGGCGTGGTGCGAACTGCGGGTCAGCGGCGACGACGAGACCATCAGGAAGCCCTTGGCCCGGGCGATCGCCTCATAGGCCTTGAACTCTTCCGGCGTCACGAACCGGTCGATGGCCGCGTGCTTGCGCGTCGGCTGCAGATACTGGCCGATGGTGATGAAGTCGACGTCGGCGGACCGCATGTCGTCCATCACCTGCATGACCTCTTCCTTGGTCTCGCCCAGGCCGACCATGATGCCGGACTTGGTGAACTGGTTCGGATCGCGCTCCTTGACCATCTGCAACAGGCGCAGGGAATGGAAGTAGCGGGCGCCCGGCCGGATCTTCAGATACAGCCGCGGCACGGTCTCCAGGTTGTGGTTGAACACATCCGGGGTCGCATCGATCATGACCTCGGCCGCGCCGTCCTTGCGCAGGAAGTCGGGCGTCAGGATCTCGATCGTCGTGTTCGGCGCCTGCAGGCGGATCTGGCGCACCACCTCGGCGAAGTGGGCGGCGCCGCCGTCCGACACGTCATCGCGGTCCACGCTGGTGATGACGACGTGGTTGAGGCCCATCTGCTGGACCGCCAGACCGACCTTGCCCGGCTCCTCCGGATCCAACGGTTGCGGCAGGCCGGTCTTGACGTTGCAGAAGGCGCAGGCCCGCGTGCAGGTGTCGCCCATAATCATCAGGGTGGCGTGCTTCTGGCTCCAGCACTCGCCGATGTTCGGGCAGGCCGCCTCTTCGCAGACCGTCACCAGCCCCTTGGAGCGGACGATGTCTTTCGTGGCGTTGTACTGGCCCGAGCCGGGCGCCTTGACGCGCAACCAGTCAGGCTTCTTCAGCACCACCGATTCCGGGCGGTTCTGCTTTTCCGGGTGACGAAGTTCGGAGGGTTTCTTCGTCAGGGTATCGATCAGTGTGACCATGCCAGACGTCGGGCTTTCGTTCGGAAGGCGGGCGTACAGAAGGCGGTATGTCGGCTTTCCACTTCACAATGGCAACCCACGGAACGGTTTCAGTGTAACCTCACGCCGGGTAACACACCTTTTCATTCGAGCGGGACATCTCTAGTTTCCGGCCTCTTGTTAACCGAGAGGGCCGCTTGAAGCCCTCCGAAGGAGGATGCGCTTGCGGCCTGATCTCGATCCCTCGGCGTATGAGGAAAACCTCATCAACGCCCTGATCACGGCGCGCGACCGTTACGGCGACAAGGAGATCCTTGAAGACCAGGATCGCCATCCCCTTACCTATACCGGTCTGATCCGCGCCGCCTTTGTGCTGGGTCGCAAGGTCGCGGCCATGACCGATCCGGGCGAGCGTGTGGGTGTCCTGCTGCCGTCAAGCGCCGGGGTGGTGGTCACCTTCTTCGGCCTGCACGCCCACGGCCGTGTCCCGGTGATGCTGAACTTCACCTCGGGCGAGGCGAACCTGAAGGCGGCGCTGAAGACGGCAGGGGTCAAGCGCATCCTGTCGGCCAAACGGTTCGTCACCCAGGCCAAGCTGGACGACCTGGTGGCGTCCCTGGGTCAGGTGGCCGAGATTATCTGGCTGGACGACGTGCGGGCCACTATTGGCTTTGCGGACAAGCTATATGGACTGGCGGCCGGCATGGTTCCGCGCCGGTTCGCAGCGAAAACCGACCCCGGCGCGCCGGGCGTGGTCCTGTTCACTTCGGGCAGCTTTGGCGCACCCAAGGGCGTGGTGCTGAGCCAGCGCAATCTGGTCGCCAACGCGCGTCAGGTGGCGGCGCACATCGACCTTGATCCCGACTGGGTCATGTTCAACCCTCTCCCGACCTTCCACTGTTTCGGCCTGACGGGCGGGGTCATCCTGCCGCTGCTGCAGGGGTTGAAGGCGTTCCAGTATCCCTCGCCGCTGCATGCCAAGCAGATCACCGACCTGTTGCCGCAGGTGAAGGCGTCGATCCTGTTTGCGACCGACACCTTCCTGAACCAGTACGCCCGCGTTGCCGAACCGGGCGATTTCGCCACGCTGCAATTCGCCGTCGCCGGCGCCGAGAAGGTGCGGGAAGAAACCCGCAACCTGTTCAACACCAAATTCGGCGGCGTCCAACTACTGGAAGGCTATGGCGCGACCGAGGCGGCGCCTGTGGTTGCGGTGAACCATCCCGGCCGCAACCGCCCCGGCACCGTGGGGCAGATACTGCCCGGCATGGAGTTCCGCGTCGAAGAGGTCCCCGGCATCGACGGCGGCGGCCGCCTGTTCCTGCGTGGGCCGAACGTCATGGAAGGCTATGTCTCGGCCGACGATCCGCTGAAGATCGATCCACTGGAGAATGGCTGGCACGACACCGGCGACATCGTCGATATCGACGACGAGGGTTACATCACCATCCTGGGACGGGTGAAGCGCTTCGCCAAGATTGCGGGCGAGATGGTGTCTCTGACCGCGGTCGAGGGCATGGCCAGCGCGGTCTGGCCCGACGGTCACCACGCCGTGGTCTCGATCCCCGACAGCAAGAAGGGTGAACGGCTGGTCCTGATCACCGACAAGCAGACAGCCGAGGCCGCGCGCCTGTCGGAATGGGCGCGTGACAATGGCGCGCCCGAACTGGCCGTCCCCAAAAGGATCATGAAGGTCGGCGTCATTCCTGTGCTGGGCACCGGCAAGACCGACTATGTAACCCTTCAGAAGATGGTCGAGCAGGAACAACGCGCCGCCTGATCCCGCTTGCAGGACCGGCTATCGCCTATAGTCTCGCTTGGTCGCCGACAGAGAGACGGTCCCCACGGCCGCCACGGCGCACGGAGGGAATACGACATGGCTGCCTTATCGGCCTGGGCGCCCCGCGTCCTCAGCGTCCTGCGTATCGTTTCGGGGCTGCTGCTGCTTCAGCACGGCACGCAAAAGGTTCTAGGCTTTCCACCCGGCGGCCAAGGCGGCGGCGTCGATCTGTCGACCGTGGCAGGTTGGTCCGGTCCTATTGAGTTGGTCGGTGGCGTGCTGATGGTTGTCGGCCTGTTCAGTCGCCCGACCGCCTTCATCCTGTCCGGCTTTATGGCGGTGGCCTACTGGATGGTTCACGCGCCTCAGAGCCCCTACCCCATCGTCAATGGCGGTGAGTTGGCGGCGCTGTATTGCTTCACCTTCCTGTATTTGTTCTTCGCCGGTCCCGGCCCGTGGTCGCTGGATGCGGTGGTGCGCCGCAAGCGCTGAGGCCCGATGCGCGCCCGGGTCAGCCGATCCGGGCGCCCGTCATCGAGATCGAGCCGCCCTCTATGACGTCGTTGAAGAAGCTCACCGCCTCGCCCGGCCGCTGCTGGGCGGCGACATAGAGCAGCGGCAGATAATGTTCGTCGGTCGGCACGCTCAACTGCGCCTGCTCGGCCAGATGCACCCAGTCGACCAGGGCGTCGTGGTCGCCCGTCGTCAGGGCGTGTTTCACCGCCTCGTTGAAGCTGACGGCCCAGTCATAAGGCTCAGCCCCGTCCATTCGTTTCCACGTCCGCAGATTGTGGACGAAGTCGCCGGACCCCGCGATCACCACGCCCTCGTCCCGCAGCGAGTTCAGCCGTTTCGCCAGCTCATAGTGGCCGCGCGCATCCAGCGTCCGGTCCAGCGACAGTTGCACGACCGGCACGTCCGCCTCGGGCCACACATGAGCCAGTACGGACCATGTCCCGTGGTCCAGACCCCATTGCGTGGTCTCCGCCGCCCCCGTCAGATCGGCGACGCGCGCCGCCAGGGCGGGCGAACCCGGCGCCGGATAATGCATCGCGTGCAGTTCGGCCGGGAAGCCGCCGAAGTCGTGGATCGTCTCCGGCCGCTCCTGCGCCGTCACGCCCAACCCGCGCGTTTCCCAGTGAGCCGAGACCATCAGCACGCCCTTCGGCTTGCCGATCTCTGCGCCCAGCGCGCGCCACGCGTCGGCATAGGTCCCGCCCAGAGCGTTCATGGGCGAGCCGTGGCCGAAGAAAATTGCGGGTTGGATCATGGCGATCAGCCTTTCAGCGCCTTCGCGATCCGGGCGATATGACGCCCCTGGAAGCGCGCGCCGTCCAGTTCATTCTGGCTGGGCATGCGCGAGCCGTCGCCGCCGGTGATGGTGGTGGCGCCGTAGGGGCTGCCGCCGGTGATCTCGTCCATCGTCGTCTGGCCGGCATAGCTATAAGGCAGGCCCGACACGACCAGACCGTGGTGCAGCAGCGTCTGGATCAGGCCGATCAGGGTCGTTTCCTGACCGCCGTGCTGGGTCGCCGTAGCGGTGAAGGCGCCGCCGACCTTGCCGACCAGCGCGCCCTTGGCCCACACGCCACCGGTCTGGTCCAGGAAGTTGCGCATCTGCGACGCGACCGTGCCGAAACGGGTCCCGGCGCCGATGATGATGGCGTCATAGTTGGGCAGATCGTCCACTGTCGCGATCGGCGCAGCCTGGTCCAGCTTGTAACCCGAGGCGCGGGCCAGCTCTTCCGGCACCAGTTCGGGCACGCGCTTGATGTCCACCACGGCGCCGTCGACCTCGCGTGCACCGGCGGCGACGGCCTCGGCCATCTGTTCGATGTGGCCATAGGTGGAGTGATACAGGACCAGGACTTTAGGCATTAGGCGCTCCGCATTGAAACCAGGACACGGTTTGGAAACAGTGTCAGTGGCTGATTTAGTCGCAGCGATGCGAAATGCAACCGCCAATGATCAGATTCGGCGGATCAGATCTCCATCCGCCGCGCCAGCGGACAGACGCGATCATAAAAGGCTTGATCCGCAGGCACGAGCGCGCCGCGCGACAGCAGGAACCGATGCTCGACCACCATGGCCTGCTGCTCAATGTTCAACCGATCCCAGTCGCAGTCGGCGGCCAAGGGATAGGCGTAGGCAGCCGGGCCATCCCCTGCCCTGATCTTGCCCAGCAGCAGGCCGATCCCCTTCTGCGCCTGCCACACATGGACCAGTTCGTGAATGAAGACGCCCTGCAGCCGCGTCGCAGCCTCGGCGAAGTCCGCCGGGAGGTCTCTGGCGGGCCACAGGATCCAGTCGAACCCGAACCATCGCCCCGGCACGAAGGCGCGCGGGAACGGCGTCGGCAGGATGCGAATGGTGTCCAATCTCAGGGCCTCGCCAAAGGTCTCGACCGCCAGCGCCCGCTCACCCCCAGTCAGGCCCCGGATCACGGCGAACCGTCAGCCGTCTCGGGTGTGACGCCGGTCCATTCCCAGTGCCAGGGCTCGAACACATAGGGCACGAAGCCGAAGCGCCCGGCATTGGCGACCAGCCAGCGATAAGCCGGCCCCTGCGTCTGATGCCGTCGGGCTGAGGCGTCCAGAGAATCCACGCCCATCCCGTCCAGATGCCCGACGTACAGGTCCACCGCCGTTCCGGTCCGGTGCGCCGAACAGGTCGCCCGGGCCACGCCGTCGCAGTTCCGGTCGCGCGCGCATCGGGCCGCGTCCGCCTCCGGATCGCGGAAGCCGGAAAAGATCTGCAGCAACTCCGCATCGGCCCCGATCTCGGGAACCTCGGCCCGCGCGGCGGCGACCATCCGGCGATAGGCGTGCAGCACGTCGCGCCGCAACAGGCGCGTCAGTCGGTCGGCATGCTCTTCCTCGTGAACCAGATAGCCCAGTTGCGCGATGGGCGGCGGGTCGGGGCACTCGCCCCGGATGCGCGCCAGCACGAACGGCCGCCGCTCTTGCCACAGGCCGCGGAACACCTGAAAGGTCGCCTGATCGAACAGGCCTGTTCCCGGCAGGTTATATCGCGCCTGAAACGTCGCGAGCCGCCCCGCAAACGCCGCGCTGGATGGGGCGCAACGCGTGGCCAGCTCCTGCTGGATCAGCGGCAGGTAGGTCTCCCACCCCATCTCGGTCCGATTGAACGGCGACCATTCCAGAGAATGCAGCGTCACTCCGTTCGACCCGGCCGCCGCCTCCCACTCGGGCGCGCCGACGCAGTCCTCGGCCTGGGCCGCCGCACGCGCGGCGGCGCCGGCCCACATTGTGGCCGCCATCAGTATCGCCGTAAGGAGTCGCATCGTCATTTTGCAAGGAAGCCTCACCGTCGCGCTCAGGGCAAGCTGCACGGCGAACGCGAAGATGGCATGGTGGCGTGCGGCCGACTCGCGCCGCGCTGGACGCCGCCTCGCATGACCCAGGTCGCCGCCGACGCCCCTCGCCGCTCAAACGCCGTGCTGGCGGCCTTTTCCGGCCCCTGCCTGCCGCTGGCCGCGTTCGGCGTCGCCCTGCCCGTCACCCTGCCGGAATTCTATGCGACCTATGTGGGGTTAGAGCTGGGCGTGGTCGCGGCGGTGTTCATGGCGGTGCGCCTGATCGACATCGTCTTCGACCCCTTCATCGGCTGGGGCATGGACAAGACCCGGACCCGGTTCGGGCGCTACCGGCCATGGATGGCGATCTCGACGCCGATCCTGATGCTGTCGGCCCTGATGATGTTCGTGCTGGTTCAGCCGGGCGCCGGCGCCGCCTATCTGTTCGGCTGGCTGCTGGTGCTCTACCTCGGCTTCTCGATCGGCACGCTTGGCCAACTAGGTTGGGCCGCCGTGCTGGCGCCGCAGTACGACCAGCGCAGTCGCGTTTACGGCTGGTGGCAGGTGTTCAACATCATCGGCGTGATCCTGATCTTGATCCTGCCGACCGTGGTGGTGAAGACGGGGGTCGGCGACTACGCCGACGGCGTGCGCATCATGGGCTGGGCAATCCTGATCGCCTTGCCCGTCACCATCGGCCTGGCGATGTTCGTCGTGCCGGAACCGGTCAACGTCGGCGCCGCACCCCACGGCGGACCCAAGGCCTATCTGGCGCTGTTCAGCATGCCGACGGTGCGCAAGCTGTTGTTCGCCGATCTGCTGCTGGGCGTCGCGCCGGGCATCACGGGTTCGCTGCTGTTCTTCTTCTTTGGTCAAATCAAGGGCTACGACCACACCCAGGCGTCGCTGTTCATGCTGTTCTATTTCGTCGCGGGACTGGTCGGCGCGCCGATCTGGGCCTGGCTGGCGACCAAGATCGGCAAGGATCGCGCCTTGGCCGTCGCCAGCCTGATCTTCGCGGTCCTGTATATCGCCGCGACGCTGGTCCCCGGCGGCAATTTCGCCCTGACGGCGGTCGTCATGTTCATCGCCGGCCTGCCCTATGCGGCGGGGTTGTTCCTGCTGCGGGCCATGATGGCCGACGCGGGCGACGAGGTGCGACTGGAGACGGGCGTGGATCGCACCGGCCTGATGTTCTCTATCCTGTCGGCGACGACCAAGATCGGTCACGTCGTGGCGCTGATCCCCTACCTGATCCTGCAAGCCGTCGGCTTCAAGGCGCTGCCGGGGACCGAGGGCAACAGCGAGATGTCGCTGCTGGTCCTGCAAATCCTGTTCATCGCCGTGCCCGGCCTGCTGCTGGCCGCCGCCGCCTGGGTGCTGAAGGGGTATCCGCTGACCCCGAAACGTCACGACGAAATCCGCGAGGCGTTGGCCGTCCGCGACGCCCGGACCGCCGCATGACCCACTCAATCGACCGCCTGAAGGACATCATGGTTCGCCTGCGCGACCCGAACGGCGGCTGCCCGTGGGACGTCGAGCAGACCTTCGCCACCATCGCCCCCTATACGATCGAAGAGGCGTACGAGGTCGCCGACGCCATCGAGCGCGGCGACATGGGCGAGCTGAAGACCGAACTGGGCGACCTGCTGTTCCAGGTCGTCTTCCACGCCCGCATGGCCGAGGAAGCGGGCCATTTCGCCTTTGACGACGTGGCCGACGCCATGGCCGACAAACTGGTTCGTCGCCACCCTCACGTCTTCGCCGATGAGGCCGCAAAAGACACCGGCTCGGCCCAGAAGGCGCGCTGGGAGGACATCAAGGCTGCCGAGCGCAAGGCCAAGGCCCAGCACGGCGTGCTGGACGACGTACCCGTTGGCCTGCCCGCCCTGACCCGCGCGGCCAAGCTGACCAAGCGCGCGGGCCGCGTCGGCTTCGACTGGCCCTCGACCGACGAGGTGTTCGACAAGCTGGCCGAGGAGGTCGAGGAACTGCGCGTCGAAATCGCCGCCGGCGACAAGGACAAGGCGCGCGAGGAACTGGGCGACCTGCTGTTCGTCGTCGCCAACCTGGCCCGCAAGCTGGAGGTCGAACCCGAAGACGCCCTGCGCGCCGCCAACGCCAAATTCGTCCGCCGCTTCGCCTTCATCGAGGCCGAGTTGGCCAGGGACGGCCGCGCGCCGGAACAGTCCGACTTGGCCGAGATGGACGCCCTGTGGAACGCAGCCAAGACGGCGGAGCGGGCATGAGCGCCGCTCAACACGACCCCGGCGGCAAGGTCCGGCTGGCCCTGATGCCCGGCGTCAACGGCGACGCGACCTTCAGCGCCGACGGCCGCCACCGGCAACTGATGCGCCGCTGGCTGGGTCCCGTCTTCCCCGAGCGCTACATGCTGTTCATCGGCATGAACCCGTCCACTGCCGACGCCAGCGTCAACGACCCGACCTGCGCCCGCGAATGGACGTTCGCCCGGCGCGAAGGCTTCGACGCCATGGTCAAGGCCAACGTGGGGGACTATCGCGCCACGGATCCGAAGATGCTGCTGGCGACCGGCGTCGTGGCGTCGTCACCCGACAACCTGCCGACCATCCGCAGGGCCGCCGCCGACGCCGCGCTGGTCGTGCTGTGCCACGGCAAACTGAACAAGGCTCTGGTCCCTGCCCGTCAGGCCCTGATCGCCGCCCTGCGCGAGGACGGGATCAGGCTCTGGTGCTTCGGAACCAATGCCGACGGCAGCCCGAAACACCCGCTCTACCTGCGCTCCGATACGCCGCTGAGGCCGTTCGAGGGTTAGCCGTACCGAAGCTCCTGCAGGTCGATCTCGCGGATCAGCTTGCGGGCGGTTTCGCCTTCAATCAGCCGGTCGCGGCCCAGCCGCACCAGTTCCGACCGTTCCGCGGCCAGTCCCGCCAGGCGCAGGCAGCGGTCGATCTCGTCCGTCTCTCGCGCGCGGGCCGCATCATCGCCCTCGACCGGGGTGCGGCTTTCGATGCGGTGGCGATAGATCTCCATCAGTCGCGCCGCCGTCTCGGCGTACAGGTCCGGGTTGGCCTTGCTCTCGGCCATGGCGTGCTGGGTGTCCTCGATGGCGCGAATGGCAGCCCAGGCGGCGGCGACGCGCGAGCGGTCTTCCTCAGCCAGATGATCCGGTTCCGGTGGCAGTTCGATCCCCTTCAACAGGCGCGGCAGGGCGATGGTCGCCACCACCAGCGAGACGATGATCACGCCGGCGGCCAGGAAGATCGCCAGATTCCGCGCCGGCATCGGCGTGCCGTCGCCAAGCACGAACGGCAGGGTCAGGATACCGGCCAGGGTGATGGCGCCCCGCACCCCCGCCAGAGACATCACCGCCACCAGCCGCAGGCCAACCTTGGGGGGCGCTCTATGCCCCTTTTTACGGAACAAGGTCAGTTTCAGCGACGTCCACACCCACAGGAACCGCAGCGCCGCCAGGGCGCCCACGATGGCGAGGACGTACACCCCCAGCCACCACACTTCGCGATGCTGGGTCGTCTGGATGACCTCGGCGGCGCGCGCCATGATCGACGGCATCTGCTCGCCCAGAATGACGAAGATCAGGCCATTGGCTACGAACTGGACCGTGTCCCACACCACGGCGCGGCGAATGCGTGTGGCCGCCAGAGCCGAGCCCTGTCGCTCGGTGAAGCTCATGGTCACGCCTGCCGCGACGGCCGCCAGAATGCCCGACGCATGGATGGCTTCCGCCGCCAGATAGGCCGCGAAGGGGATCAACAGGCTGATCAGGATCTGACCCCCGACATCCTCGCCCCAGCGACGGCTGATCCACGCCTTCGCCAGACCGATGGCCAGCGTCACCGCCACCCCCGCCGCGACACCTGCCAGCGCCAGCCAGGCGAAGGTTCCGATGGCGTTGGTGATGGAGAAGACGCCGGTCGTCGCGGCGATCACCGCGATCCGCATGCAGGTCAGGCCCGTCGCGTCGTTCAGCAGCGACTCGCCTTCCAGAATGTGCATCAGCCGCTTGGGAATCGGCGCGCGCGAGGCGATGGCCGACACCGCGATCGGATCGGTCGGTGACAGGATGGCCGCCAGGGCGAACGCCACGGCCAGCGGCATGGCGGGGATCATCCAGTGGATCAGGAAGCCCAGGCCCACGACGGTGAACACCACCAGACCCAGCGCCAGCTCCAGGATCACCACCCGGTCGCGGAACAGCGCCTCTTTCGGGATCCGCCATCCATCCACGAACAGCAGCGGCGGCAGGAACAGCAGGAAGAAGATATCCGGCCGCAGATCGACCGCCTCGCCCGTGATCAGCACCACGCCCGCACCCAGCGCGATCTGCACCAGCGGCAGCGCGATCCGCGTGATCCGCGCCACCCATCCCGACAGCACCACGGCCAGCAACAGGAACAGGATGGTCTCGATCAGGTGCATGGGTTCAGTCGATGATGTCGGGGTACAGGCGCTCCAGCCGTCCCAGCGCCGATGGATGCAGACGCACGACCAGATAGGTCCTGCCCTCGGCGTCCGTGTCGCGGAAGGTGACGCGGCCGTTTTCATACAGCCAGGCCAGGGCCTCGCCCTGATGCGGCGCCAACGTCAGCTGCGTTTCGGGGTCATCGTCTATCAGGCTGGCGATGGTTTCGCGCAGGGCTTCGATGCCCTCGCCTGTCCAGGCCGAAACCGCGACCGCCTTGCCCTCGATTTTCAGACGGTCGGCCTGGCCCAGAACCGCCGCGCGGACGTCGGCGTCCAGCAGATCGATCTTGTTCCAGACTTCCAGGATGCGGCGGGTCTTGCCCTCGGGTGTCGGAATCTGGTCCAGCACCGCCTCGACGTCCCTGGCCTGGGCGGCGCTGTCGGGCGATGCGATGTCGCGGACGTGCAGGATCAGATCAGCCTCGCCCACCTCTTCCAGCGTGGCGCGGAAGCTTTCGACCAGTTCGTGCGGCAGATCGGAGATGAAGCCCACGGTGTCGGCGATGATGGCCGGTCGGCCCTGCGGCAGACGGATGGTGCGCTGGGTCGTGTCCAGGGTGGCGAACAGCAGGTCCTTGGCGAAGACCTCGGACCCGGTCAGCCGGTTGAACAGCGTCGACTTGCCCGCATTGGTGTAGCCCACCAGCGCAACCGATGGGAAAGGCACCTTCTTGCGCGCCTTGCGGTGCAGGCCGCGCGTCCGGCGCACCTCTTCCAGTTCGGCCTTAAGGCGCACGATGCGGTCGGCGATCAGGCGCCGGTCAAGCTCGATCTGGGTCTCGCCCGGACCGCCGGTCGAGCCAGTGCCGCCGCGCTGTCGTTCCAGGTGCGTCCAGGTGCGGACCAGACGCGAGCGCTCATAGTCCAGCCGCGCTAATTCGACCTGAAGCCGGCCTTCCTTGGTTCGCGCGCGGCGTCCGAAAATCTCCAGGATCAGGCCGGTGCGGTCGATGACCTTCACCTCCCACGCCTTCTCCAGATTGCGCTGCTGGACCGGCGACAGGTCGTCGTCGATGACCACCGCTTCGGCGTCGGCGGCGCGGACCAGAGCCGCCAGTTCGTCCACCTTGCCCGATCCGAACAGGGTCGCGGGCGTGGTCGAGCGCAGTCGCACGATCTCTTCGGCGCGCACGTCAAGGTCCAGCGCGCGGGCCAGGCCCGCCGCTTCCTCCAGTCGTTCGGTGGCCAGCCGGGGGCTGTCCGAACGACGATCAGGATGGATGACGACTGCCCGGATCAGCGGGACGGAATGGTCGATAAGTTTGCTGGTCAATCAGTCTTCTTCGGCGTCGGGCTCGTACAGTTGCACGGGCGCGGACGGCATGATGGTCGAGATGGCGTGCTTGTACACAAGCTGCGATTGGCCATCGCGACGCAGCAGCACACAGAAGTTGTCGAACCAGGTCACGATACCCTGCAGCTTGACGCCATTGACCAGGAAAATGGTCAGCGGGGTCTTGGTCTTGCGGACGCTGTTGAGGAAGGTGTCCTGAAGGTTCTGTCGTTTGTCTTGCGACATGGCAGGTTGGTCCTGTTCTTGATTTTTCGCGCCGGGAGGCAGCGCGGCGGAGCGTTCGCTCTCGTCAAAGAGCTTAGACCCCGCCACCGGATCGCGGCAACGCCCTAAATGGCGTCGCGGCGCGCCCTTTCAAGATAAAGCGTGCGCAGACGGGTGGTGATCGAGCCTGGTTTCCCGTCGCCGATCTTGGCGCCGTCGATCGACACGGCCGGCGTCACAAAGGCGCCGGCGGCGGTGAAGAAGGCTTCCCGGGCCCGCTTCGCCTCGTCGACAGAGAACGGGCGTTCGTCCAGTTCGATGCCCTGTTCCTGGATCAGGTCCATCAGGGTCGTGCGGGTGCAACCGCGCAGGATGTTGGCCTGGGTGTCGCGGGTGCGCAGCTTGCCGTTCTCGTCGATGATCCAGGCGTTGGTGGACGAGCCCTCGGTGATCAGACCCATGTCATCGACCATCCAGCACTCATAGGCGCCGCGTTCACGGGCCGCCTGTTTCGCCAGGACGTTGGGCAGCAGGCCGACGGTCTTGATGTCGCAACGCCCCCAGCGGATGTCGGGCTGGGTGACGACCGCCACGCCCTTCTTCGCATTGGCCTCGCCCTTGGCCGGGTCCAGCGACTTGGCCGTGACGACGACGCTGGGCGGCGTGCCCTCGGCCGGAAACGGGTGATCGCGCCGGGCCGTGCCGCGCGTGACCTGCAGATAGACGATGCCGTTCCTTACCCGGTTGCGCCTCAGGGTCTCTTTCAGCACGCGGGTCAGCGCCTGCTTGGTCATGGGCACGGGAATGCGCAGTTCGGTCAGGCTGCGAACCAGCCGGGTCATGTGCCCGTCGTAGTCGGCCAGCTTGCCGTCAAAGACGGACCACACCTCATAAACGCCGTCGGCGAACTGAAAACCGCGATCCTCGACGTGGATCACAGCATCAGCGTGAGGCCGATAGACGCCGTTCACATAGGCCACGCGTGACATCAGACCGGGGTTCCTTCTTCGTCTTCGCCGCCGCGGGCCGGGGATACGCCCAGCGACTTCAGTTTCCGGTGCAGGGCCGACCGTTCCATGCCGATGAAGGCCGCAGTCCGCGAGATATTGCCGCCGAAGCGCATGATCTGGGCGGCCAGGTATTCCCGCTCGAACACCTCACGCGCCTCGCGCAGCGGCAGGGCGATGATCCGCTCGGCGCCCAGGGCGCTACCCGAGTTGGACGAGGCCACTTCCTGCGGCAGCATCTCGGCCGAGATCGGTTCATTGGGATCGCCCGTCGCCAGGATCAGCAGGCGTTCGACATTGTTGCGAAGCTGGCGGACGTTGCCGGGCCATGGGTGCACCTGCAGCACGGCCACCGCATCGTCACCGATCTGGCGACGGGGGAAGCCCTGGGCCGCGCTGATGGTGTCCAGGAAGAACTCGACCAGTTCGCCGATATCCTCGCGCCGTTCGGACAGGGCCGGCACGCGGATAGGCACGACGTTCAGGCGGTGGAACAGATCCTCACGGAAATGACCTTCGGTGATTTCCTGCTTCAGATCGCGGGAGGTCGAGGTGACGACCCGCACGTCCACCTGCACGTCCTGTTCGCCGCCTACGCGGCGGAAGCGCTGTTCGACCAGAACACGCAGGATGCGGCTCTGGCTCTCGCGCGGCATGTCGCCGACCTCGTCCAGGTACAGGGTGCCGTTGTGGGCGCGCTCGAAGACGCCGATCTTGCGGGGGCGGCCGTCGCCGCCCTCCTCCCCGAACAGTTCGACGTCCAGGCGTTCGGGCGTCATACCGGCGGCCGATATGGCGACGAACTCGGCCCGGCTGCGCGGGCTGTTCTCATGGATCTGCCGCGCGACCAGTTCCTTGCCCGAGCCCGGCGGACCCGAGATCAGCACCCGGCTGTTGGCCGGCGCGACCTTGGCGATGGTGTTGCGCAGGGCCTGGGCCGCGGCGGATTTGCCGATGAATCCGGTCGGCGCCATCGTCTGGGCGCGCAGGCGTCGGTTCTCGCGCCGCAGGGTCGCCGCCTCCAGCGCGCGGTCGATGACGACCACCAGCCGGTCCGACTTGAACGGCTTCTCGATGAAGTCATAGGCGCCGCGTTTCAGGGCGCTGACCGCCGTTTCGATGTTGCCGTGGCCCGAGATCATGACGACCGGCAGGTCTGGGTCGATCTCCTTGACCACGTCCAGCAGCTCCAGCCCGTCCAGGCCGCCGCCCTGCATCCAGATATCCAGGATGGCCAGTGACGGTTTGCGCGCGCGGATGGCGGCCAGGGCCTCATCCGAGTTCGCGGCCACGCGCACGGCGTGCCCCTCGTCCTCGAGCAGGCCCGAAACCAGTTCGCGGATATCGGCCTCGTCATCGACAACGAGAATGTCGGCTCCGGTGGATCGCATATCTCTTTACTCCACGACCGCGCCGATGGCTCGCGAGGCTGGCTCGCGAGCGCCGGACTTCACGGTCGGCGTCAAGGGAAAGATCAGGCACACGCGAGCGCCTGAAAGGGTTTCGGCGTCGGCCAGCTTCAACTCGCCGCCGTGGTCTTCACAAATGCGCTTGACGATAGCCAGGCCCAGACCCGTGCCCTTCTCGCGCGTCGTTACATAGGGTTCGATCAGGCGATCGCGGTCCTTGGCCGGCAAGCCCACGCCGTCGTCCTCGATCACAAAGGTCGCCAGATCTCCTTCGACCTGAAGCGCGGCGCGTATGGCGACCATCGTGGTATCGTCTTCGCCCGTCGCCGCACGCTGCGCCGTCACCGCTTCGCCCGCATTCTTCAGGATATTGGTCAGCGCCTGACCGACCATTCGTGCGTCGCAGTTCAGGGTGGCGACCGGCAAGGGCTCGGTTATTTCAACCATCACATCAGGCGCCGCCACGCGCTGGGCGAAGACTGCCTCACGCAACATTTCGGCGGGATTGGCGGCGGCGAAGCGCGGTGCAGGCATGCGGGCGAAGGCCGAGAACTCGTCCACCATCCGGCCGATGTCGCCCACCTGGCGGATAATGGTTTCGGTGCAGCGATCGAACACCTCAACATCATCGCCGACGCGCGCCCGGTATTTCCGGCGCAGGCGTTCGGCCGACAGCTGGATCGGCGTCAGCGGGTTCTTGATCTCATGGGCGATGCGGCGCGCCACATCGCGCCAGGCGGCGTTACGCTGGGCTGTGACCAGACGCGTGATGTCGTCGAAGGTCAGCACCATCTCACCGCCGACACCGCCTTCGATGCGAACCCGCAACTGGCGGGAGTCGCCGTTGCGACTGACGTCGATGTCTTCCTCGATATGGGCCTGGCCGCGTTGCAGCAGGGCGCTCAGTTCGGGCGAAATCTTCGCCAGAGCCTTGCCGCGCACATCCTGTGACCCGATGCCCAGAAGCTCGGCTGCGCTGTCATTGATGGCCGAGATGCGGCCCTTTCGGTCCAGGCCGATCACGCCGGCACTGACACCGGACAGCACCGTCTCGATGAACAGGCTCCGTGCCTGTGCATCGTCGCTGGCGGCTTTCAGCGCCGTCTGTTGTGCTTGAAGATCGGCCGTCATCCTGTTGAAAGCGTTGGACAGAACGGCGATTTCAGCGGGATCGTTGCGACTGTCCACCCGCGCGTCCAGATTGCCCGCCGCTACCTGGCCGGCGGCCTCGACCAGTCGTCCGATGGGCCGAGAAATCGCGCTGGCCGCTGACATGCCCAGCCAGACCGCGCCGACCAGAACCAGCAGGGCCGTCTCCAGATAGCTGAGGGCGAAGGCGGCCTGGATACGAGCGCGGCTTTCCTCGGCCTCGCGATAAGATCGGATCGATTCCTCGCCGTTGCGAAGTCGCTGGATCAGGCCGGGCGCCAGCGGACGCACGACATACAGATAGGCGTCGCCATAGTCGGGCAACGGATAGACGGCGCGAACGACATCGGGGTTCTCGGTCACCTCGACCGGCGCATTTTCGCCCTCGGCCGCGATCTCGAAGGCGCTGCGCGGCGGGGCCAGATAGGGCGGCGCTTCCGGCAATTCCCCGCTGGCCAGCACATTGCCCTGCCCGTCCAGAATATAGAGCGCCGGATAGCCGAAGAAATCTGCGATCTGCGCCAGGGCGCTGGAGAACTGGATGCGGCTGTCGAAAATCTGCCGAACGCCACCCAGTTCGGTCGACATGGTGGCCAGATCGGCTTCCAGCCCCTCACCCACATCCTGGACATAGGCGCGGCCGATATCAGCGCCGTTCTCGACCGCCGAACTGACGTTTTGGCTGAACCATTGATCGACGCCCCGATTGACCAGCACCCCAAAGACGAGGGCGATCAGGACGGCCGGCACGACCGCAACCAGCGAGAACACCGTCACGAACCGCAGGTGCAGACGCGCCGCCGCCTCGTCCCGCCGTCGCGCCAGCCGGATCACCCGGGCGCCGATGACGGCAGCCAGCCCACTGATCAGGATCAGATTGGCCAGAAGAATGAACAGAACGGCCTGGCTGGCGGCCGCCCGGCCTCCACCGCCGACAGCGCCCGGCGCGACTGCCACGACCCAGATAGCGGCGGCCGTGACCAGCAGGGCGACGCCATAGCAGACGGCGAAAAGCGTCCTTACCCGATCATCGGACAGGCGGCCCCAGAGCGAAGGCTCTGGCGCGGCGGTTGTCAGCGATCCGGTCTTGTCCGTCATGCCGCTCCAGCTTTGACTAACTGTGGCGGATATTCAACACCGGAGTTGCGCGATAGCGGCACATCCAGGCGCCACAAGGCTGTGAGCGCCCGTTCAACCTCTTCGGGCGTGTCTATCCGGCATAGGCGGCTTTTTTCGGCGCGCCGCTCGGTTGGATCTGCGGGCCACGGGGCCTGTTCGATATACCAGCCCAGATGCTTGCGAAACATCTTCAGCCCCAGCGGCAGGCCGTAAAAGGCGACAGACGCGCGAAGATGTTCGATGACGATGTCCAGTCGTTCGTCCCGATCCGGCTCCTCAGTCGCCGCCTCGCCCCGCAGGGCGCGTTCCAGATGCGCCGCCAGCCACGGGCGGCCATAGACGCCGCGTCCCAGCATCAATCCGTCCGCGCCCGACTGGCGCAGCGCTTCTCGCGCCTGATCGGGCGTGATGATGTCGCCGTTGACGATGACCGGAATATCGACAGCCGCCTTGACCGCGCCCACGGCGCCCCAGTCGGCCTGTCCTGTATAGAACTGCTTGCGGGTCCGGCCGTGCACGGTGACAGCCTTTACCCCCAGATCCTGAGCGCGGCGGGCCAGATCGGATGCGTTGCGGCTGTCGTCGTCCCAACCCAGCCGCATCTTGACCGTGACGGGCCGCGAGGTCGCCTTTACCGCCGCTTCCATCAGGCGGGCCGCCAGATCGGGCGTTCGCATCAAGGCTGAACCGCAGGCTGCGCCGGTGACTTCCTTGGCCGGACAGCCGAAATTCAGGTCGATAATGTCGGCGCCGGCCTGTTCGGCCATACGCGCGCCCTGGGCCATCGTCTCGGGATCGCGCCCGACCAGCTGGATCACCGTCAGGGGTAATCCCGCGCCGACCGCCGCGCGCCGCACCACGTCGGGTCGTCCGCGCGCCAGCTCCGCCGAGGCCACCATTTCCGTCGCCACATAGGGCGCGCCCAGCCGGGACGCCAGCACACGGAACGGCAGGTCTGTGACGCCCGTCATGGGCGCCATCAGGACCCGGCCCGGAATGGTCACGTCGCCGATCTGAAGGCTGTTGCTCATGGTTTCCTTACGGCCGTCTTCCTGGCCCCTCGTCAAGCGCAACCACGGCCCTTAGAAGGCGGACATGGAATTCTCTGCGATTGTCGTGGCGGCCGGTTCAGGTTCGCGGGCCGGAGGCGGCAAGCAATGGCGGCTGCTGGGCGGCCAGCCGGTAGTCCGCCGATCCGTAGCCGCCTTGCTGGACTCGGGCGCAGGCGAAGTCGTGGTTGTGATCGCACCGGGTGACGAAGCACTGGTCAACACCGCCCTGGACGGCCTGTCCGGCTGGCGCGCGGTTCACGGTGGGGACCAACGCGCGGATTCGGTCCGCGCCGGGCTGGCGGCGCTTGATGATGAACCGCGTCGCTCGGTGCTGGTGCACGACGCGGCTCGTCCATTACTGCCGCCCCAAGTCATTGACCGTCTGCTGACGGCCCTGTCCGATGCTGACGGCGCCCTGCCCGCCCTGCCCGTGGCCGACAGCCTTCGTCGCGGCGCTGACGGATTCGTCGCCGGAGCCGTCGAGCGTGAGGGCCTGTGGCGCGCCCAGACACCGCAGGCCTTCCGGCTTGGCGTCCTACGCGACGCCTATGCCGCCTGGCCGACGGCCGAGGCCGCCACCGACGAAGCAACAGTTGTCGAACGCGCCGGCGGACGTGTCCGGATCGTCGAGGGCGACGCCCGCCTGATGAAACTTACCTATCCCGAGGATTTCGCCATGGCCGAGGCCCTGCTTCCACGTCAGATCCGGGTGGGTCAGGGGTATGACGTGCACCGCTGGGGCGACGGTTCGTCCGTCTGGCTGTGCGGGCTGGAGATCGCCCACGACCAGACCCTGATCGGCCATTCGGACGCCGACGCCGGCCTTCACGCCCTGACCGACGCCATTCTGGGGGCCATCGGCGAGGGCGACATCGGTGATCATTTTCCACCCACCGATCCGAAATGGAAGGGCGCGGCCTCGGACCAGTTTCTGCTTCACGCGGTTGGCCTTGTGACGGCGCGAGGCGGCCGGCTGGTCAACGTCGACGTGACCCTGATTTGCGAACGGCCCAAGGTTAAGCCGCACCGCCAGGCCATGCGCGAACGGCTGGCGACCTTGCTGGGCCTTCCGCTGGACGCCGTCAGCGTCAAGGCGACGACGACCGAGGGGCTGGGCTTTACCGGGCGCGGTGAAGGACTGGCGGCCCAGGCGGTGGTGCTGGTCGAACTGCCCGCCTGACCCCTTTACTGCATGTGCCGGACCATGGAGCCGAACAGGTTCACATAGTCGTCGGTCCAGGGCTTCACCTCGGTCGGCGCCAGGGTGCGCCAGCGGCCATCGGCGCGGAAATCAGCCAGCCCCGCCTCGGTCGGAGAGATCGCCAGCGCTTCGGTTGAGGCCTCGGCCATCTCTGGCGCGTCCTTTCGCTTGATATAGACTTGGTGCTGGTCGCTGGCGCCCAGGGCGCGCGCGGCCGCCACCGCCGGCAGGGTGATCTCGAGGTTGCGGTTCGACAGGTGGAGCAGCACCACGCCGTCCGGCTTCACCACACGCAGATAGCCCTTCAGCGCCTCTTCCGTCAGCAGGTGCGTCGGCACCGCGTCGGACGAGAAGGCGTCGACCACGAGCAGATCATAAGTCCCCGAGGGTTCCTTCTCCAGCGTCAGGCGCGCGTCGCCCAGCACGGTCTTCACCGGTCCCACGGCGCAGTTCGAAATATAGGTGAACCACTGCGGATCCCGCGACAACCGGTCCACCATCGGATCGATCTCGAAGAAGGTCAGGGTGTCGCCTGCCCGCTTGTAGGCCGCCATGGCGCCCGACCCCTGCCCCACCACGCCGATGACAGCCGAGGGTCCACGCGCCTGGATACGCTGGGCCGCCTGACCGATTGGCGTCGCGGGCGCGTAATAGAGCGTCGGCATACAGGCGTGCTCAGGTGCGCGGGCCTGGGCGCCGTGCAGCGTCGTCCCATGCATCAGCACATGCACCGCTCCGCCCAAGCGCGGTTCGGGCGTATCGGCAACACGCATGACACCAAAGAAGCTGCGCTCGCTCAGTTTCCAGTCATAGCCACGCGCGATGTAGTGCGCCGACAGCGACATCAGCCCCAACGCCACGGTGAACAGCAGGGCCCGATCCCGCAGCAGGAAGGCGCAGATCGCCGCAAGCCCCAGCACGACCTGGGCGATCTGCACCATGGCCGTATCACCGAAGCTGGCGCGCAGTTCGCTGTTGTAACGCACGATCTCCAGCGCAACCGGCGGAGCGATGGCCACCACGGCGACCAGACCCAGCAACGCCAGTTCCTTGTAGCCGTAACGGTCTCCGCCCCAGGGCCGGGCCAGCCCGACAAGAACCAGAATCAGCGGGTATTCCCACACCATGTTGAAGATGACGGGTGCGATCAGGGCGTTGAACGCTCCGCCCACCACGCCGCCCAGCGACATCAGCAGATAGAATTCCGTCAACCGATCGGGCGCGGGCCGCCGCGCCGCCAGCAACTGGTGGCACATCAAGGCGGTGAAGAAGAAGGTCGCCAGATGCATGCCGAACAGCAGCAGCCACTCGCCCGTCTGGAACGCGACCAGGCTGATGCAGGCGGCCGCCAGCGCACCCTGGATCGTCAGCGTCACCCACAGCGGAATCGCCGGCTTCGTCTGGAAGGCGATGACGAAGGTCAGCAGATACAGCGCCAGCGGAATGACCCACAGGAACGGGGCCGAGGCCACATCGGTCGACAGGTGCGCCGTCACGCCCAGCATCAGGCTGGACGGCGCGGCCGCCAGCAGCACCAGAATGATCTTGTTCTTCCAGCTTATCGGGGCGCTGCGGCTCAGCGGCGGCGCCTCGACCACCTGTTCGCGGCGGGCCGCGACGACAAAGGCCAGAGCCGCGACCATGACCACGAACAGGGCGTAACCGATGCTCCAGGTGATCCGCTGCCCCGACAGGGTCATCAGCGGCTCGATCGCCACCGGATAGGCCAGCAGCGCCAGGAAACTGCCCAGGTTCGAGGCTGCGTAAAGGACATAGGGGTTCTTGCCATCCGGCTTGCCCGCCCTCACCCGTGCGTACCAGGCTTGCAGCAGCGGCGCTGTCGCGGACAGCACGGCGAACGGCGCGCCGACCGACAGCGCCAGGGTCGCCAGTAGCCAGGCCACCGGCGCGGCCGGATCGGGATCGCCCAGCAGGCCGTTGACGGTCAACGGCAGAAACAGCGCCGCCGCCAGCAGCAGGGCCAGATGGATGCCGACCTGCACCCGCAGTGATTTTACCCGCTGCAGTCCGTGCGCATAGGCATAGCCGGCCAGTAACGCAGTCTGGAAGAAGACCATCGAGGTGTTCCACACCGATGGCGAGCCGCCCAGCATGGGCAGGACCAGCTTGGTCACCATCGGCTGGACCAGGAACACCAGAGAGGCGGAGGTGAAGATGGCCACCGCGAACAGCAGGGGCACGACCGGCACGCGCGCGCTGTCCTGTTCGGCGGTCAGGGTGGTCTCGGTCATCTTGCGGCCCCGCGATGTTCCATTCGGCGTGCGATCATGCGATCCGGCACGCTAGACCGACTCGCGACGATGGACAGGCCGACATGTTTCCTGCCGACATAGAAACGCGGTGCGTTAAAATTCTGCATTCGGCCCGTGACGCGGGCGTGATGTTGTCCACGGCAGAGAGCTGTACCGGCGGCCTGGTCGCGGCGGCGCTGACGGCTGTGGCGGGATCGTCTTCGGCCATCGACCGGGGCTTCGTTACCTACAGCAACGCCGCCAAGAGCCGGATGCTGGGTGTGCCGACAGCGATGATCGAAGCACACGGCGCGGTGTCTGAACCTGTGGCGCGGGCCATGGCCGAGGGCGCTCGGCGCGAATCCGAAGCCGACGTCACAGTGTCCGTCACAGGCGTCGCAGGCCCCGGCGGTGGCACGGCGGACAAGCCGGTCGGCCTGGTGCATTTCGCATCCGCCGGGCCGCAAGGCATCATCCATGTCGAGCGCCGCTTCGGCGACATCGGGCGCGAGGCAGTGCGTCTGGAAAGCGTGCGTCAGGCGCTGGATCTGCTCCTTGACCAACTGACGGCGCAGGGATGAGCCAGCCCATTCGCATCGACGCGCGTGGCCATCGGTGCCCCGTACCCAGCCTGCGCCTGCGTCGCGCGATGGCGGGTCATGTCCCGGGCGCCGTGTTCGAGCTTCTGGCCACCGATCCTATGGCCCGGATCGATGTCCCTTATCTGATGCAGGAAGCCGGCGGCGAGGTTCTGTCGCTCACCGAGGTCGACGGCGTTCTGACGATCACCGTCCGCTCAGGCGTTGGCCCGGCAGTTTGATCACCTCGCCACGTTCGGGGACCTGCGCCGTTTCACGTGCCCTGGCCTCGATCTCGAGTTCGGTCGCCAGCGCCCCGCCATAGAAGACGGCGTTGACGTTCCACGACAACCAGATCAGCAGCACCACCACGGCGCCGACCGAGCCATAGGTCGCCCCCAACTGGGCGATCTGTTCGACATAGACGGCGCACAGCCACGACGAGATCATCGACAGCAGCGTCGCCGCCGCGCCGCCGACAGCGGACGGAATCCACGCCACCGGCGTCCGGTGGGACATGGCGTAGCGATAGAGGAAGGTCAGTCCCAGCACGAGGCCCAGCGCCGGCCACAGATTGTCCAGCGGCACACGCAACCCCTGCCCGCCGGCCTCGGCCGCCACCGTGCTGGCATGGCTCAGCAGGCGCGAGGTGACTACGGCGCCGGAAACCACGGTAAACAGGGCGAAGGCAATGACGGCCACGAACGCCGCCAGCAGATTGAATTTCACGAACCCATGCGGGTCGGTTTCGTCATGGATCAGATTAAGTCCGGCCAGCAAGGCCTTGAAGCCACGATGCGCAGCATAGGCGCCGATGATCAAGGCAAAGGCGCTCTGGGCCGAAACAGTACGCGCCGAAGCGTTGGCCAGTCGGTCGATCTCGGCCAGGAAGATGCCTCGCGCCGCATGCGGCATGACATCGGCCAGCGCCGCCGCCTGCTCGCTGACCTGCCCGATGGTCATGACGGCCTTGTAGAAGCCGATCAGGATGGCGATCGCGGGAAACACGGCCAACAGGGCGAAGAACGAAACGCCGCCCGTATAGAGCATGACGTCGCGACCCCAGCTTCTTGTGAACGCCCGCACGGCAAGCCGCCCCCACATAAGGGGCGACGCCAAACTCGTAGTCGTCTCGGTCAAACCGGAATCCGTCACAGCCAGGCGGCGGACCCTAACGCAATTCGTCGCCGGGGGAAGTATCGCAACCGCAGCGATTGCGTGAACCGTTGCCTCGCGCCCGTCCACCTCGCTATGGTCGCCATCCCGAAAGGGGTCGCGGCGGACGTCGCCGCGGGGGCATGGAGACGTCGCGTTTGGTATCCGATCCTCGCGTTCTGGTCGTCGCAGCAAGCGACGAGCGGGTGGACTCGCTTTGTGTTGGGCTCGATTCCCGGGGCTGGAGCACGATCACGGCCCGGTCGGCGGACGGCGCCGTCGCCGCTCTGGGCGACTTCCGGGTCGAGGCTGTAATTATCGACGCCGCAGGCTTTGATCTGCGCGCCCTGTGCGGCGCCTTGCGGATCGCCGATCGACCCCGCCGCCTGCCGATTCTGGCCCTGTGCGCCCCCGGTGTGGATTCCGTCGCGACGGGCGCCGACTTCGTCATGACCACGACGCCGCATCCGGTTCAGGCCGCCAATCGGCTGGAGCAGATGGTGCGCGCGGCCGTGGCTGAGGATGAAGCCGAACTACGCCGCGACACCTTCCGACTGCGCGGTATAGAGCCCCCGGTCGCAGCGCTGGATCGCACGCCCCTTCGTATCCTGGCCGCCGGCGCGGCGGACCGTCGTTTCCTGGCCCTGTCCAACGCGTTGACCGGACGTGGCTGCGAAGTCGTGGCTGCGCCTACGCCCTACACCGCCTTCGACTATCTGCATGAACAGCCGTTCGATGCGGCGGTGCTGTGGGGCGCCGACGATCACGCCCCGGCCCTTTCCATCGCGGCGGGGATGAAACGCAACACCCGCCTGTATCACATCCCCATCGCCCTCTATCTGCGTGGCGAGCCCGGTGATCTGGGGGAACTGTACGGCCGGGGATTCGCCGAAGTCGCGCCCCGCGACACCTCCGAACTGGAACTGGCCGACCGCGTCCACACCCTGGCGATCTGGCACCGCCGCCTGCAGGATGTTCGTGCGACCCTGGACGCCGCAGAGGGCACGGAACTGACCGACGGCACGACCGGCCTGTTCAAGCGGGATGTCTTTGCCGGACATCTGGCGCGACTGTCCGACGCCATGCAGGCCCGGCGTCAGCCCCTGTCGGTGTGCGTCCTGCGCATCGTCGAAACCGAAGCGCTGACCCAGGCCCGCGAGGGCGGCTGGCTGGAGAAGGCCCTGCCCCAGATCGGCGCCATGGTTTCGCGGCTGGTGCGCGCCGAGGACATGCCGGCCCGCCTGGGCGCCGAGGTCTTCGCCCTGGCGCTGCCCGCCACCATCGCCGCTGAGGCCCGAGTAGCCGCCCAGCGGATCGCCGCCGTGATCGGCTGCACCGCCTTTGACGCCGGCGCCGACCGCTCGCCTTTCGTGACCGAATTCACCGTCGGCTGCGCCCAGATGCAGGACGGCGAAGGTCCCGCCGCCCTGCTGGAACGAGCCTCGGCCGACCTGGATCGGGGTTAGGCGGCCCCGGCCACCCTCGCCAGATCGGCGGTGATGCGTTCGGCCACCTTCAACCGCTCTTCCGGGGTCGGCCACTCGCCCTTCACGACGATCTTCTGATCCGGCCGAATCTTCCAGAAAGCCTGGTTCTTCTGGATCAGACCGACCAGACCGATGGGGTTCGGGAAGCTGTTGTCGCGCAGGGTCAGCACCGCGCCCTTGGGGCCGATGTCGATCTTTTCGATACAGGCCGTCTTGCAGTTGGCCTTGATGCCGACGATCCGCAGCAGTTGCTTCGCCTCGTCCGGCAGGGGGCCAAACCGGTCGATCAGTTCGGCGGCCAGCGCCTCGCGGCTCTCGGTGTTCTCGGCGTCCGACAGGCGGCGATACAGGCTCAGGCGGACGTTCAGGTCCGGCACATAGTGTTCCGGGATCAGCACGGCCGCGCCGACATTGATCGACGGCGACCAGCCGCGATCGGGCGCTCCGCCCTCGCCTCTTTCCTTCAGTTCGGCGACGGCGTCTTCCAGCATCTGTTGATACAGTTCGACGCCGACCTCGCGGATGTGGCCCGATTGTTCGTCGCCCAGCAGATTGCCTCCGCCGCGCTGGTCCAGATCGTGGCTGGCCAGCTGGAAGCCGGCGCCCAGATTATCCAGTGACTGCAACACCTGCAGCCGCCGCTCTGCCGACAGGGTCAGCGGCTTGACCGGATCCGTCGTCAGATAGGCGAAAGCCCGCGCCTTGGCCCGGCCGACGCGGCCCCGGATCTGATACAGTTGCGCCAGACCGAACATGTCGGCCCGATGAACGATCAGGGTGTTGGCCGTCGGGATGTCCAGCCCGCTCTCGACGATGGTGGTCGAGACCAGCACGTCATATTCACCGTCATAGAAGGCGCTCATCACGTCTTCCAGCTGGGTCGCGCTCATCTGGCCGTGGCCGACGACGAATTTCACCTCCGGGACCTGCTCCCTCAGGAACCGCTCGATATCCGGCAGGTCCTTCAGGCGCGGCGCGACATAGTAGGCTTGGCCGCCCCGATACTTCTCGCGCAGCAGCGCCTCGCGCACCGTCACCGGATCCCACGGCAGCACATAGGTCCGCGTCGCCAGGCGATCGACCGGCGGCGTGGCGATGATCGACATTTCGCGAATGCCCGACAGCGCCATCTGCAGCGTGCGCGGGATCGGCGTCGCCGTCAGGGTCAGCAGGTGCACGTCGGCGCGCAGGGACTTCAGCTTCTCCTTATGCTTGACGCCGAAATGCTGCTCCTCATCGACGATCACCAGGCCCAGATCCTTGAATCCAACCTGTTCGGCCAGCACCGCATGGGTGCCGACGACGATCTCGACCGAGCCGTCCTTGAGGCCCGCACGCGTCTCGTTCGCCTCCTTGGCGCCGACCAGGCGCGACAGCTGCCGCACCTTGACCGGCCAGCCGGCGAACCGCTCGCTGAAGGTCTTGTAGTGCTGCCGCGCCAGCAGGGTCGTGGGACAGACGATGGCCACCTGTTGACCGGTCAGGGCGACGACGAAGGCCGCTCGCAGCGCCACCTCGGTCTTGCCGAAACCGACGTCACCGCAGATCAGGCGATCCATCGGCGTGCCCTTGCCCAGGTCTTCCAGCACGTCGCCGATGGCGTTCAACTGGTCGTCGGTCTCCTCGTACGGGAAGCGGGCGCAGAACTCGTCGAACAGGCCGTGCGGCGGGGTGATCGCGTCGGTTTCGCGCATAGCCCGCTTGGCGGCCAGGGCGATCAACCCCTCGGCCATGGCGCGCAGGCGTTCCTTGGCCTTGGCCTTGCGCGCCTGCCAGCCCGCGCCGCCCAGTCGGTCCAGCTGAACCCCCTCCGACTCCGCGCCATAGCGGGTCAGAAGGTCAATGTTTTCCACGGGTAGATAGAGCTTGCTCTCACCGCCGTAGAGAAGTTCGAGGCAGTCGTGCGGCGCCTCCTGGATCTCCAGCGTCTTCAGGCCTTCATAGCGGCCGATGCCGTGATCCAGATGGACCACCAGATCGCCGGTCGTCAGCGAGGCCGCCTCGGCCAGGAAGTTCGACGCCCGCCGCTTTTTCTTCGGGCGCGCCAGCCGGTCGCCCAGAATGTCGGTTTCGGAAATGACCGCCAGATCGTCGGTGACAAAGCCATGCTCTACCGGCAGGACCGCCCGCAGATACAGATCCCTGGGCGCCGCCTGCACGTCCTTCCAGTCGCGCACGGCCACGACGTGGGTCAGGCCGTGGTCGCCCAGCATGGAGGCCAGCCGCTCTGACGATCCCTCGCTCCATGACGCGAACAACACCCGCTTGCCGTCCGCCTTCATCGCCTCGGCGTGTTTGGCGACGGCCTCGAACAGATTGACGCTGTCCTGCGCGCGTTCGGCCGCAAAGCTGCGGCCCAGACGCCCGCCGGCGTCCTGGGCCGCGCCGGACAAGGACGACAGCCGGCGCACATTCCGCCCGGCCAGGGCGGAGTTCCACGCCTCTTCGTCCAGATACAGGCGGTCCGGCGGCAGGGCGCGATAGGCTGCACCACCCTTGCCTTTCGCCGCCTCGGCCCGCGCCGAATAGGCGTCTGCCGTCAGCGTCCAGCGTTCCGTGCGCGCTTTTTCGACCTGGCTGTCCAGAAACACCGGCGCGTCGTCGGGCAGATAGTCGAACAGCGTGCCCAGCCGGTTGTAGAACAGCGGCAGCCAGTGCTCCATCCCCTGCCGCCGGGCGCCCTCGCTGATAGCAACATACAGGGGGTCATCACCCGGCGCGCCGAACAGATTCAGATAGCCACTACGGAACCGCGAGATCGCGTCGGGGTCCAGCAACACTTCGGAAACCGGCGACAGCGACACCGATTTCAGTTGGCCGGTCGACCGTTGGCTTTCCGGATCGAAGGTGCGGATCGATTCCAGTTCACTGCCGAACATGTCCAGACGCACAGGTTCTTCGAAGCCCGGCGGATAGACGTCGATGACACCGCCCCGCACTGCATATTCGCCGCGCTCCGACACGGTGGACGCGCGCATGTAGCCGTTGGCGCCGAAGTATTTCTCCAGCGCAGCCGTATCCAGATCGGCTCCGACACTGGCGTCGAAGCCTGCCGCGGTGGTGATCTCGTGCGGTGGAGTTCGCTGGGTCGCGCCCGCCACAGTGGCCACTACCAGCACAGGACGATCCTTGCCGATCCGGTGCTGGGCCAGCCGCGTCAGGGTCGCCATGCGCTGGGCCCCGACCGAGGCGCTGGGGCTCAATCGATCATAGGGCAAGCAATCCCACGACGGGTAATCCAGGATCTCGATATCATCCGAGAAAAATCTGAAATCCTGAACAAAAACGCCGACGCGTTGATAATCGCGCGCAATGAAAAGCCCGATCCCGCCGGCTGCCTTCAGGCGCTCGGCGATAATCAGGGCGTCCAGTCCTTCGGGTGCGCCGCCCAGATCCTGATCGTCACGCGTGACTTGAATGTCCATCAGCCGATGCCCCGGGCGACAGCCGCCGCGACATGCTCGCGCATGAAGGCCCGGATTCGAGCCATCATCGGACCGTCATGCTCGGGCGGCGTCGGCTCTCGCTCGATGATCCAGGCGTAGAGATACTGATCCTCAACATCCAGCAGCGCTTCGAAGGCGTCCAGCTCAGCATCGCTCAGCGTCGGCGCGATCTGATCTGCGAACGGTCCCAGCACCATGTCGGCTTCCCGGAAACCCCGGCGCCAGGCGCGAAAATTGATCCGCCCAAGACGGATTTTCCGGTCGTCAGCGCACGCGTCGATGTCGGCCACTCGGTTTCCCCGGTCCGGTCTTCAGAACAAGGCGGTTCAGATAGCGTTCCAGAGCGCGTTTCGCCAGCTATGCCGCGCGACTATGCTGTCGCCGATGCGGCCCCAGATTCTCTTTCCCCTGTTTGCAGAGGCCACGACCCTAAAGGGCGTGGGGCCGCGCGTCGCGCCTTTGGTGGCCAAGGTGGCGGGTCCATTGGTTCGCGACCTGCTGTTCCTGACCCCGTCGAACCTGATCCTGCGCCGCCGCACCACGGCCGCCGCCGCGGTCGAGGGCGAGATCGGCATCTTCGAGGTCACGATCGATCGGCTCATTCCACCGCACAAGATCGGCGCCCCGATCAAGGTGCGGGCGCAGGACGAAACGGGCTTCGTCCACCTGATCTGGTTCGCGGGCTCTCCCCGCCATATCGAAAGTCTGGCGCCGCGCGGTCAGGTCCGTCTGGTCACGGGCAAGGTTGAGCGATTCAACGGCGAGGCGCAGATCCCGCACCCCGACTACATTCTGCCTCTGGACAAGGCGGACGAGATTCCTTTGTCGGAACCCGTCTATCCGGCCACGCAGGGCCTGACGTCCCGCGTCGTCAGAAAACTGGCGCAACAGGCGCTGGCCGCCGCCCCCGATCTGGCTGAATGGCAGGACGCCGCCTGGCTGGCCAAGCAGCGCTGGATGGGCTGGCGTGTGGCGATCGAGGCCCTGCACAATCCGGTGGCCGAACCCGACCTTTCGCCGGATGCCCCCGCCCGCCAGCGGTTAGCCTATGACGAACTGCTCGCACACCAGCTGGCCCTGGCCCGCCGCCGCCGCGTCCGTCAGATCACCCCTGCGCCCCACATCGAACCGGGCGAGGCGTCGGAACACCTTTTGGCCACCCTGCCCTTCAACCTGACCGGGGCCCAGGCCCAGGCCATCGCCGAAGTTCGCCGCGATCTGGCGTCCGGCGAACAGATGGGGCGGCTGCTTCAGGGCGACGTGGGGTCGGGCAAGACGGCGGTCGCTGCACTGGCCTTGGCCGACGCGGCCGCCAGCGGTTTCCAGTCCGCTCTGATGGCGCCGACCGAGATATTGGCCCGCCAGCATTATCAGCGCCTGTCGCCGATGCTGGAGGCCGCTGGCGTTCGAACCTTGTTGCTGACGGGCCGCGACACGCCCGCCGAACGGCGAGAGCGGCTGACGGCGCTAGCTTCGGGAGAAGCGCAGGTCGCCATCGGCACCCACGCCCTGTTTCAGGACGCCGTGCGCTTTGACCGGCTGGCTCTGGCCGTCATCGACGAACAACACCGGTTCGGCGTCAACGAACGCCAGCGGTTGCAGGCCAAGGGCGATCCCCGGATCGGCGCCGTCCATCTGCTGACCATGTCGGCCACGCCCATCCCCCGCACGCTGGAGCTGACCCAGTATGGCGAGCTGGAGGTTTCGCGCCTGACCGAAAAGCCTCCGGGTCGCACGCCGGTCACCACGGCCGTCCTGCCTCAGGCCCGGATCGGCGAAGTGGCGAAACGTCTGAAGACGGCGGTCGAGGCTGGCGCCCAGGCGTACTGGATCTGCCCGCTGGTGGCGGAGTCCGAGGCCATCGATCTGGCGGCGGCCGAAGCGCGGGCTGTGGATCTGCGCCGTCTGCTGGGAACGGACGTCGGCCTGGCCCACGGCCAGATGCCGGGCGCCGAGCGCGAACGCGTCATGGCCGATTTCGCGGACGGTCGATTGCCCGTGCTGGTCGCCACGACCGTGGTCGAAGTCGGGGTCGATGTGCCCAACGCCACCATCATGGTGATCGAACACGCGGACCGCTTTGGTCTGGCGCAACTCCATCAGTTGCGCGGTCGGGTTGGCCGCGGATCAAAGGCCAGCACCTGCCTGTTGCTCTATGGCGGCGATGACGGCGGTCTGGGAGAAACGGCGCGCGAGCGACTGGAGACCCTGCGCCGCACCGAGGACGGATTCGAGATCGCCGAGGAGGATTTCCGCCTGCGCGGCGGCGGCGATCCGCTGGGTTTGAAGCAGAGCGGATTCCCCGCCTATCGCTTCGCCGATCCGGTGAAACACCGCGCCCTGATGCTGGCCGCGTCCGACGACGCCCGACTGATCCTGGGCCGTGATCCCGATCTGACATCGGAGCGTGGCCAGGCCGTCCGCGTGCTCGAGGCGCTGTTCGACTGGCGCGTTGAGCGCCCGACGCTGGACTAGAAGCCGACCCTGCGCTTCACAGCGGCCCTCAGCCGATCGCCGCCGATCTCGCCCAGACGTTTCAATTCAAAGGCCATGCGCGATGACGGCGCGCCATCCATCGGCGTCGGCCGCGCATGATCCGCCGCACGCCAGATCTGGGTGATGTCAGACGCGCCTTCAATCTGCAGGGCCAGAGGCGGCGCACACATCATCACGGTGAAGCGCCGACCAATCTCGCGGCGGTACCAGCGATCGACCGCCCGTTCCCGCGCGATCCACGGCCACAGGTTCGCCTCGTCCGGCATGCGTTCGATCAGCCAGTCGCGCAAAGTCGCCGTCACCACATAGGCATGGGCGTCCAACGCGCCGTGAATGCCCATCAAGCCGTCGCCTGCCGGACGGAACGGCCCCATCGGCTCATGACAGCCCAGATACAGCAAGCTCCAGTCACTACGGGCCAGAACGGCGGTCATGGCGCCGGATGTCATACCTTCTGTCGGAACGGCGTCATCCTCCAGGATCAGGACGCGGTCCCAGCCGCGCGCCGCCGCCTCACGCAACGCCCGGACGTGTGAGAGGGCGCAACCTCCGCGTCCTGCCCAGGTCCGGTCGCGCTTGCGGCCACGAAACCACGGCGACTGGCCATAGCCGGTCAGTTGCGTCCCGTCCGACGCCGACAGCCGCACGACCCGCTCCCACGGCAGATGGTCGCGCCAGATGTCCTGAAACGCGGTCCAGCGATCCGGTCGCCGGTCCAGATTGATGACGATGACGCCGTCCACGCCCGACAGGCAATCGCCCTTATCCGCCATGAGCGACGCTCCACGCAGCCACTCGCGCCAGCGCATCGGCCTCAATGTCAGCATAGAACAGGTTATAGGGCGGCGCCTTGCGCTGATCGGCCCAGGCGCCCTGTCGGCGGAAGGACTCCGAGTCTGGCCGCACATAGCGCAACACGCCATCCCGGCACTCGGCCGAGACCGCGCGGCTCTGCACTGGCGGCCGCACGCCCCATTCCAGATTGGTGGCGTTGGTGGCGCCCCGACTGTCGCGGGCGGCGGCCATCGGCTGATCGGCCGAGCCGGTGATGGGATTGACGCAGGCGGTGGGCGCCTCGGCCACATTAATCAGCCGGCCTCGCGTATTCCATGTCAGGGCCCGCCGTTCGCGTCGGCTGGATTCGGCCTCGTCACCGTCTTCCACGGCGCCCCAGGCCACCACACAGCCCGCCTGATTGCGCTGTCGGCAGATCGGGAAGGTGGTGAACCGACCGATCGGGGTCAGCACGTCCATCAGATAGACCGCCACCACCCGATCGCGCAGCGCCGGGTCAGGCAGTATGCGATCATGCAGCAGACGGTCGGCCAGTTCGCCGCCCTGCTCGCTGCCCGCCAGGATGATGGGACCCGTGGGGTGTCGCGTCAGCCAGACATCAAAGGCCCGCAAGATGTCGCCATAGGCGAACTCACGCGCTTCACGCGCATCGTCACGCAGGGTGAGACGGGTATACAGGCTGCCTTGGCGATAGCGCGGGGCGCTGATCGCGCCACTGCGTGCGAACGGCCCGGCATGGTTGGGCAGGACGACATGGCGCAGATAGGCATCCGCCTTCACGTCATCGATGGGTCCGTTCCAGTGCGGGCCGCCATCATAGGTGGTCGAGTGGATGAAGAAGATCTGCGCCCTGCCCGCGTCGGCCGACCGGTTGTCCAGCAGGGCCCAGGACGACGCCTTGGGGTAGTCCGGCGCAGGCGGCGGCTCATAGGTCTGGAACGGCACCTGGGGGTCCAGCATGGCCCGCAGGATATCGCCCCGCCATACCGCCACGGCGGACAGCAGCACGAAAATCATGGCGAAGCCCAGCCATCCGGCCCATTGCCGGAACGTTAGCCGGGGCGTCTTCATCGATAGGGGTCCGGCTGTGAAAGATAGTCCTGAACGTACCGGCGCACGCCTTCTTCCAGCGGCGTGGACTGGCCACCGAAGCCCAAGGCGCGAATGCGATCCATGCTGGCCTCGGTGAAATACTGGTACCGGTCGCGGATCGTTTCCGGCATGTCGATATAGCCGATGGACGGCGTCTTGCCCGCCGCCGCGAACGTCGCGCTCGCCAGGTCGGCGAAGGATCGCGCCTGACCCGAACCCGCGTTGAACACCCCCGACACGTCCGGTGTGTTCAGCAGCCATTCGACGATATCGACCACGTCGTCGACATAGACGAAGTCCCGCAACTGACCGCCATCGGGATAGTTCGGGTTATGGGACCTGAACAGGCTGACCGTTTCGCCCGCCTGAACCTGGGGCCAGATCTGGGCCACAACCGATTTCATCCCGCCCTTGTGACCCTCGTTCGGGCCATAGACATTGAAGAATTTCAGACCCGCCCACTGGAGCGGCGCCTCGCCACGATCGGCGTGCCGCACCGCGTACTGATCAAACAGGTATTTCGAGAATCCATAGGCGTTTAGTGGGCGAAGCACATTCAAGCTCTCAGGATCATCGCGATCCTCGAACCCCTGTTGTCCATCACCATAGGTTGCCGCCGATGACGCGTAGATCATCCGCGCGTCCCGAAGCGCGCACCAGTCCCAGATGTCGCGAGACAGGCTGAAGTTGGTGCGCATGATCAGATCGACGTCGGCCTCGGTCGTCGAGGATATGGCGCCCATGTGGATCACCGCCTCGATCCGCTCGGCGTGTCGTTCCAACTGATCGAACAGGTCTTCGGGCGCCCAGACATCGGCGACCGGGTGTTTGGCGATGTTCTTCCACTTGCCCAGTTCAGCGGTCTCGAACCGGTCGCAGACGACGACGTCCCAAGCTTCCGTAGCGCACAGGCGCGCGACGATGTTCGAGCCGATGAAGCCCGCCCCCCCGGTGACCACGATTATGCGCGGGATCATTGCTCGGCCCCCGTCATCTTCTCGATGGTCCTGGTCGTGGAATAGCCGTCCGCGAAGTCGGCCAGACGCACCACACCGCCCCAACTTTCGACCAGGTCGCCACCGACCACGCCCTCGCGCGTATAGTCGCTGCCCTTGATAAGAACGTCCGGCCGCAGCCGCTCGATCAGGGACAGCGGCGTCGGATCGTCAAAGGCCGTAACGCGATCCACGCTGGCCAGGCCGCCGATCACGGCCGCGCGGCTGTCCAGATCGTTGACCGGACGGCCCTCGCCCTTCAGCCGGAGGACCGAGGCGTCGGTGTTCAATGCGACGATCAGCCGATCGCACCAGCCGCGCGCCTGGGCCAGATAGGCGACATGGCCGCGGTGCAGGATGTCGAAGCAGCCGTTGGTGAAGCCGACCTTCAGGCCCTGACGCTTCCACGCCTCGACCTGTTCGGCCAGTTCGTCCAGCGGCGTGACCTTGGATTGGGCCAGGGCCGCGTGCTGGCTCATCTCGGCCTCGATCAGCTCTGTCGGGGTGACCACGGCCGTGCCGCTTTTCCCAACGACCACACCCGACGCCAGAATGGCGAACTGCACCGCCGTTTCCAGTGTCGCGCCCGCCCCCAGCGCCAGTCCCACCGCCGCCAGAGCAGTGTCGCCGGCGCCAGACACGTCGAACACTTCACGGGCTCGCCCGGGGAAATGGGTGATACCGCCGTCCCGACGCGCCAGGGTCATGCCTTTGCCTGCGCGGGTCACGACGATGGCCTTGGCTGTCGTGGCGGCCAGCAAGGCCCTCAGCGCCGCCTCGACCTCTTCGTCTGTCTCGACCGGGAGGCCCGTGGCCCCCGCCAGTTCGCTGGCGTTCGGCTTGATCAGATCGACCGCCCCATAGCGGGCGAAGTCCCGCCCCTTGGGATCGACGATCACCGGTACGCCATACTCACGTCCGGCCCACAACGCCGCCGCGATCAGGTCGTCATCCACCACGCCTTTCGCGTAATCTGATAAAAGAATGGCTGAGGAATTTGAAAAGACAACGCGATCCAGTTTAGCGCCCGCCAGCCACTTTTCATCGTCCAGCCGCAGAAGCTGCTGCCCGGCGGCGACGAAACGCGTCTTGACGATGGTCGACGACCCGGCCGGTCTGGCGACGGCGTCCTCGACCCGATCCTCGGCGGCGATCAGGGCCGTCAGCTCCGCTCCGGCGACGTCGTCCCCCGCAACCGCGCCCAGCCGGGCTACGGCGCCGAGGGCCGCAACATTGCGCGCCACATTGCCCACCCCGCCTGGCATGGCCACGGTGCGGCGGGTCTTCAGAACCGGTATCGGCGCCTCGGGCGAGATACGGCTGACTTCGCCATAGACATAGCGATCCAGCATCAGGTCGCCGACACAGGCCACCGTCTGGTCGCGGATGCGCTCCAGCAGCAACTGCAAGGCGCCGAGGTCGAGTGTGCGTTCAGCCATGACGCCGAACTACCGGATTCACGCGGCCTGCGCCATTTGCGCCTTCGCCCCGATCTTGATGGCCAGGTCATCAAAGGCGATCAGGTCACGGGCCAGCGCCTCGAACTGGTTCAGCGGCACCATGTTCGGGCCATCGGATGGCGCGTTGTCCGGGTCCTGGTGGGTTTCCATGAAGACGGCGTCGACACCGACCGATACGGCGGCCCGCGCCAGCACCGGCACGAACTCGCGCTGACCGCCCGACGACGTGCCCTGCCCGCCCGGTTGCTGGACGCTGTGGGTGGCGTCGAACACGACCGGACAGCCGATCTCGCGCAGGATCGGCAGGGCCCGCATGTCGCTGACCAGGGTGTTGTAGCCGAAGCTGGCCCCGCGCTCGCAGGCCATGACGTTGGGATTGCCCGCGCCGACGACCTTGGCGATGACGTTCTTCATGTCCCAAGGGGCCAGGAACTGGCCCTTCTTGATGTTGATGACCTTGCCAGTGGCGGCTGCGGCCAGCAGCAGGTCCGTCTGACGCGACAGGAAGGCCGGGATCTGCAGCACATCCACAACCTCGCCCACCGGTCCGCACTGGGCCTCGGAGTGGACGTCCGTCAGGGTCGGCAGGCCGGTCACTTCGCGGATTTCGGCAAAGATCGGCATCGCGTCTTTCAGGCCGATGCCCCGCGCGGCGCTGGCGCTGGTGCGGTTCGCCTTGTCGAAGCTGGTCTTGTAGATAATGCCGACATCCAATCGGTCGCCGATTTCCTTCAGCGCGTGGGCGGTCTCCAGCGCATGCTGGCGGCTTTCCATCTGGCAGGGGCCAGCGATGAAAACGATGCGGGCGCCGCCGCCGATGACGACGGGCTTGCTCAGGCCTTCGGAGATTTCGATGACGGCGTTCGGACGGTTCACGGCAGGGCTTTCGATCGATGTCAGGGCTTGCGACGCATCCTCTGACGCGCCTATGCGGCGATCAGGTGGCGTCGCACACTGTTCCGCGCAAGCTTTAGCACGGAGGTCCGAGTCGTGACCAACCCGCTGATCGACACCGCGACGCTGGCCGATCATCTCGACGATCCGGACCTGCGCATCATCGACGGCAGCTGGCATCTGGATGGCCGGGATGGGCGGGCTGAGTTCGAGGCGGCTCGACTGCCCGGCGCACGGTTCTTCGATCTGGAGGCCAGTTCCGAACAGGACAGTCCGCTGCCCCACATGATGCCGTCTGCAGAAGCGTTCGCGGCACAGATGGGCGCCCTGGGGCTAGGCGTTGATGATCATATCGTCGTGTACGACACCGTCGGAATTCGCTCTGCGCCGCGGGTCTGGTGGATGCTGCGCACGATGGGCGCCGAGCGGGTTCAGGTTCTGGACGGCGGCTTGCCGAAATGGCGCGCCGAGGGCCGCCCTGTCGAGACCACCCCCTCCCTGCCGCCGCAGCCCGCCCGGTTCCGGGCGCGCCTTCATGCCGACGCCGTGGTCGATCTGGATCAGGTGCGGCGGGCGCTAGGTGGATCAACCCAGGTGCTGGACGCGCGCGCGGCCGTCCGCTTCCGGGGCGAGGTGGCTGAGCCCCGTCCCGGCCTGCGATCCGGCCACATGCCCGGCGCGCTCAATCTGCCGTTCGGCGAGCTGCTGAACGCGGACGGCACGATGAAGCGCGGCATGGCGCTGGAACAGGCGTTCCGGATGGCCGGCGTTGATCTGGACCGGCCTGTCATCACGACCTGCGGATCGGGTGTGACGGCGGCCATCCTGACGCTGGGCCTTGCGATATTGGGCCGTTCGAGCCGCCTTTACGACGGCTCGTGGGCGGAATGGGGCGCGCGCGATGACGCGCCCGTCGCCGCCGGCTGACGATCAGACCGCAGGCGGCGCCACAGGAACGGGTTCGCCCGGCGCCAGCGGTTCGTCCACCTCGCCGCGCGAGACGACCGTCGCGGCGACCAGATCGCCGGTGACGTTCAGCGTGGTGCGGCACATGTCCAGGAAGCGGTCGACCCCCAGGATCAGGCCGATGCCTTCGGCCGGCACGCCCACCATCACCAGGATCATCGCCACAACCGGCAGCGATCCGGCCGGCACGCCCGCCGTGCCGATGCCGCCCAGCACGCAGACCAGCATCACCATCACCTGCTGACCGATCGACAGGTCGATGCCGAAGAACTGGGCCAGGAACAGCACCGTCACACCCTCGAACAGGGCCGTGCCGTTCTGATTAGCCGTCGCGCCGACCGTCAGCACGAAGCGCGCGATCTTGCGCGGCAGATGCAGTTGCTCCTCCGCCGCGCGCAGCGACACCGGCAGGCTGGCGTTCGAGGAGGCCGTGGCGAAGGCCACGACCATCGGCTCGCGCACGCCCTTGAAGAAGGCGATCGGCGACATGCCGCCCAGCCCCCAGACCGCCAGCGGATAGACGATGAACATATGGATCGCCATCGCGCCGACGGCCACGCCGACATAGGCCGCCAGCCGGATCAGCAGGTCCCAACCGAACAGGGCGGCCAGGTTGAACATCAGGCAGGCGATGGCGATGGGCGCCAGACGGATCACGAGGTTGATGAGCTTCATCGTCACCTCGAACAGCCCCTGAATCACTTCTTGCAGGCGGTCCGTCGCACGGCTGCGGGCCATGACCAGACCGACGCCGAACAGCAGGGCGAACACCATCACGGGCAGGATCTGGTTCTCGGCCGCCGCCGTGAAGACGTTGGACGGGATCAGGTCCAGGAAGAACTGCCCGAACTGGATCGACTCCGGCGCATTGCCGACGATGGAGGCGGCGCCCGCCGAACCCTCGGCCAGCAACCGCTGGGCCAGGACCGGATCGACGCCCGCGCCCGGCTGGAAGATGTTGACCATCACCAGGCCGATGATGACGGCCACGGCCGAGATCACGACGGTAAAGGCCAGGGTCTTGCCACCCGCGCGACCCAGCACCTTCAGGTCGCCCATTTCCGCCACGCCCATGACAAGCGCCGAGAACAGCAGCGGGATCACCAGCATGAAGATCAGGCGCAGGAAGATTTGCCCCGCCGGCCCGGTGACGTTGGTGGTCAGCCATTGCACCCAGCCCGCATCCGCCCCCTGGGTCACGTGAACGATCATGCCCAGGGTCAGACCGACCAGAAAGCCAATCAGCATCCAGACGTGGAGCGGCAGGCCGCGCTTCTTCGTTTCCATCAATCCCCCGGGGGTTCTTCTGTCGGCTTCAGCGAATCGGCAGAGCGTAGATCAGACCGCCGGGTCGAGCATTCCATTGTGCGTTCAACCCACGCGCCAGGTCGAGCGTCGATTGCGAGCCAAGGTTCTTGTCAAAGATCTCGCCGTAGTTGCCCACGGCCACGACGGCGTTGCGGGCCCACCGCCGGTCCAGCCCCAGCTCGGCGCCCATGTCGCCTTCCTCGCCCAGCAACCGCCGGATGCGGGGATCGCGCGAATCCTTGCTCAAGGCCTCAGCATTGGCGCGTGTGACACCCAGTTCCTCGGCCAGGATGACGGCGTTCAGGGTCCAACGCACCAGCGCGGTCCATTGCTCGTCGCCGCGCCGCACGACCGGGCCCAACGGCTCCTTGGACACCACATCGGGCAGGATGGCGTGGGCCTGTGGGTCGGACAGGGTCGTCCGGATGGCCGCCAGAGCGGAAATGTCGGCGCTGTAGGCGTCGCATTGTTCTCGGGAATAGGCCTGTCGGGCCTCCTCCTCATTGCGCAGAACCACGGCGCGATAGTCGATACCGCGCGAGCGGAAATAGTCTGCGGCGTTTAGCTCGGTCGTGGATCCGGCCTGCACACATATCCGCGCGCCGTTCAATTCGCTGGCGCTGTTCAGGTTCAGGGATCGCCGGACCAGAAAGCCCTGACCGTCATAATAGTTGACCCCAGCGAAGCTGAGCCCATCGCCGGCGTCCCGCGTCATCGTCCAGGATGTGCTGCGCCACAGGACATCGATCCGCTGGGCCGCCAGCGCGTCAAACCTCTGCTCCGCGTTCAACGGCACAAAGCGCACAGCATTGGGGTCGTTAAGGATGGCCGCCGCCATGGCGCGGCAGAAGTCGACGTCGAACCCGCGCCATTGCCCACGATTGTCAATAAAGGCGAACCCGACCAGCCCCTCATGCACGCCGCAGTTCAGCCGTCCACGCGCCTTCACCGCCTGAAGCGTCGGGCTGGGCGGCGGGCCATCAGCCTGTTTGCGCGAAGGCATTGTGACAGGGGCCTGGGTGTCGACGCCGTCCTCCGGCGCCTGCGACCGGCCGCAGGCGGCCAGCGTCAGCGCCATGATCATGGCCGTTATCAATCGTCCGTTCGCCCGTGCCGCCATTCAGCGCCTCACCTGCTTGCGTCATCAGGGGGTTTAGAGGCCTTTAGGACGTGATCCAAGCGTCAGGAGCCCCGATGCCCTCGTTGACCGACAGAACACGCCTGATCGCCGGCGCCACGAGACGGGGCGGTGGCCGTCGTCCCGTCAATCCGCCAATCGAACGCGCCTCGACCATGCTCAGTGACCGTGTGGCGGACATGCGCGATCCGTCGCTGGGCCCGCTTTACGGCCTGGATGGAACCAGCGCTGCGCGTGAGTTGCGCGCCGCCGTCGCCGATCTGGAGGGCGCGGCCGACGCCTGGCTGACACCCTCGGGGCTGTCTGCTGTCACCGTCCCCCTGCTGGCTCTTGCCCGGCCGGGCGACGAAATATTGACGACCGACGCCGCCTACGGTCCCACGCGCCGTTTTCTGACGCGGCATATGGGTCAGCGTGGTGTCGCCTCGCGATTTCATCCCGCCGCCGCCTCTGCCGCCGACATCCTGTCGATGCTAACGGAACGCACCCGGGTGTTGCTGATCGAATCGCCCGGCTCGCTGACATTCGAAATGCTGGATGTTTCCGCCTTGGCCGCTGCCTGTCGCGAGCGGGGCGTTCTGACCGTCATGGATAACACTTGGGCGGCGGGTCTGGCGTTCCGCCCCCTGGCGCAAGGCGTCGACATCAGCGTTCAGGCCCTGACCAAATACGCTGCGGGCCATTCCGATCTGCTGATGGGTTCTATCGCGCTCAGTGATCCCGAACTGAACCGGGCGATCTGCGAGACGATTGAGGACCTGGGCTGGCATGTCTCGCCCGACGACGCCTGGCTGGCGCTGCGCGGACTGCGGACGCTGCCTCTGCGTTATGAACAGCAGGCCCGATCCGCGCTGACGATCGCCGAATGGCTGACCGCCCGGCCCGAAGTCGCGACGGTCCTTTATCCCGCCCTGCCCGGCTCTGTGGGGCATGACCTATGGGCGCGAGACTATACGGGTGCGGCGGCGCTGCTGGGGGTCGTGCTCAAGGATGGCGCCATGGCCCAGGCCCATCGCCTGCTGGACGCCCTGACCCTGTTCGGCCTGGGCTATTCGTGGGGCGGATTTGAAAGTCTGGCGACGTATGAGACGCCGCAGCTGGCTTTCCGCCAGACGCGGCCCGACCTGCCCGGCTCGCTTCTGCGACTGCACATTGGGCTGGAAGACCCTGTCGACCTGATCGCCGACCTGGAGCAGGCGTTCGCGGCTTTGGCATAAGGGCGGCGCGCCCAGCAGGACTCGAACCTGCACCCCCCTGCTGAGAAGGCAGGTGAAAATGAATAAAAACAACGCCGTCGTCCAACTGTTCTGCCAATGTTCGCTATCGTAGAATCAATGGGTTACAGGTCGAGTTGGACGGATTTAGTGGGTCTTCACACGCGGGGTTTAGATGGATAGCGTCACGGTATGAACAAGCCCGTCATCGCCTGCTTGGGGAACTGTCAGAGCGGGGCTATCCGTGGGATTCTGCTTGCGATTCCTGAGGTCAAGGAACGCTTCGATGTTCTGTTCACGCGGCGGCCGCAGGATTTCGCCGCAATGCGCGACCGGGTTGCCGTTGTTGTCCAGCAGGCGACGCATAGCTGGGACGACTTCACCGTTGCCGACTTGCCGACCGGCGCGACCCACATTCGCTACCCGGCGGCGCTGATCAACTACCCTTGGCCCCTCATCCCGTTTCAGCGTCGGGTCAAGGAGAGGACGGCTAGGGATGCACACTTTCCCTACACCATCTGCGACGCCCTGGTTGATGAGTTGAGGGCCAAGGGCGTCCCTAAGGAAAGCCTGCTGGATGCCTACTTTTCGGTGGACGTGACCAAGCGGTTCCCGCTGGAGCGCCTCAGACGCATAAATGAGGCCAAGGCTCGCCAGATCGATGCCCTTTCCGACTTTCCGATTTGGGACCAAATGCAGGTGGGCCAGAGCATGAGGACCGCCAATCACCCCAACGGCCCGCTCCTGTCCTATATGGTAGCGCAGATCATCGAGCGGCTTCCACTTGCTGACGTAGCGGCGGCTCAGGAGGAGGCGGCAGCGCGAGTGACCGATTACGGCATTCAGCCTGTCGAGGCGCCCGTGCACCCACAAGTGGCCGATGCCTTGGGTCTGGAGTGGGCAAAAGAACGAAAATGGACCTTCTGGCTAGAGGGCGACTTCACGTTCGAGGAGCGCCTGCTGCGTCTGTACGACATGTCCTACAACGAGGCGTTTCAGGAGGGACGGGACAAGCTGGCTAAAGGTGAGGAGGCGATACACTCGTTTGAACAGGCCTCCCGCGAGTTGCCCGACAGCGCCATGGTTCACGCGTTCTATGCAACGGCTCTAATCAAGGCCGGCAGATGGAGCGAGGCGGCTGATGTGCGCGGACGGATATGGAAGCTTGATCCTAGCGACACCAATCGCACTCGTTATTGGACTGCTCTTCGGCGTGCGAAGCGGATGGATGAGGCCGACGCCATCCTTGCCGCAAATGACGGCTCGCCCTCACAAACTAATGCAATAGCCCCGGTCTCATGAACTCCTTCCAAAAGAGCATCCTTAGTATTGCCCCCAACACGGCGATTACCGAGGACAACGAGATCCAGGCCATCTGGTTATGTGCTCCTGCGGGGGCCAGTGCTGCTGTCCCGCGACACCAAGTTCCGAAATGGAAATCTTGCTGCTATATACTCACTTCTCGTGGCTGAGGACTTTCTCGTCCGTACGGTAGAACTCCCGCTTGGGAGACGCCCTTCTACATATCGTTTTACCTTCACGCCGAAGGGATGCGGTCGCCGCCTGTTCCGGCGTGACGGCGCGGATGACCTGAAGACTCGTCCTCCAGGTGGGCAGGTCGGTAAGCGCGCGCCCGCCAGCCAAGTCGGCCTTCGTCGCCCCCACCACTTCAGCAGCAGCCTCGCCCGCCGCGGCCCCCGCTGCTTGACCAGCAATGGCCCCCGCAACAGCGGCGTCACCGTCCGCGTCCTGTGCCGCCTGAATGGCCGCACCGATGTCTGCAAGGACTTGTTGCGCGTCGGTCTTCGCCGCCTCCGCGCCGTCGCGCTCGGTTCCAGCCGCCTGGGCCCACCCCTGCGCCTCGGTTTCCGCCGCGATGGCGCCGGACTCGGCCGCTTCCGCGCGGTCGGCATCGGCTGCAACAGCACCGGCGACTACCGCCGCCGCCTCCGTCACCACGGCGGCGAAGTCATCTTCGATCCGGTCCAGATCGCGGCGCATGTCCTGGTCGACGGCCGTCAGACGGTTGAACGCCATATCGATGGCGCGCACCGGCACATTGTTTCGCCGGGCATAGTTGCTGGTCCGCGCCGGCGCGATATGGCGACGGATAAGCACCGTGCCGGTCGCGGGCGTGTTCAGCGTGACCGTCCCGCCCTGATAGCCGCCACCCTCCAGCAGCGTGCCGCTGAACGTGAACTGGCTCTGCGTCAGCCAGACGTCATCGACCCGCACCTCCAGGTCCGCTTTCGCGAACATCTAGCCCGCGACACAACCGTCGCCAGGAACGCCCAGATCAAGCGCGGCATCGTGACGGATAACGCCGCGTGAAGATGGCGCGCCCTGCAGGACTCGAACCTGCAACCGTTCGCTTAGAAGGCGAGTGCTCTATCCGGTTGAGCTAAGGGCGCGGAACTTCTCAGAAACAAAGTTGGACGGGCTACCGCCTGAAAGTTGGATGGACGGGTAAAATGCGTTGTATTTCAGCGACATAGAGAACGGGAAAACTGCTTGGAAGGCAGGTGCTCTATCCGGTTGAGCTATGGGCGCCCGAACTGGACGATCAGTGCGTCCAGGACTGTTTGCGGTTGGTGGCGAAATTGTCGGCATAGGCCTTGATGATCGCCGGCGCCTCGTTCGGCTCGTGCAGGCGGAACGGAATGCCGTGACGCTCGGCGTATTCGACAGCTTCTTCCTTGCTGTCGAAGGTCAGACGCACCTGGCCGTTCATGTCGCTGGAACTGGTCCAGCCCATCAGGGGATCGATGGTGCGGGCCGATGCGGGCTCGAATTCCAGACGCCAGTCGCGGCTCTTGGCCTTGCCCGACTGCATGGCGGTCTTGGCGGGGCGATAGATGCGCGCGAGCATGCCGAACTCCTGCTTTGTCTCGGTGGCGGTGCATAGCCCGGCGGCCCGGGCCGGTCCAGCGCTCGCTCAGCTCACTGGCAGGAAGATTGACGCGGAGAAGCCGTTGCCCATGACCTGTGTCTCCAGCCGTCCCGCATCGCCGTACAGGCCCGCCAGGCGCGATCGGATGTTGGCCAGACCTGTTCCGGTGCCTTGCGCCGGCCGCGCATCCAGACGCGCCAGCCCCTGGGCCTCGTTGACCACGGTGATCGACGCCACCCCCGCCTCAAGACGCTCGGCTTTCAACCGGATCGTCACCGGATCAATTGATCGCGCCAACCCGTGCTTGACGGCGTTCTCAAACAACGGCTGCAGCAATAGCGGCGGTATGGTCAGGGACAACAGGTCCTCGGGCACGTCAAAGAACACCGACAACCGGTCCCCGAACCGGATCTGCTCGATATCCATATAGGTCGCCACGGCGTCGATTTCCTGGCCCAGGGTGACCAGCATCGAGGGGTCGATCTCCAGCGACGCGCGCATGAAGTCGGCCAGGGTCGTGCTGGCCCGCTCCGCCTCCGCATTACGCCCGGAAGAGATAAGCGATGTCACCGCGTTCAACGCATTGAACAGGAAGTGCGGATTGATCTGAAACCGCAGCGCCGCAAGCTGCGCCTCCTGGGCTGCGGCCTGCGACCGGGCCAGGACCTGATCCTTCTGTCGCAGGGTAGCATTCGAATAGATCAGCGCCGCGCCGACGATGAACAGCATATAGACTTGGGTCAGCGATAGAATGTTGGTGACCACGCCCATCGTCAGCGGCGGGGCCTTGATGCTCGGCATGATCAGCGGCCAGAGCAACTGCTGAAGCACTACGTCCAGAACGGAATGGATCAGCATCATGCCGATCGCCGCCACACTGATCACAAGCCAGCGCCATCGGTCCAGCGCCTTCAGGTGATCGATCAGCGCATGCAGCGCCAGACAACCGCAGAACCCGAAGAGCAGGCTCAGGATCGAATAGACCCCGAGATGCACGGACATGTAGCCCATGACGAAACCCTGCCCCGTGAAGGTGGCGAAGGTTGCTGTCCACAGGACAAGATTCAGAAGCACGATGTTTCGCTTCGGGGTCGTCATTCTGTCCGACACGGTCGCTTGAACTGGACCGTCTGTAACACGACCAATACGCACACTGTTTCAAAACGCGACGAATATCCGGCTAACTGCAGGACTTGGGGCGAAATGTGCGGGGCTGTCCGGACGCCCTCATGGGCGGTCTTCGGTTATCGCTTAATCCGTGGTCGGGGCGAGAGGATTCGAACCTCCGACCCTCTGGTCCCAAACCAGATGCGCTACCAGGCTGCGCTACACCCCGGACCGACGGACGGGTCTCTTGCCACGGCTTGGCCGCCGTCACAACAGGCGGTTGCTGTCAGGGACGAAAGAAGGTGTGCCGCACTTCGTCACCGGGCGCTGCGCCGATCTCGTCGGCCCTACCGGCGCGCAATTCCAGCACGCCGTTGGCGGCGCCGTTCGACGGCACAGGCGCATCCGACATGGGCGTCGTATGCTTGGCGATCGATACGATTCGTCCCTTGGGGTCGATGTAGATAATGTCCAGCGAGCTGGGCGTGTTGTGCATCCAGAACGAACGCTCCGAGACATCCGGGAACTGGAACAGCATGCCCCGGTCATCCTCAAGTGGCGGTCGGTACATCAGTCCGCGCTGACGTTCCGCCTCGTCGTCGGCGATCTCGACCATGAACTTATGCTCGCCGGTCCTGGTGACGATCATCAGCGGCTCCAGCGCCCGCCCTGTGGCGTCCACTGGCGTCCGCTGGGCGCACGCCGCGCCTGAAACACTCAGGAAAACGGCGACGACAGCGCCCAGGGCGATCCTGCGGTTCAACATGACTTCCTCGCCTCATGGGGCGGGGGTCACCCGCCCGGTCTGATCTCGGCCACCACCAGCCCCTTGGGGCCACTGGCGAAACGCACGGAGACGGTGTCGCCGGGCAGCAGGTCTTCCAGACCGCAGCGACGCAACGTTTCCACATGGACGAAGATATCACCCGGTTCGCCGTCGCGCACAACGAAGCCGTAGCCCTTTGTGCGATTGAACCATTTGACCACGGCGCGTTCCAGGGCGCCGACGGCGTCGTCCGTCGTGCTGTCGGGAGCGAAATCGGTGCGCAGGCTGTCATAGCTGCGGCGCGGCGCAATGACGATCGGGTCGCCTTCGCCCAGCTCAACGATCTGGGTCACCTGCCAGCCCTTGGCACGGCGCAGGCATTCGACGGTGATCGGCGCGCCCTCGGGCGCAGTGTCGCGACCCGCGTCACGCAGGCTGGTGATGTGCAGAAGCACATCCTTCATGTCGGTCATCTGGGGATCGTCGGGCACGATAAAGCCATAGCCCTTGCCCGGATCGAACCATTTCACCCGACCGGCGATGCGTATGCCCGTCGCCTCCAGGTCCGTGTATTCAGCCAACATGTCACCCCCGCCTGCCCCTCTACGCAGACCCTTTCATGCTTAACACGGTTCTGCGAAACCGGGAAAAGTGAAAAATGACTATTTTAAGGGGTGTGGCTGACACGCACGCAACAGTCCCCAACCCGCAGCAAAGGGTGTCGGCAGGGACGTAATAGTGATGTCAGGGGGAAACTCCGCGTGGCAGTCCCTAGGGGAGTCGAACCCCTCTTTTCAGGTTGAAAACCTGACGTCCTAACCGATAGACGAAGGGACCGCTGCGCGGAGGACCGGGGTAATAGCCGCCGATTCCTGAGCTTGCAAGCGCCAAGCCTGCAGTTTTTTCGAATGACGTGCGAACAGCGTTACGGCTGGGCCATTCGGGGGTCCGCGACGTCCTCAATCTCGAACTGGACGCCGCGCCGACCGTTCCAGTCGTCGGCCTTCAGACGACCGGTGACACTCAGTCCGCCCTGCCCCGACAGCAGCGCCTGCCCGGTCGGCAGATCGGCGCAGCGCCAGGCGATGGCGCGGACCGAGGAGCCGTCAGCCCCCACCAGCCGGCACCGGACGTGGCCGCCATTCATCGCCACAGGCTCGCGCGCCTGCACGCTATGCAAGGCGAACAGCGGCTCCGGATTAGCGGGTCCGAATGGAGCCAGTCGCTCGAACGCCTCAAACAGATCCCGCGTCGCTGCGCGGGGATCGATCAGCACGTCCACATCGACAAGATCCTGTTCGACCGCCAACTGATGCTCGTCCGCCAACCGTTCGGCCAGGAAGGCGCGCAGGGCATCGATCCCGTCGCCGCGCACCGTCAGGCCCGCCGCCATGGCGTGGCCGCCGCCGGCCAGCAGCAGGTCCTGCTCCCATGCCGCCTGAACCGCCCGGCCCAGATTCATGCCGGGTTGCGACCGGCCAGAGCCCTTGCCGATGCCCGTCACCGGATCCAGCCCGATCACCACGACCGGCTTGCGCCAGCGTTCGCGCAGCCGCCCGGCGGCGATGCCGACCACGCCGGGGTGCCAGTCCTCGCCCACCACCACGACAATGGGCGAGCCGTCGTCATGCGCCCGCGTCATCTCGACCCGGCGCATGGCTTCTTCGGTCACCAGTCGTTCGACTTCGCGACGCTCGACATTCAGCCGGTCCAATTCGGCGGCCAGTGTCCGGGCCTCGGCTTCGTCATCCGTGGACAGAAGGCGTGCGCCCAGATCCGAGCGGCCGATCCGCCCGCCGGCGTTGATACGCGGCCCCAGGATGAAGCCCGCGTGATTGACCTTGGCCGGTCCCGGTTCGCTGCCCGCAACGGCCAGCAGCGCGCGCAGGCCGGGATTGTTCCAGTCGGACATGACCTTCAGACCCAGCTGCGTCAGCGCCCGGTTGAAACCGGTCAGGCCCGTCACGTCGCAGATGGCGCCCAAGGCGGCCAGGTCCAGCCATTGGCGGATGTCCGGCTCTTTCGTCTCGGCGAACAGGCCCCTGCCCCGCGCCTCGCGGTTCAGCGCCGCCAGCAGCACGAACACCACGCCCGCCGCCGCCAGATTGCCCTGACCCGAGTTGCAGCCCGGCCGATTCGGGTTGACCACGGCGGCGCAGACGGGCGGCTCCTCGCGCATCATGTGGTGGTCGATGACTACGACCTTCAGGCCGATGGCCGCCGCATGGGCCACGGCCTCGTTCGCCGCCGCGCCGCAATCCACGGTGATGACCAGATCGGCGCCGGACGCCTTCAGCGTGTCAAACGCCGCGGCGCTGGGGCCATAGCCTTCCTTCATCCGGTCGGGGACATAGATCGGCAGTTCCGCCCCCAGCGCCCGGAACCAGCGCACCAGCAAGGCGGCGCTGCTGGCGCCGTCGACGTCATAGTCGGCAAAGACATGGATGCTCTGGCCCGCCTGCATCGCGTCCAGAATGGCTGCTGCCGCCGTATCCATGTCCATAAAGCTGGACGGATCGGGGAACAGCGCTCTCAATGTCGGCGTCAGGAAATCCTCGCCCTGCCCGACCTGCACACCGCGCGAGGCCAGCGCCCGCGCCAGCGGCTCGTCCAGCCCCAGCGCCTGCATGTGGCCGCGCACGACAGCGGGCTCGGCGGGACGCTGTCGCCACGCCCGGCCCGACAAGGATCGCTCGACGTTCAGAAAGGCCGGCGCGGCGCCCGTGATCGGCCCGTCCGCCATCTCAGACCGGGCGGATCATGCGGATGCGACGCACCGTCTTGGTGCTGGAATCCATGACCAGCGTGTGGGTGCTGATAAAGCCGCGCTCGACCTTCACCCCATCCAGCATGGCGCCCTTGGTCACCCCGGTGGCGGCGAATACGGCGTCCTTCGACACCAATTCGTGCAGATCGTATTTGCGGTCGAAGTCGGTGACGCCGGTGCGGCGGGCGCGCTCACGCTCGTCCTCGTTGCGGAACACCAGACGGCCCTGGAACTGACCGCCGACGCATTTCAGCGCCGCCGCCGCCAGCACGCCTTCCGGCGCGCCGCCCTGGCCGATGTACAGATCGATGCCGGTTTCCGGCTCGGCGGTGTGGATCACGCCCGCCACGTCGCCGTCGGTGATCAGCAGCACCTTGGCCCCGACCGAGCGCAGGGCCGCGATCAACTCGGCATGGCGCGGCCGGTCCATGACGCAGACGGTGATCTCGTCCGGCCGCACGCCCTTGGCCCTGGCCAGAGCCGTGACGTTCTCCTGCGGCGTGCGGTCCAGATCCACCAGACCCGGCGCATAGCCCGGCCCGATGGCGATCTTGTCCATATAGGTGTCCGGCGCGTGCAGCATGCCGCCGCCCGGCGACATGGCCAGCACCGCCAGGGCATTGGCCATGGCCTTGGCGGTCAGGGTCGTGCCTTCCAGCGGGTCCAGGGCGATGTCGATGGCCGGGCCTTTGCCGGTGCCGACCTTCTCGCCGATATACAGCATCGGCGCTTCGTCGCGCTCGCCCTCGCCGATCACGATCTTGCCGTCGATATCCAGGCTGTTCAGCGCCGTGCGCATGGCGTCGACCGCCACCTGATCGGCGGCCTTCTCGTCGCCCCGCCCGATCTGGGCATAGGCGGCGATGGCGGCCAGTTCGGTGACGCGGGCCGCATCGGCGGCGAGCGAGGAAGAATAGGGCTGATCAGCCATGGGCGAGGTCTCCTGAGACGATGATCCCCGGATTCTGTCGCCCGGGCGATGGTTTGAAGGGTGTCAGCGGCGATCTACGGGCGGCGGCGCCTTGCCCCTCTGCCGCAGGGATTCCGCAAAGGCCTCGATCTCGGCCAGGGTTTGGGCGGAGGTCGGGTCGATGGGAGTCGAATCGATCTGGCGCATCACGTCCGCCGCGAACGCATCGGGATCGGCCAGGGTCCACTCTAGCCCCGCCACTTCGGCCGCCAGAGCGATGCTGGTCGTGTTCAGCCCGGCCACGCGCCCCGCGATCTGGGCCGGCGGCGTCAGCGCGGTCGCCGTGGGGAAGTCGGCCCAGCGCGGATAGGTCCGGTTAGCGGCCACCAACGCCTCGACGCGGGGGGCCAGAGGCGATTCAGGGTCGGTCCGGGGCGCGAATGATCCGGCGCATCCGGCCAGCGCCAGACCCGAAAGGCCCAGGGCCAGCGGCGTTGAACGGCGACCGAATGTCTTTTTGCGCTGCAGAGCGTTCATTTCAGCCCCGGTCATATGCCATCATCCGCTTCGGCGGAAGGGTGACCGCCCTCGCCCCGCTCCGGAAACGCCCGCAGGAAGCCTCATGTCCAAGCCTCCGACCAAGGTCGCCGCCCCGACCGCGCCGCGCAAGCCGGGCCGCCCGACCTCGGCCAAGCGCCCGGCCAAGCCCCGCGTCGCCAAGGCCCCGGCGCCTGAGATGGCTGCTGATCCTGTAATGCCGCCGCAAACCCCGCCGCCCGCGCCGCCCGCCCCCGGCCTGGGGCTGGAGCAGCAGCAGGCGCTTGAGACCCTGTCCCTGAATCTGGCCAAGGCGGCCATGATCGCCCAGTCGGCCATCGCCGAGGCGGCCCTGTCCCAGGCCGACCGTCCCGCCGCCCTTTCGCCCGATCCGCTGAACGTCGCGCCGGCGATGAGCGCGGTCATGGCCGGGTTGGCCTCGCGTCCGGAAAAACTGTTCCAGGCCCAGGCCGACCTGTTCGGCCGCTACATGGACCTGTGGGCTGTCACCACCCGCCGCGCCATGGGCGAGGACACGCCCGCCGCCCCGTCCGCCGACAAACGGTTCAAGGATCCCGCCTGGAGCGAGAACCCGCTGTTCGACGTGATGCGCCAGTCCTATCTGGTCACTGCGGACTGGATGAACGGCCTGATTTCGGGTGTCGAGGATGTGGACCCGTCCGTGCGCCGCCGAGCCGAATTCTTCACCAAACTGCTGACCGACGCTTTTTCGCCGTCGAACTTCCTGGCCTCCAATCCCGCCGCGCTAAAGGCGTTGGCCGAGAGCAACGGCGAGTCGCTGGTCAAGGGGATGCAGAATTTCGCCGCCGACATCGAACGCGGCGGCGGCAAACTGTCGATCAGTCAGGCGGACTACGGCCGGTTCAAGGTCGGCGAGAACGTCGCCACCGCCTCGGGCCAGGTCGTCTGGCGCGACGAACTGTTTGAACTGATCCAGTTCGACCCGGCCACCCCGACCCAGCACGCTATCCCGCTGCTGATCTTCCCGCCGTGGATCAACAAATTCTACATTCTGGACCTGCAGCCCGGAAACTCGATGATCCGCTGGCTGTCAGCCCAGGGGTTCACCGTCTTCGTCTGCTCCTGGGTCAATCCGGATCGGGACAAGGCCGATTACGGCTTTGACGACTATCTGGAAAAGGGCCTGTTCCGCGCCATCGACAAGGTGCGCGAGCAGACCGGTCAGGATGCGATCAACACCGTCGGCTACTGCATCGGCGGCACGCTGATGGGCGCCGGCCTGGGCCATATGGCGGCCAAAGGCGACACGCGGGTCAACGCCACCACCTTCTTCGCCGCCCAGCACGATTTCGAACAGGCGGGCGACCTGCGCCTGTTCACCGACGAACACTGGCTGGCCGAGATCGAGCGAAAGATGGATCAGGCGGGCGGCGTCCTGCCCGGCGCAGCCATGGCCGACACCTTCAACGCCTTGCGCGCCAACGATCTGATCTGGTCCTTCTTCGTCAGCAACTATCTGCTGGGCAAGGATCCGCCCGCCTTCGACCTGCTGTTCTGGAACGCCGACCAGACCCGCATGCCCAAGCGTCTGCACCTGGATTATCTGCGCCGGATGTACGGCGAGAACGCCCTGGCCAAGGGCGAGTTCGAGATCGGCGGCGTCACCGTCGATCTGTCCAAGGTCAAGACCCCCCTCTATTTCCAGGCGTCCAGGGAAGACCACATCGCACCGATGAACTCGGTCTATCGGTCGGCCAAATTGTTCGGCGGGCCGGTCACCTACACCCTGGCTGGGTCGGGCCATATCGCCGGGGTGGTCAATCCGCCGGACGCGAAGAAGTATAACCACTGGACCAACGACGCCCTGCCCGACGCCCTGGTCGACTGGCAGGCCGGAGCGGTCGAACATTCCGGCAGCTGGTGGCCGCACTGGGCCGCGTGGCTGCATGAGCGGTCCGGACCGATGGTCCCAGCGCGCGATCCGTCCGCGGGGCCGCTGAAACCCATTGAACCGGCCCCCGGCGCCTATGTGAAAGTAAAGTCTTGAAGCGTCTCGAACCCAACCTGCTGCTGGCGATCTCGACCCTGATCCCGCTGATCCTGCTGGTCATGACCGCTAGCTTGTATGGAGAGCCGGGTCATACCGCCAAATATGTGATCCTGGCCGTCGTCTGTTCGGTATTCTTTGTGCTGTTCAATGGCGTCTGGGCCAAGCGCGCGGGCGTGGTTCGCCCGCCCATGATTCATGCGGACGCCCCGGCCACGGCTGCCTGGGCGGGCCTGTTTCCGATGCTGCTGATCCTGGCGGCCGGCATCCCGATCCTGTGGCCGGGTCACGACTATGGCCTGCTGATCATCATCGCGGCCGTTTGGTTCGGCGTGACGGCGGAATCGGCGCTCAAGGCCCGCCGCGCCGGTTAAGGCGTCAGGCCAGGCCCGTCGCCTCGTCCAGGCCCAGCATAAGGTTCAGGTTCTGCACCGCCGCGCCCGACGCGCCCTTGCCCAGATTGTCCAGCAGGGCGACCAGCCGCGCCTGCTCGCCATTCCGGTCGCCAAAGACATGCAGCCGCATGCTGTTGGTGCCGTTCAACCCTTCGGGCTCCAGCCCGGTCATCGCCTCGGTCACCTCCAGATCCGCCACCTCGACGAACCGCGCGCCAGTGTAGTGTTCGACCAGTGCGCCGTGGACCACCTCGATCGACGGCGAACCCGGCAGGGCCGACAGATGTAGCGGAACCTCCACCAGCATCCCCTGGCGATAGGCGCCGACCGCCGGGGCGAACAGGACGTCACGCTCCAGCCCCGTGTGCCGCGTCATCTCGGGCACATGCTTGTGCTGCAGGCTCAGCCCATAGGCGCGATAGGCGGTCGATGCGCCCTCAGCTTCGAACTCGGCGATCATGGCCTTGCCGCCGCCGGAATAGCCGGACACGGCGTTGACCGTCACCGGCCAGCCCGCCGGAATGAGCCCCGCGCTGACCAGCGGCCGCACCAGGCCGATAAAGCCGGTCGGATAGCAGCCGGGGTTCGACACGCGGGTCGAGCCGGCGATCCTTTCGCGCTGATCTGCCGCCATCTCGGCGAAGCCATAGGTCCAGTCCGGATCAACCCGATAAGCGGTCGAGGCGTCGATCACCCGCACCGCCTGATTGTCGATCATCGACACCGCTTCCTTGGCCGCATCGTCCGGCAGGCACAGGATCACCGCATCGGCCGTATTCAGCGCCTCGCGCCGCGCCTCCACATCGCGCCGCCGGTCGCCCAGCAGCATCAACTGCAGATCCTGGCGCGCCTCCAGCCGCTCGCGGATCTCCAGCCCCGTGGTCCCGGCCTCGCCGTCGATGAAGATGGTGTGGGTCAAAGACCTGCCTCCCAATAGCCAATCAGATGGCCGGTCAACAAAACCGCCAGATAGATCGTCCCGACAATCATCAAGCCGGAGATCGCCATGGCCAGCCAGAAGCCGAATGGTTTGCTTTCGCGGGTAACAGGCACTCCGTCGGGGGGGCGACTATCAATCAGCCGGCCGGTTCGTAGGCCCGTAGCCAGCATTCGTCCAAAGTACCAGAAGGACCACGCCGCCATAGCAAGCAGCAGACAATATCGAACCCAAGTCGGCATGCTGACCTCAAAAGAAAAAGGCGCTCCGGGTTTCCCCGAAGCGCCCTTGTATTCCCACTCGCGGTGGCGAGTTAGCGCTTCGAGAACTGGAACGAACGGCGAGCCTTGGCGCGGCCGTACTTCTTGCGCTCGACGACGCGGCTGTCGCGGGTCAGGAAGCCGTGCGGCTTCAGGACCTTGCGCAGTTCCGGCTCATAGTGAGTCAGGGCGTGCGACAGGCCGTGGCGGATGGCGCCGGCCTGGCCCGACAGGCCCGAGCCTTCGACGGTGCAGATCACGTCATACTGGGTGGCGCGGTCGGCCACGTTCAGCGGCTGGGCGACCATCATCTGAAGCACAGGGCGAGCGAAGTAGGCGTTCAGCTCCTTGCCGTTGACGGTGATCTTGCCGGTGCCGCGCTTCACCCACACGCGGGCGATGGCGTTCTTGCGCTTGCCGGTCGAGTAAGAGCGGCCAAGGGCGTCGATCTTCGGCTCGCGAACGATCTCTTCCGAGACGGCGGTGCCCATGCCCTTCAGGGCGTCGAAGCCGGTGGCTTCCGTAGCAGTCACGTCGGTCATGCTCAGACGCTCCGGGTGTTCTTGGCCGAGGCCGACTTGAAGTCGATGGTCTCGGGCTGTTGGGCTTCGTGGTCGTGCGCGGCGCCGGCGAACAGGCGCAGGTGCGTCATCTGCTTGCGGGCCAGCGGGCTTTCCTTCGGCAGCATGCGCTCGACGGCCTTTTCCAGGACGCGCTCGGGGAAGCGGCCGCCCAGCACCTTGGCCGGGGTTGTTTCCTTGACCCCGCCCGGGTGGCCGGTGTGACGGTAGTACACCTTGTCGGTGTTCTTCTTGCCGGTGAACACCACCTTGTCGACGTTGGTCACGACGACGTAGTCGCCCATGTCAACGTGCGGGGTGTAGGTCGGCAGGTGCTTGCCGCGCAGGCGGTTGGCGATGAAGGTCGCGAGGCGGCCCACCACGACGCCTTCGGCGTCGATGTGGATCCACTTCTTTTCGACCTCTGCCGGCTTCATCGAAGCCGTGGTGGTCTTCAACATGGTCAGGTTCCAGAGACGATGATCTGGCCCATCCCGGAGACCGGAACGAGCGGAAGGCGTGCTGATAGGGGATGCTGCGCCCAAGGTCAATGCCATTGTGCGTCGCTTATTTGCGCTAAGATACGCAAATCACGCGTGTTTTTTAATACGGTATTAAAATACCACGCCTCTTCGTGCGATCAGACGTCGCAGATTGCCGTTCGTCGTCCAATCGTCATCCAATCATAGTTGCCGCGTTACGAACGCCCGGTCTAAGCGGAACCGCAGATCGGGAGTCCAACTCATGCGTTTCCACCGTCGCGGACTGATGACCGCGGGCGCAGCCGCGCTGGCCTTCTCCGGCCTGTCGCGTCATGCCCTGGCGTCCGAGGAGACGTACCTTAATCAGGTCGAGGGTTACGGGGATCTTGTCCGTGATCCCAGCGGTCTTCTGGATCTGCCTCAGGGGTTCTCGTACCAGATCATCTCCCAGGCAGGCGAAACGATGACCGATGGCCTGCTGGTCCCGGGCGCCATCGACGGCATGGGTTGTTTTGCCCTGGGTGGTTCGCAGATCGCCCTGGTCCGCAATCACGAGCTGAAACCCAAGAGTATCACCCATCGCAATCAGGGGCCCGCCGGTATTCGTCAGGAACGGATCGGGCTGATCGACGCCTCGCGCGCCTACGACACCTTCAAGGATGGCCGTCCCCTGCCCGGCGGCACGACGACCCTGATCTATGACTTGGAGACCCGCCGCACCGTGCGTCAGCACCTGTCCCTGGTCGGCACCAGCACCAACTGCTGCGGCGGCGTCACGCCTTGGGGCAGTTGGCTGACCTGCGAGGAGACGGAAGAGACCCCGGCCGACGCCGACGTGACCCGCGAACACGGCTATGTCTTCGAGGTCCCCGCCCGCGCCATGGGCTTGGTCGAGGCCGTGCCGCTCAAGGCCATGGGCCGCTTCGAACACGAGGCTGTCTGCATCGATCCGCGCACCGGCATCGTCTACCTGACCGAAGACAAGGTCGACAGCCTGTTCTACCGCTTCATCCCCGAAACGCCGGGCGAACTGACCAGGGGCGGACGGCTTCAGGCCATGGCGTTCCGGGGCCACAAGGGCGCCGACACCACCAACCACAAGAACCGTGCCTGGGCCGTCGGCGACTGGCGCGAAGTGGTCTGGATCGACGTGGACGACGTCGAAAGCCCGAACGGCGACCTGCGGATGCGCGGCCACGCCGACGGCGCGGCCCTGGTGGCGCGGGGCGAGGGTATCGTCTGGGGCGACGGCGAGATGTGGCTGACCGCGACCTCGGGCGGCCCGCTGCAACGCGGCCAGATCATGCGCTACGTCCCCTCGCCCCAGGAAGGCCGTCGCGGCGAGGCGCGTCGTCCGGGGCGCATCCAGCTGTTTGTCGAAAGCGCCGACGAAAAGACCCTGAACATGGGCGACAACCTGACGGTCGCACCGTGGGGTCATCTGGTGGTGTGTGAGGACAATTACTCCGACACTGTCCGCAATCACATCAAGGGCGTGACGCCGGATGGCCGCGTCTACACGATCGGCCGCAACGTCTTCACGGGAAACGCCGAGTTCGCGGGGGCCACCTTCTCGCCCGATGGGCAGGTGCTGTTCGTGAACATCATGTACCCCGGCCTGACGATCGCGATCAGAGGGCCGTGGTCCTCGGTCCGGACATGAACAGCCGGGGCTGGGACCGCAGCACCAGCCACAGGTTCAGCGTCGCCAGCGCCAGCACGACAGCGGCGCCCGCCTGATGCAGGCCGCCCAGCCACGCCGGCACGGCGTGGACCAGGGTAACGATCCCCAGCCCCGCCTGCAGCCACACCGCGACCGCCAGCACAAACGCTGCGAACCCCAGCCCCTCGGCCAGCCGCCAGCGCCACGCCTGGAAGGCATAGACCGTGGCGAACAGCATCAGCGCATAGGCCGTCATCCGGTGATTGAACTGCACCAGCGCCTGATCGTGCAGGAAGGTCAGTCCGCCCTTTGACCAATCGGCCGGCGGCAGGAAGTCACCGTTCATCAGCGGCCAGTCCGTATAGATGAAGCCGGCCTTGGCCCCGGCCACCAGTCCGCCCAGCAAACACTGCATGAACACCAGGCCCAGCAGCACGGCCGCGCCGCGGGTCCAGCCCCTGGGCGATCGCCCGTGCGCCTCGCCGTTCAGGGCCTCCAGCCCGGTCCAGATCAGGCCCATGAAGATCACCAGCGCCAGCCCCAGGTGGATCGTCAGCCGCTCCGGCGCCACATCAACCCGTTCCGACAGGCCACTGGTCACCATCCACCAGCCGATCAGCCCCTGCAGCCCGCCCAGCCCCAGCAGCACCACACACCGCAGCATCAACCGCTGCGGCAGTCGGCGCAGAACGACGAAGATCAGGAACGGCACGGCGAAGGCCACGCCGATCAACCGCCCCAGCAGCCGGTGGAACCACTCCCAGAAGAAGATGCCCTTGAATTCGCCCAGCGTCATGCCGGCGTTCACCTGGGCGTACTGGGGGATCAGCTTGTATTTCTCGAAGGCGTCGTTCCAGTCGGCCGCGTTCATCGGCGGCAGCGCGCCCATGATCGGCTTCCATTCCGTGATCGACAGGCCCGAGCCCGTCAGGCGGGTGACACCGCCCACCACCACCATGGCGAACACCAGGGCCGCACAGGTGAACAGCCAGATTGCGACCGCGCGACTGCGGTCCCTGCTGACAAAACGGTTCATTCGACGCCCGACGCTGGTCCGGATAAGGTGACGCCGCCTTTGATCCGGCGACGACCGGGGCGGTATGCCCCTCTCTCGTGGCAAGATCGAGTCGCATTCCGCGGACTTTACGCCGCAACCCATCCGGAGCCGGGCGTGCAATACACCGAAATCCTCATCGCCTTGGTCGGCGTGGTCATTCTGGCGGTCATCGCCGATCAGTTATCCGGTCGGCGGGGCGTGGCGGCCACCCTGCTGGTGTCCGGCGTCGGCGCGGCCTGCGGCGCCTTTCTAGCCATTCGCGTCTTCGCCATCTCGACGCTTGAGGACTGGACCTGGTTGCTGTGGGCCCTGGTCGCCTCGGTCATCTGCCTGGTCGCCTACTTCCTGTTCAGGAACAAGCGCTGATGGGCGCGCGCAGCCGCCGCTTCATCGCCACCATCGGCGTGGTTCTGTTCCTGATCTTCTTCGTCTGGGCGGTCGTGTCGATCGGCGCGATCCTGCCCAAATCGCCCTGGATCGACCTGCTGTTCTACGGCGTCGCCGGTATCGCTTGGGGCGTGCCCATCATCCCGCTGCTACGCTGGGCTGAACGTGGGTCAAAGGGCGGCTGACAAAAGCGAACGGGCGGCCCGATCGCTCAGGGCCGCCCGCTGCAAAACCAAACGAACCGAGCGGTTCAAATGGTCGGAGCGACAGGATTCGAACCTGCGACCCCTTGACCCCCAGTCAAGTGCGCTACCAGGCTGCGCCACGCTCCGAAGGCGCTCCCTATAGACGGCGTCCCGTCGCCCCGCAAACCCTAAAAGCAGGCATTGCGCTTATCTTTGCAGAACGGCCTCAAGGCGCGCTTGGGCGCCTTCCAGTTCGATCAGAATGGCGGCCAGCCGATCATCATCTGCGGCGATGGCGCGGCCGGTCGATGACGGCGTCGGCCGGTCCAGTACTGCGCCATCCAGCATCAGACCCGCAGCGCCGTCAGGGTCGCCATAGGCGGCCAGGCGCTTCAGGCCCTGATCCTTGTGCAGACGCTGGACGCCCTTGATGGTCAGGCCCTCGTCGTGCAGCAGGCGACGAACGGCCTTCAGCAACACAATGTCCTGAGGACGATAGAATCGTCGCCCGCCTGCGCGCTTCACCGGGGTGATGAAGAGGAATTTCCCCTCCCAGAACCGCAGGACGTGCTGCGGCGCGCCGACCTCTTCGGCGGCTTCGGAAATGGTGCGAAAGGCGTCGGGGCTCTTGGCCACGGGTTCAGCCCTCGACGACCGCGTCCTGGACCCGGCCCTTCATGATCTGCGAGGCGCGGAAGCTGATCACCCGGCGCGGGGTGATGGCCGCCGGCTCGCCGGTCTTGGGGTTACGGCCCATGCGGGCGCGCTTGGCGCGAATCTGGAACACGCCGAATCCGGACAACTTCACCAGCTCGCCGCGTTCAAGCGATTCGACGATCAGCTCCAGCGTGCGCTCGACCAGACCCGAGCATTCATGGCGCGACAGGCCCACTTCCTCGTGGACCGCCTCGCACAGATCTGCGCGCGTCAGGGTCTGTTGTCCCGCCATGTCGAGCTCCCACTCCGTTCCCGTCGCATAAGAGGGCAAAGTCGTGAGAAATCAAAGAGCGGAATCGCGCTCTAGAGCCGCACCGCACAGGCGCCCCAGGTCAGGCCGCCGCCCATGGCCTCCAGCAGGACCAGGTCGCCCTTCTTGATCCGCCCGTCCTTCATGGCCGTGTCCATGGCCAGCGGGATCGATGCGGCCGAGGTGTTGGCGTGTTCCGCAACGGTCGAGATCACCTTGTGCTCGTCCAGACCCAGCCGTTCGCCGACCCCGCGAATGATCCGCTGGTTGGCCTGGTGGGGCACGAACCAGTCGACCTCGGGGATGGTGATGCCCGACGCTTCGGCCGCCGCCGTGATGGCCTCGGCGATGTTGATGACGGCGTGGCGGAACACCTGGTTTCCGGCCATGCGCAGATGCCCCACGGTGCCCGTGGTGGCGGGACCGCCGTCGACATACAGCAGGTCTGTCTTGTTCCCGTCGCAGCGCAGGGCGAAGCCCAGCAAACCCTGGTCCGCCGACGTCCCCTTCCCTTCACGCGGTTCGACCACGAACGCGCCCGCGCCGTCGCCGAAGAGGACGCAGGTGGACCGGTCGGTCCAGTCCATCAGCCGGGTCATTTCCTCGGCGCCGATGATCAGGGCGCATTTCGCCAGACCGCGCGCGACGAAGCCGTCAGCGACGCTTAACGCATAGACGAATCCCGAGCAGACGGCCTGAACGTCGAAGGCGATGCCTACGGGGGCGCCCAACTTGCGCTGCACGATGGAGGCGGTTGCAGGGAAGGTCATATCCGGCGTCGTGGTCGCGACCACGATCAGATCCACGTCCGACGCCACGCGCCCCGCTGCGATCAGGGCCCGCTTTGCGGCCTCCGTCGCCAGGTCGCTGGTCGGCTGATCGTCGCGCGCCCGGTGGCGCTGGCGGATGCCGGTCCGCTCGACGATCCATTCGTCAGAGGTGTCGACGATGGCGGCCAGATCCTGATTGGTGACGATGTTTTCGGGCAGGTACGAGCCCACGCCCGTCACGGCGCTGCGAAGGACGCTCACTGGGTCTTCTCCTGCGACACGGCAGCGTCGCCGTCGCTCTGGTGGGCCATGACGTCGCTCAGCTTCGCCAGGCTGGTCCCCACCTTGGTCAGATAGTCGCTGCGGGCCAGGTCGGCCGCGATGCGAATGGCGTTTGCGAATCCGCGGGCATCGGCGCCGCCATGGCTTTTCACCACAATGCCGTTCAGGCCCAGCAGCGGGCCGCCGTTGATGGTGCTGGGATCGATCCGCGCCCGCATCTTGCGCAACGCCGGCAGAGCGATCAGCGCCCCCAGCTTGGCCTGCACGCCGGACATCAACGCATCCTTCAGCAGGGCCGAGATGAAGCGCGCCGTGCCCTCGGCCGTCTTCAGCGCGATATTGCCGGTGAAGCCGTCGGTGACGATCACATCGACCGTGCCCTTGGCGATGTCATCACCCTCGACAAAGCCGTGATAGTTCAACTCGACCGCACCGCCGCGCAGCAGGGCATGCGCCTCGCGCACCTCTTCGTGGCCCTTCATGTCTTCGGATCCGACGTTCAGCAGGCCTACGCTGGGCCGCTCGACGCCATGCACCGCCGCCTGGAAGGCCTCGCCCATGATGGCGAATTCGATCAGTTGCTCGGCGTCGCTACCGATGTTGGCGCCCACGTCCAGCACCGCCGTGATTCCGCGCATGGTCGGCCAGCTGGCGACGATGGCCGGACGCTCCAGACCCGGCGCGGCCATGCGCAGGATCAGCTTCGAGATCGCCATCAGGGCGCCGGTGTTGCCCGCCGACACCACGGCGCCCGCCTCACCCGTCTTCACGCTCTCGATGGCATTCCACAGGCTGGAGCCCTTGCCCCGGCGCATGGCCTGGGCGGGCTTTTCGTCCATGGCCACGACCTTGTCGGTATGACGCACGGCGATGCGCGACGGATCGACCTTCAGCCGATCGATCTCGGCCTGGATCGCCGCCTCGTCGCCATGCAGGACAAAATCGACGCCCTCGGCGTCGCGGCGGCGCAGATAGTCCCGCACCCCGGCGACGACGATGGGCGGGCCGTGATCGCCGCCCATGGCGTCGAGGGAGATCAGCGTTCGAGATGGCAAGTATGAAACTCCGTCACGCCGTCTGTCGCAGCGCTTGTATTGGGCGTCGAACCAGAATGTCGCAACCGTGGGATGCTACCGCCCGGCCTCTACGTCAACTTTCGTCGGACGGCTTTCGATCCTGCAACGCCTTAAGCGCCGCAAAGGGCGAGATTTCGACCGGTTCTTGCGGCTGGACAAAGGTCGCGCCCGCCTTGCGGGGGAACGGATCCAGCGCCAGCGCCAGCTGTTCCACCGCATACTGGCCCAGATCGATGCGCCCGTCCTCGATCGGATCGGGCGATTCGTCGTCCATGGTGATGTCGATCTCGTCGTCTTCCGACGGCTCCACCGCCTCGGTCAGACCCAGCGAGAATCGCTGATCCACCGTCGCCGGCAGCGGCTCCAGCGTCAGGCCGCAGGTCTGAACGACCTTTGCCCGGACACGCCCCGACAAGGTCCAGCCGCTGGCCGATGGCGTCAGTTCCAGATCAGCGACGAAACTGTCCAGCGCCTGCAGATCCAGCGCCTTTGCGATCCGCGCGCGGACCTCCTGATCGGGCTCCAGCGTGCGGTGCAGGCCTGCGCCGATCTGGTGCAACCGAATCTGTTCGCTGAAGACGGGCGCAGGCGCGCTCATTGTGAAATCTCCGCCCATTTCGGGGCCTTTGTGATGTCTGATAGCGATTGGGTCGCCAGCTGTGCGCGGCTGGCCACGGCATAGGCCGCCAGCGCCGGAGCACCGGTGGCGTCGTCGCCCTCGTAAATATTCTTCGCCAACGCATCGGACAGGGCGGTCGTGTCTCCGGCGCGCAGCGGCGCCTCATAGGCGGTCATGCGGCCGTACAGCGCCTCGCCCAGCTTGCGCATCTTCTTGCCCACCGAAATGTCGCCGACGCCCAGTTCACGCAGCGCATGATCAAGCGCCGAGACATAGGTATCGAACAGGGTCTGCCCCATGTCGGCCCCGGTCTCGCCCTCGTCCCTCAACCGCATCACCAGCAGCAGGACATGCAGGGTGTAGAGCTCGAAACGCGCATCGATCCGGTCGGCCACGCCCAACCGGGTATAGAAGGCCGGTGTCCGCGCCTGCTCGACCGCGAACCCGTACAGGGTGTCGCCGATCCGGGGGTTGGCGCGTCGGCCCAGTAGTTTTGCAAACATGTTCTACGGCCCCTTTTCCGCCGCGCCGTTGAACTAGGACGCGCGTCCGGCTAGGTCAAAGACCTTGTTCTGTCGCAGGCGCTCGCACATGCATCGTTTCAAGTCGATTTTCGTCGCCGCCGCCCTGGCGGGCCTGACCACGGCCTGCGCGCCCATGGTCGGCTCCAACGGCTTTCAGGTGATCGATACCAAGCCCGCCGACGTAAAGGCCGGCGAGGACACCAAGGAAACCGTCCTGTCGCGTCTGGGTTCGCCCTCGACCACCTCGACCTTCGAAGGCGACAACGTCTGGTACTACATCAGCCAGACGACCGAAAAATACACCTACAACCTGCCCCAGGTGACCCAGCGCAGCGTGACCGAGATCACCTTCGACGAGGGCGACAAGGTCGCCGCCGTCCGTACCCTCGGCCTTGGTGACGGCAAGAACGTCAACATGGAAGGGCGCGAAACCCCGACCCGGGGCCGCCAGCTGACCATCCTGGAGCAACTTCTCGGCAACGTCGGCCGGGGCCAACTGCCGGAAACCGACCGCGACGCCCCCGGCCAGCGCCGCCCGGACTAGTTCCTCGGCAGCTCCTGAACAGAAAAAGCCCCCGGAGATCGCTCTCCGGGGGCTTTCTCGTTCGAAACAGGTGTTCCTATCCGAACCGGCCGCTGGCCAGTACGGCCAGAAGCAGCAGCGCCACGATGTTCGTGATCTTGATCATCGGGTTCACGGCCGGACCGGCCGTGTCCTTGTAGGGATCGCCCACCGTATCGCCCGTCACCGCGGCCTTGTGGGCTTCTGAGCCCTTGCCGTGGGTCTGGCCGTTGCGGTCGGTGAAGCCTTCCTCGATCAGCTTCTTGGCGTTGTCCCACGCCCCGCCGCCGGAGGTCATCGACACGGCCACGAACAGGCCGGTGACGATCACCCCCATCAGCATGGCGCCCAGGGCGGCGAAGGCGTTGGCCTTGCCCGCCATCAGGTTGACGGCCACGAACAGCACGATCGGCGACAGCACCGGCAGTAACGACGGCACGATCATCTCGCGGATCGCCGCGCTGGTGAGGATGTCCACCGCCTTGCCGTATTCGGGCTTGGTCTGGAACGTCATGATGCCGGGGTTTTCGCGGAACTGGCGACGCACCTCGGCCACCACGGCCTCGGCGGCCCGGCCCACGGCCATCATCGACATCCCGCCGAACAGGAAGGGCAGCAGCCCCCCGAACAGCAGGCCAACGACGACATAGGGATTGGTCAGGTCAAACGCGACCGCCCCCATCCCGGCGAAGAAGGGATAGTCCGCCGGATTGGCCGCGAAATACTGCAGGTCCGACGTATAGGCGGCGAACAGCACCAGCGCGCCCAGACCCGCCGAACCAATGGCATAGCCCTTGGTCACGGCCTTGGTCGTGTTGCCTACGGCGTCCAGCGCATCGGTCGAATGACGCACTTCCGCCGGCAGGCCCGCCATTTCGGCGATGCCGCCCGCATTGTCCGTGACCGGACCAAAGGCGTCCAGCGCCACGATCATCCCCGCCACGCCCAGCATGGTCGTGGTGGCGATGGCGATGCCGAACAGGCCCGCCAGTTGATAGCTGGCGATGATGCCGACGATGATCGTCAGCGCCGGCAGGGCCGTGGACTCCAGCGAGACCGCCAGACCCTGGATCACATTGGTGCCGTGACCCGACACCGAGGCGTTGGCCACCGACTTCACCGGCCGGAAGCCCGTGCCGGTATAGTATTCGGTGATGACCACAATGGCCGCCGTCACCAGCAGGCCGACCATGCCCGCCCAGAACAGGTTCATCGGCTGGATCAGCAGGCCGCTGGACGTTTCGACCGCGCCGGGCATCAACTGGTTGATGACCCACCAGACCGCGACGACCGACAGCACGCCGGTGACGATCAGCCCTTGATACAGGGCCCCCATGATATTGCCGCTCTTGCCCAGGCGGACGAAGAAGGTGCCGATGATCGAGGTCACGATACAGATGCCGCAGATCGCCAGCGGCAGCAGCATCATCACCTCAACATAGGGCTGGGCACGGAAGAAGATGGCCGCCAGCACCATGGTGGCGACCGTGGTCACCGCATAGGTCTCGAACAGGTCGGCGGCCATGCCGGCGCAGTCGCCGACGTTGTCGCCCACGTTATCGGCGATGGTGGCGGCGTTGCGGGGATCGTCCTCGGGGATACCCGCCTCGACCTTGCCCACCATGTCGCCGCCCACGTCGGCGCCCTTGGTGAAGATGCCGCCGCCCAGTCGCGCGAAGATGGAGATCAGAGAGGCGCCGAAGCCCAGCGCCACCAGGCCGTCGATGACCGCGCGGCTGGTGCTTTCCAGCCCCAGACCCTGCGTCAGCACGGCATAGTAGCCGGCCACGCCGATCAGGGCGCCGCCCGCCACGAACATGCCGGTGATGGCGCCTGACCGGAAGGCCAGATTCAGGCCCTTGGACAGACTTTCCGACGCGGCCTGTGCCGTGCGGACGTTGGCCCGAACCGAGATCAGCATGCCCGCGAATCCGGCCGCGCCCGAAAGCACGGCGCCGATCAGGAAGCCGATGGCCGCATAGGGCCCGATCAGGAGCCAGGCCAGAATCAGGATGACGATCCCGACCATGCCGATCGTCATGTACTGCCGACGGAGGTACGCGGATGCGCCTTCCTGAATCGCCGCAGCGATCTCGCGCATCTTGTCGTTGCCGGCGCTGGATTTCATGAGCGCAGCCGTCTGGATGGCGCCGTAAAGCACCCCCAGCACACCTGCCCCTATGACCAGCCATAGGTAAGAGGTCATTGGCGTTTCGTTCCCTTGTGCAACAGGCGCGTCCGGCCCTTGGCGCGGCGGGCGTTTTCGCCTCTGCCGCCTTCCGGTCCCCCCGGCCGCGAAGGACGCGACAGTGCGTCCGTTCGGGGAATTGCACAGTGACGGTGCCTCATGCGTCCAAAGGGCGCAACCGGCGTTATCTCAAGCTTGGCTGTTGGGCGCTCGCAGCCGACGTCTGGGCGTCTGGGCGACCAGTTCGACGCGCGTGACCATCCCTAGTCCTACAATGGTGGCCGCCGCCCGCATCATGGCGGCGGACAGTGCCGTTGCGTCCAGGCTGTTCCAGTCGTTCGGCCGCGTGAACGGGGTGGCGTGGGCCGCCCGCACCAGGGCGTCGCGCAGATGCGGCGCCTTGACCCGCACCGCCTCCTGCGGCTGGCCGGGCGCGATCAGCAGTCGCACCTCGACGAAGACATAGTTGCGCAATCGCCCATCGGCGATCACCGGCAGGCCCAGATTCTCGATCTCCAGCGTGGCCGGTGCGGCGCCAGGCTTGGGATCACTGGCCAGCGCCGTGTGCGGCGCCAGGGCGACGGTCGTTCCGGCGGCGATCAGGGTTCTGCGGCGCATGTCAGCACTTTGCCCCGGCCCGGTTACGGAAGTCCCAACGTTAGCCGTGGGTCCAGCCGGTACACTTCGGCGTCACAGGATGCCCCTGATACAGAACCCGCAGCCCCCCGCCCTCGACAACCCGCCCGACGCAGGTCAGCGGGACGTGCAA
>NZ_SDZL01000053.1 GCF_004210735.1 Brevundimonas sp.
TCGCCGCCCCCGCCGCCGCCGCCTTCGGGCGGCGATGTCGGGACGCCCGCGCCGATGCTGCGCGACTGGCGCACCATCATCACCAGTACGGACCGTGATCGCTACACCCGCCGCGATTCGGCCTGGGAGCTGGCCCTGCAACAGGCCCGCCGCCAGCGCGGCTCGGGCGACCTGCGCGCCCTGGGCGAACTGATCGAGCCGGACGCCGCCCGTCCCTCGGTCATTCCGCCCGCTGGCGACTATCGCTGCCGCACCGTCAAGCTGGGCTCACAGGGCGGCGAGGACGGGCTGGGCTATGTCGTCTATGGCTGGTTCGCCTGCCGGATCGAGGACACGCCGCGCGGCCTGAAATTCTCCAAGCTGACCGGCTCACAGCGCCCCTCCGGCCTGCTGTTCCCCGAGAACGACCGCCACATGGTCATGCTGGGCTCGATGGCCCTGGCGTCCGAACCGCCCGCCAACTCCTACGGCCAGCGGCCCGACCGCGATCTGGTCGCCGTGCTGGAGCGGACCGGCGAGCGGCGCTGGCGACTGGTGATCCCGTGGCCGCAGAACGAGTCCAACCTCGATCTGATCGAACTGGTCCCCACCCCCTGACTGCCGGCCGCCTGAAACCGGCCGGGCCGCGCGACATCGCCGTCGTCGGCGCCGGCCCCACTGGCCTGGCCCTGGCCCTGATGCTGGCGCGTCAGGGGCGACGCGTGACGATCCACGAACGGTTCGACGCCGCTCGCCCGGTCGGCGCGGGCTTCCTGCTGCAGCCCACCGGCCAGGCGGTTCTCGATACGCTGGACCTGACGCCGCAGGTCGAGGTCCTGGCCCAGCCGGTGCGGCGCCTGTTCGGTTGCGCCGCCCCGACCGGCCGCACGGTGCTGGACGTGCGGTACGACGATCTGAACACGCCGCGCCCGGCGCTGGGCGTCCACCGCGCCGCCCTGTTCGACGTGCTGTTCCGCGCCGCCTTGGCCGACGGGGTGACTGTCCAGACCGGCTGCGAGATCACCGGCGCCGACGACGGGCGGCTGGTCCGGGCCGACGGATCGACGACCGCACGGTTCGATCTGGTGGTCGATGCCTCCGGCGCCGGGTCGCGCATCGCCGCGCCCCTGTCCGGCGGCTCGGCCAACGGCGGGCGGGCCTTCGCCTATGGCGCCCTGTGGGCCACCGTCCCGTGGCCCGGCGACGGCTTCGATGAGCAGGCGCTGGAGCAGGTCTATCGCGGCGCGGACAAGATGATCGGCGTCCTGCCCGTGGGCCGTCGCCCCGACAGCCCCCAGCGACTGGCCACCTTCTTCTGGAGCCTGCGGGCCGACGCGCATGCGGCCTGGCTGTCCGGTGGTCTGGGCGCATGGCGGGACGAGGTCGCCGCCCTGTGGCCGCGCGTCGCCCCCGTCGTGGCCGGCCTGACCGACCCCGGGCAACTGACCTTCGCCCGCTATCGCCACCACACCGTCCATCGCCCGGTCGGCCCCCGGCTGGCGATCATCGGCGACGCCGCCCACGCCACCAGTCCGCAGCTGGGGCAGGGGGTCAACATGGGCCTGCTGGACGCCCACGCCCTGGCGCAGGCGCTGGATCGGCACGGCGATCTGGACCGCGCCCTCAACGCCTATGCCGCCGCCCGGCGCTGGCATGTGCGGCTGTATCAGGCCCTCAGTCTGACCTTCACCCCCTTCTATCAGGCGGACGGCCGCGTCCTGCCGTGGATCCGTGATCATGTGCTGGGCAAGGTCGCGCGCCTGCCGCTGGCGCCGCGCCTGCTGGCGGCGACCGTTTCAGGTCTGCTGCTTGACCCGCGTCCCGCCGACCGCCAACGGTGACGCCGGTTTCAGGAAGAGGGGATTCGTCATGCGCAACGCCGGACTGACTTTGGGAATGATCGTCGCTATCGTGGCAGTGCTGCTGGTCGTGCTGGTCGGCTTCCCGACCTACAACGTCTATTCCAAGCAGATGGCGGGTAAGGCGGCGTACGAAGAGGCGGTTCAGAACCGCCGCATCCGCGTGCTGGAGGCCCAGGCGGCGCTGGATTCCGCCACCCTGACCGCCCGGGCCGAGATCGAGCGCGCCAAGGGCACGAACGAGGCCAACCGCATCATGGCCCAGTCGCTGGGCGGCCCCGACAACTATCTGCGCTGGAGCTATATCAACATGCTTCAGGAAACCTCGGGTCAGGGCGATCGCCAGGTCATCTACATCCCGACCGAGGCGGGCATGCCGATCCTGGAGGCCGGTCAGCGCCCGCAGACCGCGCGCTGACCTCTAGACCGGCTCGTTCTGTAGCCGCAGATAGGTCGGGTCGAACTCGGCGATGGCGGCCAGTCGCGGCCAGTTGATGATCTCGACGCGCGACTGGTTCCAGCGCACCAGGCCCTCGCGCCGCAGTTCGGCGATCAGCCGGTTCACATGCACCGTCGACAGGCCCAGGGCGTCGCCCAGCATCGACTGGGTCAGCGGCAGGTCGAACCCGGCCCCCTCGGTCTGGCCCACGGCCTTCAGCCGCACATAGAGTTCGCACAGAAGGTGGGCCAGATGGCCCAGTCCGCTGCGCCGCCCCATGGCCACCAGCCACTGCCGGTGGATAGCGGCGTCCACCACCGTCTCCAGCCACAGCATCCGCGCCAGATGGGGATGTTTCTCGGTCAGGTCGCGCAGGCGGCTGTGCGGCGCGCTGGAGATCTCGCACGGGGTCAGGGTCATGACGCCGTGGTCCATCTGTTTCATCAGCAGGCTGTGCAGATCGACGAAGTCGCCCGTCACATTGATCTCGGTGATCTGTCGCCGCCCGTCGCTCAGCGTCGAATAGCGGGCGGTCAGGCCCGACACGATCAGCAGGCTGTGCGAGGCGTGGGCGTGCTCACGCATGATGTCGACATTGGCGGCGATGGCGCGGGGCGGATCCAGCACATCTTTCAACGCCGCGATCTCCACAGGCGAAAGCTGGTCCCTACGCGACAGCTTTTCGATCAGGGCGTTCGTCATGGCGGTCTGTCGTTCCTATCGGCCCAACGCGTGGATTGACCAAGCGTTGCCGTAAGCCCGTGTCAGACTTTGCCTGCCTCGCAATTCACATATGTGAATGTCCAGCTTTCATAATGGCTTATGGCAAAGGTGCGCGATCGTCGCGCGGGGGCGTCCTGCATGACATCATACCTTTGCCTGGTGACCACACGCCCCGGTCAGGTGCCGCAACTGCGCCACCTGGAATGCGACGGCGATCATCAGGTCGAGGCCGCCCTGCCGTCCATCCTGGGCGAATGGGACAGCGTCCATCAGGTCGAGGTGTTCGACGGCGAAAGACTGGTCCTGACCGCGTCGGGCCAGGCCGTCACCGACGCCGCCCGCGTCTAGTTCAACGCTTCCCCCGCTCTGGCCGTCAGCACGACCACGGGGTTCTGTTCGGCGTCCATCACGATGACCTTGAACACCCCCGTCTCCCAGAAGGTGGCGGCCCCCCGGTGCAGCAGGATCTCGCCCATCACCTTGACCGCCTCGGCGCGCGCGGCGTCCTCGTCCGCCAATTCGACCCCGTCCTCATCGGCGAATCGCTCGCCGTTCTCGGTGTGGAAATAGAAATGCGGCAAGGAACCCCTCCTGAGCGGACGTTTCGATAAGGCGCGGCGGCGGATTTCGTTCACCCGCCGCCCGGTCCCTGATCCGGCGCTCAGACGCGGGTCAGCTTCAGGTCCTGATAGTCGTAGCTGAAGTCGATGTCGGGACTGACGCCCTTCAGCGTCGCCGACACGGCCGCGCCGCCCTCGACTTTGAAGGTGACGAAGGCGTCCTCCTCGCGTTTGTCGATGAACCGCGTGCGGAAGGTCTCGCCGTCATACGGCTCCAGCCAGCCCTTCAGCGCGGGCGTGTGGGTGAATGCGATCCACAGGCCCGATTTGCGGTTCCGCCCCCGCCCTTCGGTCTTCTGTTCGATGACGATGTCGCCGTACCAGGGGTCGCGCCACGTCCCGACATAGGCCGCCAGGGCCAGCGACGGCGCCGCGCCCGCCGCCTGTTTGGCGTCGATCTCGGCGGCGGCCTTGATCGACTTCACATTGCCCTCGTCCCGCAGCTTCACCCCGTCGGCGACCCAGTCGAAGTCGGCCTTGCCCATCAGGATGTCGGCGATCCCCGAGCGCAGCGCCCGCAGCAGCAAGCTCTCTTCCGCATTGGTGAAGACCGAGAAGCCCAGCTTGCGCCCCGGGATCAGCACCGTGCCCGAAATGTATCCCGGCGCCCCGCCGCCGTGCGTCACCATCCGCTCGCCGCGATAATCCTGGACCTGCCAGCCCATGGCGTAGGTCGAGGCGATGGCCCGGCCGGGCAGCTCGCCGGTCGGCCCGGCCGAGGACGAGACGATGATGTTCGGCCGCCACATCTCGCGCCCCGCCACCTCGGAAAACAGGCGCGTGCCGTCCGGCAGTTCGCCGCCCTTCAGCTGCACCGCGATCCATTTGGCCCAGTCCCCGGGCGTGGTGCAGATGCCGCCCGCGGCGCCCGCCGAATCCCAATTCCAGACCTCGGCGATCGACTGGCCGATGGTCTGCATCGCGCCCTGGTAACGCAGCGGCGGCCCGACCCGCCCATGCGGCAGGGCCGACCTGGCCGGATCGGCCAGCTTCGCCAGCGGCACGGTCTCGGTCATGCCCAGCTTGTCCAGGATCCGTGTCTGGACGAACTGCTCCCACGGCATGCCCGATGCGGCGGCGACGATCTCGCCCGCCACCACGAACATCAGGTTGCAATAGTGATAGCGCGCCCGGAACCCGTCTTCGATCGGCACGAACGGAACCGCCGCCATCACCTCGGCCCGCGTCCGCGTGCTGTTGGGCCAGAACAACAGGTCGCCGGCGCCCAGGCCGAAACCGGCGCGGTGGCTCAGCGTATCGCGCACCGTGATCCGCTCGCCGATCACCGGGTCCGACAGGGTAAAGCCGGGCAGATAGGTTTTCACCGGCTCGTCCCACTTCACCTTGCCCTCGTCGACCAGGATAGCCAGGGCGGCGGCGGTCACCGCCTTGGTGTTCGAGGCGATGGCGAAGACGGTGTGTTCGTCGATGGGGCGCGTGTCGCCCTTCTTCCGCACGCCATAGCCGCGGGCCAGCAACGGCGCGCCTTCGCGCACCACGGCGACCGACACCGCCGGCTGATCCGGAAACGCCGCCATGGCACGCTTCACATAGGCGTCCACCGCCGCGATCAGCGCGTCATCGGTCACCGCCGCCTGGCGCGCCCAGCTGGCCGAGGGCAAGGCGACCGCGCCCGCCGCTCCGGCGGAGGCGAACAGGGCGGAACGGCGCGACAGGCGGACGGTGGTCATCGATAAGCTCCCGACATCAGGGCCGCGACGCTAGCGCGGCTGTTCGCCGAAAGCCAAGGGGGCGTCGCCGTTTCGTGTCCAGGCTGCAACCTGCCGCAACACCCCCGAAACATTGCCGCAAAGTAAGTAGGGCAGGGTGGCCTTTGCTGATAACCGCCTGCCGACGACCCAGGCCCCCAGGACGCCCCCCATGACCCGCTTTCAAACCGCTCTGCTGACCGGCGTGGCGATGGCCGCCTTCGGCGCCCCCGCGCTCGCCCAGACGGCCCCGGCCCAGACAGCCCCAGCCCAGACGGCCCGGGCCCAGGCCGCTCCAGCGCCCGCCCCCCAGGACCAGCCGTCGCAGGACACGCCCGCAAAGGTCGAGGACGTGGTGGTCAGCGGCCGCGCCGACGACGTGCGCACCTCGATCGATTCCGTCAGCTACAGCCTGGCCAACGATCTGCAGGCCACCACCGGCAGCCTGGCCGACGCCCTGCGCAACGTGCCGTCGGTGGACGTGGACCCGGACGGCAATGTCTCGCTGCGGGGCGATTCCAACGTCACCATCCTGGTCGACGGCCGTCCGTCGGGCGTCCTGACGGGCCAGAGCCGCGCCCAGGCCCTGCTGCAGCTGCCGGCGGACCAGTACGCCCGCATCGAGGTCATGACCAATCCCTCCGCCGCCTACAGCCCTGAAGGGTCCGGCGGGGTCATCAACCTGATCACCAAGCCCACGGCGCCTCGTCCCGGAACCCAGACGACCGGTTCGGTCCGCGCCAACGTCGGCGACAACGGCCGCTGGAACGGCGGGATCAGCGGCTCGCGCCAGGACGGTAAACTGACCCTGTCCGGCGACCTGAGCTATCGGGCCGACCCCAACACCGTCGAGTTCAACCGGGTGCGCGAACAGCTCGACCCGGCCACCGGCGCCGTGGTCTCCACCACCCGCTCGGATATGGGCGTGGATATGGATCAGGGCGGGGCCTTCAGCCGCCTGTCGGCCGAGTACCGCGTGACCGACAAGACCCAGCTGACCGCCGAGCTGCGCGGCATGGCCTTCAACGGCGACGGGACCAACGCCGCCCTGTTCCAGACGCGCGACGGCGCGGGCGTGCTGACCAGCGCCTATCGGCGCGACGGCCGGGTCGAGTTCGACTTCGTCAACTGGGGCGCCACCGCCCGCGTGCTGCATCAGTTCGACACCTCGGGCCATGAATGGTCGAACGAGCTGCGCTACGACCGCAACAGCAACGAGACCACGGCCCAAGGCGGCTTCACCTACGACCTACCCTCCACCCCGTCTCTGTACGAACGGTCGGAAAACGAGACCGATCAGGTCAATCTGGGCTTCACCAGCGCCTACACCCGGCCGACGGCGGACGGCGGCAAGGTGCGTCTGGGTTATGAGCTCACCGATCAGCGCCCGGATCAGGAAACGACCCTGCTGCGCGGCCCGTCCGAAGCCGCCCTGACCGTCGTGCCCGCGCTCAGCAACCGGTTCGAGGCGCACCAGACCGTGCACGCCCTTTACGGCACATGGGAAAAGCCCCTGACCGAAAAGCTGTCGGCCCAGGCCGGGCTGCGGCTGGAGCAGGCGGACATCGAGATCGAGGACCTGACCGGCGGAACCTCGGCGTCGCAGGACTATTTCCGCGCCTATCCGACGGCGCATATTCAGTATCAGCTGACCGACGCCCAGACCCTGCGGGCCAGCTATTCGCGCCGCATCCAGCGACCCCAGCCGAACCAGCTGAATCCCTTCGTCTCCTATCAGGATCCGCTGAACCTGCGCTCCGGCAATCCCGACCTGGAGCCGCAGGAAACGGACTCCTTCGAGGCCATGTGGCAGATGCGCCAGGGTCAGACCTTCTATCAGGCGACGGCCTATTATCGTGACACGGACAAGGCCTTCACCGATGTGGCGACCGACATCGGCGGCGGCGTCCTGCTGACCCGGCCCGAGAATCTGGGCGCGCGTCGCGACATGGGCGTCGAGGTCACCGCCAACGGCCGCCTGCACTCGACGCTGCGCTACAACGCCAGCGTCAATGTGTTCCAGCAGCGGATCGACGCGGCGGGCATCGTCGGCGGCCAGGACCGCGAAGACGTCATCGCATCGGGCCGTCTCAGCCTGAACTGGCAGCCGACGCCCGATGACTTCGTCCAGCTGATGGGCATGTGGCACGGCGACAGCCTGCAGGCGCAGGGCACGCGCGAGGGCGGCGGCATGGTCAACCTGGGCTATCGCCGCAAGTTGACGGACAAGCTGTCCTTCAACTTCACCGGCCGCGACCTGTTCAACAGCTTCAACAGTGCGACGGTCTATGACACGCCGCTGTTCCGTGAACGCGCCGAGCAGAACATCAAGCTGCGCGCCTTCTACGTCGGCCTGACCTACACCCTCGGCTCCAGCCCGCGCCGTCAGCCGGAACAGTTCGACTTCTCGACCGGTCCGTCGGGCGGATAAGGCCTCAGGCCAGACGGCTTAGGCCAGACGCCACAGGCCCAGCTGTTCCAGCACGTCCGCCACCAGCTGGGCGCGGGTGAAGCCCGTGACGTCCCGGGGCCGGCTGCCGTCGCCCGTCTGGGCGACCATCCGCCATTCCAGGGCTCGCCGGCCCTCGGGCGCCTCCAGTGCGGTCAATGCGGGACGAGGCCGCGACCGCATCCCGACGCGGTACAGGAAGTCGCGGCCGTTCGCGTGCTCCGTCACCAGCCAGACCGCGGCCTCGTCCATCTCCACGCGGCTGTTCTCCAGCCCCTCGCCGATCAGGGCGTCGCGAACCTCGACCAAGGCGGGGGCGGCGTTGCGCTCCAGCTGACGCGCGATGTCCTTGCGGCTGGCGGGCGACAGAATGCGCTTCAGCCGCTCGCCGATCGGCGCATGCTCCACATCGACGGCCTCGCCCTTCAGGTCGGCGTTGATCTGGCGCGTCAGACCGAAGGCCAGCAGGATCATGATCACGGCGAACGGCAGGGCCGCCACCAGGGTCGCGGCCTGCAAGGCGCCCAGCCCCCCGGCCAGCAGCAGCAGCGCCGCCGCCAGGCCCAGCATCACGCACCAGTAGATGCGCTGCCAGCGCGGCGTGTCCTCCGCCCCGCCGGACGCGATGGTGTCGATGACCAGCGAGCCGGAGTCCGCCGAGGTGACGAAGAAGACGCCGACCAGCGCGATGGCCAGGGTCGAGGTGATCGCCGCGCCCGGCAGATACTCCAGGAAATGGAACAGGGCCGTCGACAGGTCCGTCTGGACGGCCTGTGAGATCGCCCCTGCAGCCGAGCCCATGTCGAAGGCCATGGCCGAATTGCCGAAGATCGTCATCCACAGGAAGGTGAAGGCGGTCGGGACCAGCAGCACCCCGGCGATAAACTCCCTGACCGTCCGCCCGCGCGAGATACGGGCGATGAACATGCCCACAAACGGCGACCAGGCGATCCACCAGGCCCAGTAGAACAGGGTCCAGTCCGCCATCCAGGCGCGCGGCTCATAGGCGTAGAGGGTGAAGGTGCGGACGAAGAAATGGTCCAGATACAGACCGAAATTCTGCACATAGGCGCGCAGCAGGAACAGCGTCGGCCCCACGGCCAGAACGAACAGCATCAGCCCGACGGCCAGCACCAGATTCAGCTCGGACAGTCGGCGCACGCCCCGGTCCACGCCCGACAGGACCGACAGGGTGGCGACGCCCATGACGACCGCGATCAGCACGACCTGAACGACCACCGTATTGGGCAGGCCGAACACATAGTGCAGCCCCGACGTCATCTGCGCCACGCCCAGGCCCAGCGACGTCGCGATCCCGAACAGCGTCCCGCAGATGGCGAAGATGTCGACCGCGTCGCCGATCGGCCCGTCGATCTGCTTGCCCAGCAGCGGATAGAGGCCCGACCGCATGGTCAGCGGCAGGCCCTTCCGGTGCGCGAAATAGGCCAGGCTGAGCCCCACCACCGCATAGATGGCCCAGGCGTGGACGCCCCAGTGGGTATAGGTGATGACCATCGCCTCGCGCGCGGCCAGGAAGGTCCCCGGCTGCACGTCCGGCGGGGCGATATAGTGCTGCACCGGCTCGGCGACGGCGAAATACATCAGGCCGATGCCCATGCCCGCCGCGAACAGCATGGCCAGCCACGAGACATAGGGAAAATCCGGCTCGGCGTCTTCCGGCCCCAGCTTCAGACGCCCCGCCGGACTGATCGCCAGCACGGCGACGAACAGCAGGAACCCCGCCACCGCCGCCACATAAAACCACCCGAAGGTGTCGATCACCCAGGCCTGCGCCCGACTGAACACCAGACCAGAGGTCGAAGGGGCGATAAGGGCGAGCGTCAGCAGGGCCCCCGCGATGGCGCTGGCGCCCCAGAAGACGCGGGGGTTCATCTTGGTCGTCACCATGCGGGTGCAAGCGTCAGGCAAAGGCAGAGGTTCCGTCGATCCGGCCCGTCCCTCTTGATCCCTGCCCGACATCTGCCCACCTCGGTATCGACACGGCTCAAGGCGTCGCTTCGTGAAGGGCGCCGAAAGGTCCATGATCCGCCTGACAGGGGATGTAACGATGAACCTCGACCTCTATTCCGACCGCGCCAAACAGTCGGTCCAGTCCGCCCAGTCGCTGGCCCTCGCCCGCCGGCACCAGCAGTTCGCGCCCGAACACCTGCTCAAGGTTCTGCTTGAGGAACGCGACGGTCTGGCGCGCAAGCTGATCGGCGCCGCAGGCGGCGATCCCGCCGCGGCCGAGGCCGTGGTCGAGGGCCTGCTGAAGAAGCGGCCCCAGGTCCAGGGCGGCTCGGGCCAGCTGTATCTGGACGGCGACACCGCCCGCGTGTTCAGCGCCGCCGAAGAGGCGTCGAAAAAGTCCGGCGACGCCTTCGTCACCACCGAACGCTTGCTGTGGGCCGTGGCGAAAGAGGGCGGCCCTGCGGCCGAGGCGCTGAAACAGGTCGGCGTCACGCCCCAGAAGCTTGAGGCCGCCATCGCCGACATTCGCAAGGGCAAGACCGCCGACAGCGCCGGGGCCGAAGACGCCTATGACGCGCTGAACCGCTATGCCCGCGACCTGACCGAAGCCGCCCGCGACGGCAAGGTCGACCCCGTCATCGGCCGCGACGAGGAGATCCGCCGCACCATCCAGGTGCTGGCCCGCCGCACCAAGAACAACCCCGTCCTGATCGGCGAGCCCGGCGTCGGCAAGACCGCCATCGTCGAGGGTCTGGCCCTGCGCATCGTCAACGGCGACGTGCCCGAAAGCCTCAAGGACAAGAAGGTCCTGTCGCTGGACATGGGCAGCCTGATCGCCGGCGCCAAATACCGGGGCGAGTTCGAGGAGCGGCTGAAGGCCGTGCTGAACGAGACCGCCGCCGCCGAGGGCCAGGTCATCCTGTTCATCGACGAGATGCACACCCTGGTCGGCGCCGGAAAGGGCGACGGCGCCATGGACGCCTCCAACCTGCTGAAACCCGCCCTGGCGCGCGGCGAGCTGCACTGTGTCGGCGCGACGACCCTGGATGAATACCGTAAGCATGTGGAAAAGGACGCCGCCCTGGCCCGGCGCTTCCAGCCGGTCTTCGTCGCCGAACCCAGCGTCGAGGACACCGTCTCGATCCTGCGCGGCCTGAAGGAGAAGTACGAGGTCCACCACGGCGTGCGCATCGCCGACGGCGCCATCGTGGCCGCCGCCACCTTGTCGAACCGCTACATCACCGACCGCTTCCTGCCCGACAAGGCGATCGACCTGATCGACGAGGCCGCCAGCCGCGTCCGCATGGCCGTGGACAGCAAGCCCGAGGCCCTGGACGAGATCGACCGCCGCCTGGTCCAGCTGAAGATCGAGCGCGAGGCCCTGAAAAAGGAAACCGACGACGCCTCTCGCCACCGGCTTGAGCGGCTGGACGACGAGATCGACGCCTTGCAGGCCGAGTCCGACGACCTGACCGCCCGCTGGAAGTCGGAAAAGGAAAAGGTCGGGCAGGGCGCCCAGTTGCGCGAGACCCTGGACCGCCTGCGCCTTGAACTGGCCGCCGCCCAGCGCTCCGGCGATCTGGGCCGCGCGTCAGAGATCGCCTACGGCCAGATCCCCCAGCTGGAAAAGCAGTTGGCCGAGGCCGAGGCGAACGAGGCCCCCGCCGAAGGCCCCCTGACCCCCGAGGTCGTCGACGCCCAACAGATCGCCGCCGTCGTCAGCCGCTGGACCGGCGTCCCGGTCGACAAGATGCTGGAGGGCGAGCGCGAAAAACTGCTGTCGATGGAGGACGCCCTGCGCGCCCGCGTCGTCGGCCAGGACGAGGCGCTGGAGGCCGTGTCCGACGCCGTGCGCCGCGCCCGCGCCGGGCTGAACGACCCCAACCGCCCGCTCGGCTCCTTCCTGTTCCTGGGGCCCACGGGCGTCGGCAAGACCGAGCTGACCAAGGCCCTGGCCGCCTTCCTGTTCGACGACGACAGCGCCATCACCCGCATCGACATGTCCGAATATATGGAGAAGCACAGCGTCTCCCGCCTGATCGGCGCCCCGCCCGGTTATGTCGGTTATGACGAGGGCGGCGCCCTGACCGAGGCCGTGCGCCGCCGCCCCTATCAGGTCGTCCTGTTCGACGAGGTCGAAAAGGCCCACCCCGACGTGTTCAATACCCTGCTTCAGGTGCTGGACGACGGCCGCCTGACAGACGGTCAGGGCCGGACCATCGACTTCAAGAACACCCTGATCATCATGACCTCGAACCTGGGCTCGGACGCCCTGGCCAACCAGGCCGAGGGCGAGGACGTCGAGGCCGTCCGCCCTTGGGTCATGGAGGCCGTCCGCGCCCACTTCCGGCCCGAGTTCCTGAACCGCATCGACGAGATCATCCTGTTCCGCCGTCTGGGCCGCGAACAGATGGGCGGCATCGTCCGCATCCAGCTGGCCCGCCTGGAAAAGCTGATGGCCGACCGCCGCCTGACCCTGGCCATCGACGACAGCGCCCTGACCTGGCTCGCCGACAAGGGCTACGACCCCGTCTACGGCGCCCGCCCCCTGAAACGCGTTATCCAAAAGGAGCTGGTCGACCCGATGGCCAGGAAACTGCTGGCCGGCGAGATCGAGGACGGCGGGGTTATTGCGGTGTCAGCGGGCGAAGGCGGGCTGGAGATCGGGAAGGCGCGGGTGCATTAGACAATCTTGGGTTTACGCGACTCAAAAAACCGCGTGATGTTAGGAGATGCTGTCTCTTGACGAAGTTGACCGACTGCTAGCGCATCGCAAAGAGATCGGTGGCCAGCCGCATTGGCAAGAAGACCCGACAACTAATGGCCGGGCGCTTCTTGTCGCCCCATTGCTGTTGGATGGTATCGTTGCGAGCGGGGTGGAAATTCGTGGCAATGCAACAATACGGACTCAAAGGCAGTCTGTAAGCGTAGTTCTGATCGCCGCTGGCGACCCGGTTCAGCGATTGAGCTTTAGGCCCAAGGCTGAACACGTGAACTCTTTTCGTCCTGACTTGCCGCTCAATCTACGTGGTAGGAGACTTCCTGCGGACGAAACGCGCTTCTATCCATGGGAGTTGAACCGTCGCTGGCCTCGCCAGCGTCAACCTCGGGAAAGGTACGACGCGTATGTCGTCGATCCTGCTGTGACCGATTTCGACGTTGCCATGATGTTCTTCCTAGACAGATGTAATATCGTAGGGAGCATCCCGCCCCCGCCTCACCGGCCGGAGCTTTTCTAGTGTCAGACCAATACGAAGCTCTCCGAGACGCAATCGCGAATAGTCAGCAACCTTGGTTTGCTGACGGTCAGATTCATGTTCCGACAACCACACTGTTTCCTAGTGGAGACGTGATCAATCTTACGATCATACCCAATAGAAGTGGCGGGTATCGTGTGTCTGATGAGGGCTTAGGGCGCACGGCCATTCTGGACGAAGGCGTTCATCATATGAGACCCGGTGACCGCCGCAGAGCTGAAGCTATCGCGGAACAATCGGGCTTACGCTTTGAGGGGGATGCCTTCGTCGTTGAGGATGTGGGTGCACATAACCTTGCGACTGCTATCGCCCTCGTTGCTGAGGCTTCTCGGGCGTGGGCTACCCAAATGCTAGAGCGCTCGGCCAGAAATCGCGAACGTGCTCTATTCGATGCGGTGAAGGAGAAGTTGGAGCGGGCTTACTCGACGCCTATGGTTCAGTCGAAGGTGGCTGTTTTGGGCGCGAGCAGCAGCCAATACGATTTCGATTTCGGGGTGAAACTTAGCGACGGTCGCTTGGCTTTGTTTGAAATTATTAGCCCTGCCCCCCCCTCTGTGGCCTTCGCCCACACGAAGTTCTCTGATGTGCAACGAGCGCAGCCGGAGTGGCCTAGGGAAGCCGTCGTTGAAAACTTGAGCGACTGGCCCTCTGAGTCGCTAGCTCTTATTTCACAGGTCACGTCCCATGTGCGTCCGGCGAGCGCAGATTGGAAAGACCTGCCGCAAATGGCTGCCTAATACGCGAGGCAGTTGTCCAACACCCTCGCTATAGCTCTAGCGTCCGCGTCGTTTCCTTCTCCCGATCAGACAAGGTGGTCGGGCGAGCCGGGCTTGCGCGCTTTGCTCATCCTGCGGTTTGGCGCTTGCTCTCTTTCGTCATCCTCCGGCAAGCCGCGTCAGCGGCGCAGACCGGGGGAGCCAGCGGCGCGCGGGAGCGCGAAGCTGTCGGGGACGGGGCGGATGGGGTTCGCCCTCGCGATGCGAGGACGCCGCTGGGTCCCCCGGTCGCGCTGCGCGCGCCGGAGGATGACGAAAGAGAGAGGGGAGCTGTCGAGGGGCGGGGCGGGCTGAGGGTCGCCTTCGGCGCCGCTGGGTCCCCCGGTCTCAGCTTCGCTTCGCCGGAGGATGACGAAAGAAAGATAAAGGCATAGGTTGTGCGGATGGGGACGCATCGCACCTTTATCGCGACCTACATCATGGCCAAGGGGCGCAACGGGACGCTCTACACCGGCTCGACCTCCAACCTGGAAAGCCGGGTGTGGAAGCACAAGACGCGGGCGTTCCCGGGCTTCACCGACGAGAACGACTGTCACCACCTGGTCTGGTTCGAGCGGCATGCCTGGGTGGTCGAGGCGATCCGGCGCGAGCGGCGGATCAAGAAGTGGATGCGCGACTGGAAGCTGGCGCTGATCGAGCGGGACAACCCGGACTGGCGCGACCTGGCGGCGGACTGGTTCCCGTCGATGACCCGGACTGGACGCCGCCGCCGGACGCGGACTGACCCTTCTTTCGTCATGGCCCGGCTTGACCGGGCCACCCAGCGGCGCGCGGGAGCGCGAAGCCGACAGAGCCTACGGTTGCCGTCTAGCGCCTTCCGGCGCCCCTGATCGGATAGCCGCCTCCAAAAAGCGCCGCCGTTTCAACGTCCGGCGTCGCGCCGACGCCTTTCGACCCGGCGCCCGCCCGACCTGTGGCATCCTGTGACCCGGTCCGGCGACGCGGAGGATTTCAGACGTTTCAGACGAATCAGACCCTGTTTTTCACCGCCGCCATCGCCGCGTTTCAGACCAATCAGACCTTTCAGACTGTCTTTTTCGGGTCTGAAACGGCGCCTCAACCCGCCGGGTTGAAGGTCCAGTTCACGCCCTTGTCGGCGGTCAGGCGGAAGGCTGCGCCCTGACGGGCCAGGGTGAAGGTCTCGGGCTTGGCCTCCAGCCGTTCGACCGCGCCGCCGCCGCAGCTCTGGCGGGCGTCGGCGACGACCAGGGTCAGCTGGTCGCCCTGGATCGCGACGCGGCCGCGCTTTTCCTGGCGGACGTTGCGGCATTTGCCCTGGCGGCGTTCCTGGGTGGCGACCCAGTGGAAGCTGCCGTCGGGGCGCACGTCCATCGTCATGGTCCGGCGCACCTGCATCGGCTTGAACGAATAGGAGATGGTCGTGTTGGTCGCCGATCCGGACCCGAAGGTGCCGCCCAGATTGGTGCCGAAGCCCGAGGTCGAGATCATCGGCTGGAATTTGATCTCGGGCCCCCAGACCAGTTCGCTGCCGGTCGAGGACTGGCTCCAGCGGCCGGTCAGATTGGCGGCGCGCACGGCGGCGGCGGCGGCCTGAAGCTCGGCCTGGACGCCCATCGGCTCACCACCGAAATTGGCCTCCATGACGCCTTCGCTTTTCACGACGGCGTCCATGTCGGTCAGGCGCTGGCCCGAGGCGACGGCCTCCATATTGTGGGCGAAGGCGACGATGTCGCCGGGGTTGGGGGTCTCGTCGCCGTCGACGTCCTTCCACACCATGACGTGGTAGTCGCCGACGACGGGCACGATCAGTTCGAAACGGCCGACACCGTTCTCGATCTTGAGCGGGACCTCGGCCTCCTGGGTGCAGGTCTCCTGCGGGGTCAGGCAGGCCAGCACCTTGGCGCCGGTCATGTCCACGTCCCTGGGCGGCAGGACAAAGCCCGAGATGACGCGGGCCGGATCGACCCGGGCCGCGGCGGACGTGCCGGGCCCCTTGGCGCCGGGCGCCGCATCGCCGCAAGCGGACAGGCCCAGGCCGGCGACGACCAGGGCGGACGAGAGGAGGAGGGCGGAACGGGTCATGGGATGCGCCTTGCTGTTTCCCGCTCCATAGGTCGCCGCGCACGCTCCCGCCCGGATCATGCGACGAACGGGCGACCATCCGACGATCAGCCGACCAAAGCTGGCCGGGCGGCGTCGTCGCCACAGCGCGCGCCATGCACGGTCACGTCGGCCTCGCCCAGACCGACGCCCAGCAGATCCAGCAGGCCGCCCACCACCCCGTCCAGCACCGGGGCCAGCGGCCGCAGCAGGGTCCCGACCGCCCCGGCTACATCGCCCAGTCCCAGCCCCAGCGGCCCGGCCTTCACATCCAGCTCCATGCCGGTGAGCAACGACCCGGTCAGGCTGGCGACCCCCTCGCGGGTGCTGAGTGTGCGGGTGCGGGCGGCGGCGATGTCGGCCTCGCTGAAGCGCACCGTGCGAAAGCCGGTGTTGGCCACCTGCAGCTCCGACCGGGCCTTGACCGTGACCAGGTTCAGCAGCGACAGCAGGGTCGCCTTCTGCGGCTTGAGCGGCGTCTTGAAGTCGTCCAGCCGGGTCTCGTCGATCGCACCGATGGCCGCCGTCGCCAGGCCGGGCCGCACGCCCAGATCGACCGCCCCGCCGGGGCAACGAATGGCCTCCAGCCGCGCCTCCGAAGCCGCCAGCTCGACCAGCAGCGGGACCTCGACCTGCGCCAGCCCCGCCAACGCCCGGGCGGTGCGAGCGCGGATATAGACGCGGGTCTGGGCGGTGCGGATCGTGGCGCCGTCCTCGCCCGTCAGGCTGATCCAGGGCGACCGGTTGGGCCGCTCGCCGATGGCGACGCTGGCCTTGATGTCCGACAGGCCGGCGGGCACGTCCAGAGACAGGGCCGTCTGTCGCCGCTCCGAGGCCAGCTCCAGCGTCGTGGTGGCCAGATCCAGCGCCGACACGCGCGTCTCCAGCCCCCGCGCCAACCCGCGGGCGGCGTCGGCCTCGATCCCTGCCAGATCCCCCAGCTTCAGCTTCAACC
>NZ_SDZL01000054.1 GCF_004210735.1 Brevundimonas sp.
CCCTCATGACCGCCATCCCCTTCCCCGCCGCCAACCCGCCCGACCGCGAAGCCGCCGCCCTGCGCCGCGCCGAGGCGACGGCGCGCATCCGCGATCACACCGGCATCGACGAGGCGATGATCGACCGCCTGGTCGAGACCTTCTACGCCAAGGTGCGCGACGACGACCTGATCGGCCCGGTCTTCGCCGCGCGCGTTCAGGACTGGGGCCCGCATCTGGCGCAGATGAAGCTGTTCTGGTCGTCCGTGGCCCTGTCCACCGGCGTCTATCAGGGCCGGCCGATGCCGAAACACCTGCCCCTGCCCATCGACGGAACCCACTTCGACCGCTGGCTGGCCCTGTTCGAGGAGACAACGCGCGAGGTCTGCCCGCCCGTCGCCGCCGCCCATTTCATGGAGCGCGCCCGGCGCATCGCCGAGAGCCTGGAACTGGGTGTCGCCAATGCCAACAACGTCATGCTGGGCGTCGGCGAGCGCTATCGCCGAACCGGCGACTGACGCTCAGTCCACGCGGGGCAACAGATCGCCGTCCCAGTTCAGGCTGACGATACGGCCGTTCTCGCGCATGAACCGCGCCTCGTCCGGCGTCACGATGGGGCTGGACTGCGCGCCGAACAGGTCGGGCGTCGCGGGCGTCAGTTGCGCCGAGATCTGACCCAGTTGCAGGCGCAGGCCGTCGCCGTCCCGCTCGACCACCACATCGCCCAGCTCCGAACGATACCGCCCGACATAGGCATCCAGCGCCGCCGCATCCGGCGTCCAGGCCCAGCCCTGCCAGGTCGCCTCGTCCCGCGCCTGGGCCAGACGCTCGTGACGGCGTTGCATCTGCTTGGTCAGCATCTCGCTGAACGCCTGACCGAAGGCTTCCGGCGTTTGCGGTTGGTGAGTGGGATCGATCAATGTCTCCAGAAACGTCTTGACCAGCGCCCCGCTCAGATATCCGGTCATGCTGTCGCTGTTCGACAGGACCGCCACGCCCACGCCCAGCCGCGGCACGATGGCCATGCCCGACCGCGCGCCCGTATAGCCGCCGCCGTGCAGCAGCACCGTCTCGCTCGCGACCAGACAGGTTCGCCAGCCCAGGGAATAGCCCTGACAAGCGATCCCCTCCTGATTGGCCTCGGCCGCAACCAGCGACTGCTGCGCCTCGGCATAGGCGGTGGGCGGCAAAGTCGTCCGGCCCGCATTCGCCGCCAGCCACCGCGCCATGTCGTTGGGCGACGTCATCAGGCCGCCCGCCGCATGCATCAGGTCATCCGTCTTGACCGAGCGCGCCTGCCACTGGCCATCGCCGATCCATTCATGGCCCGCAGCTGTGACCGGCCAGCCGCTGACCCGCGACGCCGTGTGATCCATGCCCATCGGCCGGATCACCGTCTCGTCCAGCCAGGTCCGCCAGTGCCGCCCGGTCTTCAGCTCCAGCGCCGCGCCGTACAGGATGTAACCCAGATTGTCGTACTGGAACCCTTCGTCCCGAGCCTCGGACCGGGCCAGAAAGGCGCCGTACTCACCCGCCGGAATCTCGCGAACATAGGCTGTCGCGCCGGTCAGCTCATCATTGTCTATCGCCGCCTGGTGCGACAGCAGCTGACGGAAGGTGATGGTCGAGGGATCCCGCCCTTCGATGGTCAGGCCCGGCCAGACATCGGTCATCGTCTGGTCCAGGTCGAACACCCCGCGCTGATCCAGCGTCGCGGCCATCAGGCCCACATAGGCCTTGGTCATCGAGGCGATATAGAACAGCGTGTCCCCGTCCGCCCGGGCGCCCGTGCGCACGTCGGCGACGCCATCGACATAGATCGCGGGCGCCGCGCCCGGCCGCACCACGATGACCGACAGCGCGGGCGGCGCCGATGCGGGCGCGCGCGTCGCCTTGGCCAGGTCCATGACCGTGCGGGTGGCCAGATCGGCGCGGTCCGCCGGCTGGGCCTGAACCGGGGCGGCCACCAGGCTGGCGGACAGAATGGCGGGGAGAAGTTTCATCGATCGTCGCTCCTGTGACAGCAGCGATGTGCGGGTTTCAGGCGGCCCACGCTTGAACGGATGTAGCGCGCGCGAACAATTCGCGCACCCGCGACAGCGGCGCCCCGACCTGCCGCCGGCTGGTGCGCGCCATATGGCTCTGGTCGGCGAAACCTGCATCCGCCGCGACCGCCGCCAGCCCCTCCCGCCCTCGCAGCGCCTGCGTCAGCGCCCGCGCCGTCATGACCCGCGCCCGATAAAGACTGGGCGCCAGGCCATAGGTTTCGGTGAAGCAACGGCTCAGATGCACCCGATGCAGCCCCAGCGCGCGGGCCATGTCGTCGATGCGACCGCCGTCCGGCCGGGCGTCCAGCGCCTGCTTCAGCAGCCGGGCCGCATCGTGCCCGCCTCGCCCTGTCGGCGCGGTCGCCCCCGCCTCCAGCATGCCGCGCAGATCCTGCGCCATATCGGCGCGCACGGCTGCGTCATCCGTCGCCAGCAGTCCGGCGATCAAGGCATCCATGGCCGCTGTATTCGGCGCCCACTCGGCTGCCGGACGCGACATGGCCGGATCCTGATCCAGCGTCATCGACAGCATCAGCGCGCCATGCGGGCCGAACTGCGCGGCATGGCTTTGCCCACACGGCTTCAGCCCGTTCGACCGGCGCGCCGTCTCCACATCCCGGTGGCGCGTCACTTCGCGCAGCGAACCGGCCAGCAAAATCGACAGCTGCGCGTCCTCATGACGGTGACGCGCCTGCGTCAGACCTGCGGGATAATGGACCAGGCGCACGTCCATCCCGGCTTCTTTGTGAAGCGTCGCTTTCAGGATCGTGAGAGGAGCTGCGGCGGTCATGGCCGCCACCCTAGGGCGCCCCGCGAACCAATGACGAGTGAACTCGCCGCAATGTTCCCACATTGTTCTTGCTGAATCAGGCGAATTGATCCCCATATAGCGGCGTCGTCCCGGACCCGAACCGGGCCTTGTCGCGTTCCCGGACAGCATGATCGAAAAGCATAACTTCATTCGCGTTCGCGGCGCCCGCGAGCACAATCTCAAGGGCGTGGACGTCGACATCCCGCGCGAGAAGCTCGTGGTGATGACCGGCCTGTCCGGCTCGGGCAAATCCTCGCTGGCGTTCGACACCATCTACGCCGAGGGCCAGCGCCGCTATGTCGAGAGCCTGTCGGCCTATGCGCGCCAGTTCCTGGAGCTGATGGGCAAGCCGGACGTGGACCTGATCGAGGGCCTGTCCCCGGCCATCTCCATCGAACAGAAGACGACGTCCAAGAACCCGCGCTCGACCGTCGGCACGGTGACGGAAATCCACGACTATATGCGCCTGCTGTGGGCGCGCGTCGGCGTGCCCTATTCGCCCGCCACCGGCCTGCCGATCGAAAGCCAGACCATCTCGATGATGGTCGACAAGCTGACGGCCCTGCCCGAGGGGGAGCGCATCCTGCTGCTCGCGCCCGTCGTTCGCGGACGCAAGGGCGAGTACAAGAAGGAAATGGCCGAGTGGCAGCGCTCGGGCTTCCAGCGGCTCAAGATCGACGGCCAGTTCTACGCCATCGAGGACGCACCGACGCTGGACAAGAAGTTCAAGCACGACATCGACATCGTCGTGGACCGGATCGTCACCAAGACCGGGCTTGAGGGGCGCTACGCCGACAGCCTGCAAACCGCCCTGGGCCTGGCCGACGGCATCGCCGTGGCCGAATGGGCCAGCGTCGCCGAGGGCGAGACCGAGCCGCGCCGCATCACCTTCTCCGAAAAATTCGCCTGTCCGGTGTCAGGCTTCACCATCGCCGAGATCGAGCCGCGCCTGTTCTCGTTCAACAACCCCTTCGGCGCCTGCCCGACCTGCGACGGTCTGGGGGTCAAGCTGGCCTTTGACGCCGATCTGGTGATCCCGGACCGCGACAAGACCCTGCACAAGGGCGCCGTCGCGCCATGGGCGCGCGGTCCGTCGCCGCTCTACACCCAGACGCTGCAGTCGCTGTCGACCCACTACGGCTTCTCGATGGACAAGCCGTGGCGCGACCTGCCGGAAAAGGCGCAAAAGGTCATCCTGCAGGGCTCGGCGGGGGAAAAGGTCAAATTCGTCTACGACGACAACGCCCGAAAATATGAGGTCTCCAAGGCCTTTGAAGGCGTGCTGCCGAACCTTGAACGCCGCTGGCGCGAAACCGACAGCGCATGGGTCCGCGAGGAATTGGGTCGCTATCAGTCCGAAACCCCGTGCGAAGTCTGCGGTGGCAAGCGGCTGAAACCCGAGGCGCTGGCAGTCAAGGTCGGCGGCGAGGACATCGCCGAGATCAGCTGGCTGTCGATCTCAAAGGCCTATCTGTGGTTCTCGACACTGGAAGAACAGCTGACCGACAAACAGGCCGAGATCGCGCGGCGCATCCTGAAAGAGATCACCGACCGGCTGCGCTTCCTCAACAACGTCGGCCTGGACTATCTTAACCTGTCGCGCAGCTCCGGTACGCTTTCGGGCGGCGAAAGCCAGCGCATCCGCCTGGCCTCGCAGATCGGCTCGGGCCTGACCGGCGTCCTGTATGTGCTCGACGAACCGTCCATCGGCCTGCACCAGCGCGACAACACCCGCCTGCTGGAAAGCCTGATGGGCCTGCGCGATCTGGGCAATTCGGTGCTGGTGGTCGAACATGACGAAGAGGCGATCCTGACCGCCGACTACGTCATCGACATGGGCCCCGCCGCCGGCGTCCATGGCGGTCAGGTCTGCGCCGAAGGCACGCCCGCCGAGGTGATGGCCAATCCGAACTCCCTGACCGGCAAATATCTGACCGGCGAACGCGAGATCGAACTGCCCGCCGACGGCCGCCGCCCCGTCAACCGCAAGAAGATGCTGAAGATCAGCGGCGCCACCGGCAACAACCTGAAAAACGTCACCGGCGAGATCCCGGTCGGCGTGTTCACCTGCGTCACCGGCGTGTCCGGCGGCGGCAAGTCGACCTTCACCATCGAGACCCTGTACAAGGCCGCCGCGCGCCGCCTGAACAACGCCTCGGACGCCCCCGCCACCTTCGACCGGATCGAGGGCTTGGAGCATTTCGACAAGGTCATCGACATCGACCAGTCGCCGATCGGCCGCACCCCGCGCTCGAACCCGGCCACCTACACCGGCGCCTTCGGGCCCATCCGCGACTGGTACGCCGGCCTGCCGGAATCAAAGGCCCGCGGCTATGGCCCCGGCCGCTTCAGCTTCAACGTCAAGGGCGGCCGCTGCGAGGCCTGTCAGGGCGACGGCGTCATCAAGATCGAGATGCACTTCCTGCCCGACGTCTATGTCACCTGCGACGTCTGCAAGGGCAAACGCTACAACCGCGAGACACTGGAGATCGTCTTCAAGGGCAAGAGCATATCCGACGTTCTGGACATGACGGTCGAGGAGGCCGCCCAGTTCTTCAAGGCCGTGCCGTCCATCCGCGACAAGATGCTGACGCTGGAACGCGTCGGCCTTGGCTACGTCAAGGTCGGCCAGCCGGCCACCACCCTGTCCGGCGGCGAGGCCCAGCGGGTCAAGCTGTCCAAGGAACTGTCGAAACGCGCCACCGGCAAGACGCTGTACATCCTGGACGAGCCCACGACCGGCCTGCATTTCGAGGACACGCGCAAGCTGCTGGAGGTGCTTCAGGAACTGGTCGAGAACGGCAACACCATCGTCGTGATCGAGCACAATCTGGATGTCATCAAGGTCGCCGACTACCTGCTGGACTTCGGTCCTGAAGGCGGTGACGGCGGGGGCGAGATCGTCGCCGTCGGCACGCCGGAACAGGTCGCCGACAACCCCGCCAGCTGGACCGGCCGCTACCTCAAGGAAGTGCTGGACCGCCACGAGCAACGCCGCAAGGCGCGCGTCGCGGCCCTGGGCGCCCCCGCTGAACGCGCGCCAAAGGCCCGCGCCCGCAAGAGCGCCTAAGCTACGGCCTCAGCCCGCCGTTCAGGCGGCGGGCTGACCCTTGATGTCCCGATAGGCGGCCGAGAACGGCGCATACAGGATGGCCGTCTGCATCGCCGTCAGGATGCTGTTGATGATCAGCCAGACCGTCAGCGGCACGGCGGCGGCGCGCAGCACCTCTTGCAACGAGGCGTCCTCCAGCCCCACCAGGCCTTGCAGCCCCGCACCGGTGGCCATCGTCAACGGCATGGCGACGATGCCGCCCAGCATGCTGACCACGATGGACATGGCGAAGGCGATGACCCCCATCCCCAGCAGACGCAGCGTCCGCCCCTTGGTCAGGGTCCAGCTTTCGAACGGCGCGATGCGGCGCTCGGCGAAGGTGATCGGCACGACCAGGCTGAACCGCACGGCCATCCAGATCAGCAGCCCTATGCCCGCCAGGCCGACCAGGATCGCCAGACCCGCCAGCGCGCTCTGGCTTCCGCTGACGGCCAGCGTCGCCAGAGTCCCGGCCACGCCAAAGACGACGAAGCCGATCACCGCCATGACGATACCGACCACCAGCGTCGCCAGGCCAACCCGCACCTCGTCCATTCCCAGCCGCAGATAGGCGAAAGCGCCCGCCTCCGGCTTCAGCACCGATCGCGCGATGGCCGTGTTCAGCACGGCGCCGAACACCAGCCCCAGCGGGACGGCCCAGGCCATCATGCCGGAATACAGCCGCCCGATCCGCTCCAGGTCCGCCATCGTCGGCTCGGTCCCGTTCTCCAGCCCCTGGGTCGCGCTGGCGAAGGCCGTCAGCGTGTCCATCATCAACAGGCCCATCACGGCCGTCATCACGATGCAGAACAACGACCAGCCGACCAGGCTCATGGGGCGTCGGCGCACGACCCGGAACCCTTCGAACGCCGCTTCCGTGGGTGAAAAGCTCATGGTTTCCTCCGTCAATCCGATCGGGCCAGTCTAAGGGGTCAGTCTAGCCGATGTTCGCCGCGCGCGCGCCGTCGCCCGGCCCCGCCAGTTGCCTGACGGCCGACGCCAGCGGTCCATAGGTCAGCACATTGATCACGCCCATCAGGACCGATGCGGGGATCAGGGCGATCAGCGCCAGCGTCCACATCTGCGGACCGCTGTCGAGGCTCAGCTGACCCATCTCGCCCAGTTGGTCCAGGTTCGGCAGCGCAATGCCCAGCACCAGCGCGATGATGATCGCCAGCAGGATGATCGCGGCATACAGCGTCAGCACCAGCACCAGCGCCGCCAGCGACACGCCCAGAATCCGCAGCGTCTGCCCCTTGGCTATCCGCCACCCCTCGACGAAGGCGAAATGGTGGGTCCGCACGCTGGCCGCCGGGATCAGCGACACCCGCAGCATCAGCCAGACCACGGCCACGCCGCCCGCGATGCCGATCAGGACACCCAGGCCGATGGCCACGCCCTCGTTCACCGCCCACAGGATCAGGCCCGCAGCCACGCCCGCCAGGCCCACCACGATCATGCCGGCATACACCGCCACGAACATGGCGATGTAGGAGACCGCGACCCACAGCTCGTCCATGCCGAACCGCATGAAGAAGGCGCGTCCCTGCCCTTCGCCGTGCAGGATGGCCCGCATCGCCGCCGTGCCGACGATCACGGCCAGCACCAGTTGCGCTATGCTGACCAGGCCGGAAATTGCCTGATACCGCCACCATTCGGCGTCCATCGCGACCTCGGGCGCCAGCTGGCCCATCTCGGCGCCGATGGCCAGCACCAGAACATTGGGGGCCGCCGTCACCAGGCCCCAGACAAGGACCGCCAGCGGATGCCGCCGGATCAGGCCCAGCGCATCGCCCAGCGCATCACCGATAGAGAACCTGTTGGTCATCGCGCCCCTCCTTGCGGGGTCCAGTATTCAAGCTGTCGATAGGCCACGCCCAGCGCGCCCGCCGCAAACGGCGCCACGATCCAGATCAGGCCCAGCGTCCCGACGATCCGGCCCGCTGTCCCGTCCGCGATCTGCAACGCCACAAGCCCCAGGGCCGCCACGGCGATCAATCCGAACAGCAGCGCCAAGGGCCAGAAACTGCCCTGGGCGATCCCCAGGGTGTTCAGCGACACGGCATGCCCTCGCCCGACCGTCGCCTGACTGAACAGGCCCAGTCGAATGACGAAGATCAGCGGAACCCACACGGTCAGGGCGGCGACCACGCACACCAGACCCAGCCGCCAGGGTGAGCCGGCGGCGCCCCAGTCCCGCGCCTGAATCGCCGCGACATTCAGCTCCGCCATCCCCGCCACCACCAGCGCCGCCAGCACCAGCACGCACAGGATCATGGCGATGAAGATCAGGTTCAGCAGCATCGCCCCCATCAGCCGCAACTCGACCTTGCCGAATTGCAGCCCGCCGGGTCCCAGCCCCTCGGCCCACGCCGTGACGTTGCTGCGCGCCGTGCCCACGCGGCTCAGCGCGCCCCAGGCGATCCAGACCGCGACCGCCACCCAGACGGCATGCACAATCGCGGCCGTCCCGATCAGCGTCATGAAAACGGGCGCCAGGGCCAGCACGCTGACCTGCCCCAGGGCCGCCCATGCGCCGCGCCAGATGCGCGGCATGGCGCGCGCACCGTCGGTGACGGCGGCCACGACATTCAGTCGCCGCTCATGGGTATGCTTGTGGTTCATCAGCCCCTCGTAGCGGCCGATCATACCCGTCCGCCCGCGCGCCGCCAGTCGGTTGCTGACGAAACCCTCCGGGATGGCTAGAAGGCCGCCATGTCGAACACAGCGCCCTTCCCCAAACCCGTCCCCGCCCCTGTGCACGTCATCGGCGGCGGCCTCGCCGGATCCGAAGCCGCCTGGCAGATCGCCAACGCCGGCGTGCCCGTCATCCTGCACGAAATGCGCGGCGTTCCGGGCGTCAAGACCGACGCCCACCACACCGACGGCCTGGCCGAGTTGGTCTGCTCCAACTCGTTCCGTTCGGACGATTGGGAATACAACGCCGTCGGCCTGTTGCACGCCGAGATGCGGGCGCTGGACTCGATCATCATGGCCTGCGGAGACGCCCATCAGGTGCCTGCCGGCGGCGCTCTGGCCGTCGACCGCGACGGCTTTTCCCAGGCGGTGACGGCGAAGCTAGAGGCCCACCCCCTGGTCACCATCGTCCGCGAAGAGATCGCCGGCCTGCCGCCCGAGGACTGGGACAACGTCATCGTCGCCACCGGCCCGCTGACCTCGCCCGCCCTGGCCGACGCCATCCTGAAGCTGACGGGCGAGGAAAGCCTCAGCTTCTTCGACGCCATTGCGCCGATCATCCACGCCGACAGCATCGACTTTGACATCGCCTGGCGCCAGTCGCGCTATGACAAGGAAGGCCCCGGCGGCGACGCCGCCGCCTACGTCAACTGCCCGATGGACAAGGAGCAGTACGACGCCTTCATCGACGCCCTGTTGGCCGGCCCCAAGGCCGAGTTCAAGGAGTGGGAGAACGTCCCCTATTTCGACGGCTGCCTGCCGATTGAGGTGATGGCCGAACGCGGTCGCGAAACCCTGCGTCACGGCCCGATGAAGCCTGTCGGCCTGACCAATCCGCGCAACCCGACGGTCAAGGCCCACGCCATCGTCCAGCTGCGCCAGGACAATGCCCTGGGCACCCTGTTCAACATGGTCGGCTTCCAGACCAAGCTGAAGCACGGCGCGCAGGCCGAGACCTTCCGCATGATCCCCGGCCTGCAGAACGCCCAGTTCGCCCGCCTGGGCGGCCTGCACCGCAACACCTATCTCAACAGTCCGCAGTTGCTGGACAAGCAGCTGCGCATGAAATCCATGCCGCGCCTGCGCTTCGCCGGTCAGGTGACGGGGGTCGAAGGCTATGTCGAAAGCGCGGCCATGGGCCTGCTGACCGGCCGACTGGCGGCGGCCCAGGCGTTGGGCCGCGACCTGTCGGCCCCGCCGCCGGAAACCGCCATGGGCGCCCTGGTCGAACACATCACCGGCGGCCACCTGGAAGGCTCCAAATTCCAGCCCATGAACATCAACTACGGCCTGCTGCCCCCGCTTGAAGCGCCGCGCGTCGATGAAGACGGCAAGCGCATCAATCCCAAGGACCGCGGCCGCGCCAAGAAGCGGCTGATGAGCATCCGGGGCCTGAACGCGCTCAAGGCCTGGCGGGACGCAGTCTAGGCGCCCGTCGGCGTCGTGCTACGCTCGGATCAGACCAACGGGGCTCCCCATGATCGCCTGGCTCGCCGCTTTCGCTCTGACCGCTGCTGCATCCGAGGCGGCCCCGACCATCACTACCGAAGGTCCGTGGCGTCAGCTCATCCGCTTCGAACCGACGCTCCACCGCCCTGACGGAATCTCTCTGTGGATTTCCGAGGGCGCGGTCCTGCCGCCTGACGGTCCCGCTACCCGCAACGTGCGCGCGGTGAAGGAACTGTGGGTCGCCCACGGCGCGATCACCGGTGGTCAGGCGTTTGTGGTCAGGACCAACCGTTACGACTGCGGCGGCGGCGCCATTCACACCGACCGGATTGAGGTCTTTGGTCGCGATGGCCGCCTGTTGGGTGACGCCGGTCCCGTCGCAGAGCCCGAGTATATCCAGACCCACTCGGCCGAGGCCGAGGTTGAACGCGCCGTCTGCACCGGTTCGCGCATCGCCGCGCGCGGCGCTGTGGCCCCCACCCTGACTGACGCCGTCGCCCGGATGGGAGCCGAACGAGAGGTCGAGGCGGGTCAGACCCTCCACTTCGATGTCGATTACGACGGTCAACCGGACACAGTCAGCATCGCCATGCGCCCGCACTCCATGCGGCATGACGTCGAATTCGTGCTGGCCAGCCAGGCCAACCGCACGATCAACGTCGTCACGGCCGAACAACCGGCCACGGGCCCGCTGGTCCAGCGCCTGATCCGCCCGTTGGAACGTGACCGCTATCTGATCGCCTGCCGTATGAGCGAAGGCCGCGACGTCACGCCCTGCGTCTCTGATTACCCTCTGGTCCAGCGTGGTGTTGAGGTGGTGACGCCCGGCCAGCCGACAGTCATCGTCTGGCTGGCCGAGGGCGAGCCTCACGTCGCGCGCCTGCCCTGATGGCGCCTGGTCCGTTCAACGCCATTCGCCGCGCCGTGCGTGCGCGGATCACCGAGGTGTTCAACGACGCCGACAAGGGCGAGCGTCCGGTGCTGCGCCGCGCCGACGCGCTGTTTCCATCGGACTCGGTGGCCTGGGCCGTCAACGGCGACGTGGTGACGATGATGATCGGCGGCGTCTCGGGTCTGTTGCTGCAGATGCTGCATCCCGCCGTCCTGGCGGGGGTCTGGGACCATTCCGACTTCCGCGCCGACATGCACGGCCGCCTGCGGCGCACGGCCAAATTCATCGCCATCACCACCTATGACCACGCCGAGGCGGGACGCGCGGCGATCGACAAGGTCAATCGCATCCATGCCAAACTGGGCGGGACCTTGCCCGATGGCACGCCTTACCGCGTGTCCGATCCGCATCTGTTGGCCTGGGTGCATGTGACCGAGGTGTCCAGCTTCCTCGACGCCTGGATCCGCTATGCCGAACCGTCCATGTCCCTGGCGCGCCAGGACGCCTATTTCGTCGAAATGGCGCGGATCGCCGAGGCGCTGGGCGCCGATCCGGTCCCGCGTACGCGCGCCCAGGCGGAAGCCCTGATCCGGACCTTCCGCCCCGAGCTCCGCGCCGACGCCCGCACCCACGAGGTGGCCGCCATGGTGATGCGCCAGACGGTCCGCATGCCCGCCGTCGACGCTGCAGCAGGCATAATCATGCAGGCGGGACTGGACCTGTTGCCAGCCTGGGCGCGGGCCATGCACGACCAGCCCGTCAACCTGCCGCGCCCCTTGATGCGCGCCGGGGCGAAAAGCACGGCCCACTTCATCCGCTGGGCCTTCGACGGCTCGCCGAACCGCAGCGTCTGGCCCGCTTCGATACTGGATTTCCCGCGCTAGATCCGGCCCGTCGCAACGGCCCAGGTCAACCTCAGCCGCTTGACGGCCTCGGGCGCCTCTGGCCGGGTCAAGGCCGCCGGCGCCACCGCTGGAAAGGCCTGGGCCGGCAGCGTGCGAAGGGCGCGGTTGGCGGCGCCCCTATGGGCCTGCGCCTCCTCGAACCGACCGGTTTGAGCCAGACCCCGGATCCGGGCCGCTTCGGTCATCGCCGCCCCGTGCCCCGCTCCGGCCAGCACCCGCACCGCCAACGCCATGGGCCCGATATAGAAGGCGTCCAGATCATGCGGCTGGCCGTGGACCCGCCCGATATGCGCCTCGATCAGGGCGTCCACCGGCGCGCGAGGCAACGCATGTCGCGTCACCACATCCGTCAGCGCCTCCAGCACCGGATGCCCCACGCGCGGCGTGTTGGCGAATACGCCGTCCATCTGCTCGGCCCACCACGTATAGCGCATCTCGGCCAGCAGGGGCTGGGTCACGCGGGTGGGAATGGCCATCAACTCCGCCTCGAAGGCGTACAGCGCGATCAGGTCGGCCCGCGCGCGTTCGTCGGCCACGAACCGACTGGCCAGCCAGCGGTCGATATCTGCGCTGCGGACCTGGGCGTCGAGATCGATCATTCGGCTCACATAGGACGAAAGGCCGGGAAGGTCGCCCTTCCCGGCCCCGAAAATCACCTGTCGGACGGTGTCAGCCGAACAGGGTCTGGTACATGGCCATGGCCGTCAGCATCGGCAGCGACAGCAGCAGGTTGGTGCGGCTGGCCAGCATGGCGACGCGCGCGGCGCGGGCCTTGGTTTCGTCGTCGGCCGGCACGATGCCCAGGGCGCGCTTCTGGTTCGGCCAGATAATGCCCCACACGTTCAGGAACATGACCACGGCGACCCACACGCCGACGCCCATCAACATGAAGCCCTGATCGCCCTGGACCAGGCCGCCGGCCATGCCGAAGCTCAGCACCTCGGCCGCATAGGCGTGGCCGCGCATGAACATGACGGCTAGCCCGGCCAGCACCGTCACCAGCGCCGACCAGCGGAACCAGAACAGGGCCTCGGGCGCGATATAGCGCGACACGGCGGGCTTAAGCTCGGCCGGGATCTCCGGCATCTTCCGGATCTGGACGAAGTTGAAATAGTACAACAGGCCGATCCACAGGATGCCCGCCGCGACGTGGATCCAGCGGAACAGCGCCTGCCAGAAGCCCATGTCGAACCCGCCCGGCGCAACACGTCCGAAGGCGAAGATCATGATCGCGGCCAGCAGCAGGCTGAGCCCGATGGTGTTGCGGAAATTCGAAAGCAGTCCAGCCATTCGTGCGCCCTCCCCGGCGTGATTCTGGGAGGGACTGTAACGCTCCCTCCCCGGCGTGGGGAGGGAGAAGTCACATAGGATCGAAGCCTAGGGCCGGCTGGCCGGACCCAGCTTGATCGGCTTGGCGTCCTCGGCGACCTGGCCGCGCTTGACGCCCCACAGCAGGATCACCGGAGCGCCGACATAGATCGACGAATAGGTGCCGATGATGATGCCGAACATCAGGGCAATGGAGAAGCCGAACAGGGCCTCACCGCCGAAGACGGCCAGCGCGCCCAGCACCATGACGGCGGTCACACCGGTGATGATGGTTCGTGACAGGGTCTCGTTCAGCGACAGGTCGATCACCTCGCGCAGCGGCATCGTCTTGTACTTGCGCAGGTTCTCACGCAGGCGGTCGAACACAACGACAGTGTCGTTCATCGAGTAACCGATGACCGTCAGGACGGCGGCGACCATGTTCAGGCTGAACTCCAGCTTGAACAGCACGATCAGCCCGAACGTCAGGATCACGTCGTGCAGCAGGCCGATCACCGCGCCGAAACCGAACTGCGGCTCGAACCGGAACCAGATGTAGAGGAACATCAGTGCGATCGCGACGCCCAGCGCCAGCAGGCCCGAGGTGAACAGTTCGCCCGACACTTTCGAGCCGACGACGCTGACGCCGGAATAGCTGACGTCGCCAACCGCCTTGGTCACCGCACCCTCGACCTGCCGAACGACGGCGGTCTGGTCCTGACCTTCCGGCACCTGGAAGCGCAGGATGGCGGTGGATCCGTCATCGGCGTTGGTGTCGCGGCGCGCGATGCCCTGCACCTGGACGTCGCCCAGGCCCAGTTCACCCACGGCGCTGCGCACCTGGTCCAGTTCGATCGTCTGACCGGCCGGCTTGGACACCTCCATCGAGGCGCCGCCCCGGAAGTCGATGCCCATGTTCAGGCCGGGATAGAAGCAGGCCACGATGGACGCGACGCACAGCACGACGGACAGAATGCCCGCCGCGCGGGCGTGTTTGACGAAATGCAGGTTCGTCTTCTGCGGAAGCAGCTTGATGAGGGGCCATCCACGCATCGCCATCACTCCGCGATCGGCAGTTTTTTGGGCTTGGCTGTTTTCAGCCAGTAAGCCAGCAGCACCTGGGCGACCATCACCGACGAGAACATCGAGGTGAAGACGCCGATAGTCAGGGTCCATGCAAAGCCGCGAACCGGGCCGGCGCCGAAGATGAACATGATCCCCGCGGCGACCAGTGTGGTCAGGTTGGCGTCGATAATGGTGCCCATGGCCTTGTTGAAGCCGGCGTCCATCGAGGCGATCACCGACCGACCGGCCCGCGCCTCATCCCGCATCCGCTCATAGATCAGCACGTTGGCGTCCACCGCCACCGCAAAGGTCAGGATCAGACCGGCGATGCCCGGCAGGGTCAGCGTGGCCTGGGTCAGCGACATGGCCGCGATGATCAGCAGACCGTTCAGCACCAGACCGATGACCGAGATCCCGCCGAACAGGAAACCGTAGGCCAGGATCATGAAGATGACGATGATCGCAAAACCGATGGCCGTCGAAATCCCGCCGGCAGCGACCGCATCGGCCCCCAGTTCGGCGGTGACGGTCCGGCGTTCCTCGACCTTCAGCGGCGCCGGCAGGGCGCCGCCGTTCAGCAGATTGACCAGTTCGGACGCCTGCTGGATGGAGAAGCTGCCGGTGATCTGGCCGGTGCCGCCCGTGATCGCGCCCTGGATGGTCGGGGCCGAGATGACCTTGCCGTCCAGAATGATGGCGAAGGGCTTGCCGATATTCTGGGCCGTCGCCTCGCCAAAGCGACGCGCGCCCTGGCCGTCAAAGCGGAAGTCGATGGCGGGGCGGCCGCTCTGGTCTGAGCCCACGCTGGCGCGGGTCAGGTTCTCGCCCGAGACCAGCACGCGCTTCTTGACCAGATACGGCTGGCCGTCTTCGCCCATCAGCAACTGCGCATCCGGCGGCACACGTCCGGCTGCGGCGTCCGCGACCGAGTTTTCCATGTCGACCATCTGGAAGGTCAGCTGCGCCGTCTGGCCGATCACGCGCTCCAGCTGGGTCGGATCGCTTTCACCGGGGGCCTGAACGACGATGCGGTCGGCGCCCTGACGCGTGATGGACGGTTCGCGCGTGCCCAGGCTGTCGATCCGGCGGCGCACCACCTCGATCGACTGGTCCACGGCCGTCGCGCCCATGCTGTTCAGCGCGGTCTCGGTAAAGGCGAAGCGGATGCGGTTGTTCGACAGGCGGGTCGCCTGACGGTCGGTCTGGCCGTTCGCGCCCGGCGCGCCCGCCAGCTGACGCAGCGCCTCGAAGGCGGCGTTGTACTGGCCCGCGTCGGGGATGGTCACGACCACGCCGCCCGGCTCGCGCTGCAGGCCGCCGACCGAGATCTGGGCCTCGCGCAGGGTGACCCGCACGTCCTCGACCAGGTTGGTGACGCGCTTCGTGCGCATCTCCGGCACATCGACCTCGAGCAGCAGATACGAGCCGCCCTGCAGGTCCAGGCCCAGGTTCAGGGCGTTATTGGGCAACCAGCCCGGCAGCGACTCGCGTTGCGAGGGCGTCAGGACGTTGGGATAGGCGAAAAGCACCCCCAGCATGGTCGCGATGACCAGCAGGGTGACTTTCCAGCGCGACAGCTGAATCATGGAGACGGCCCCTTGGGCGGTTTAGGGGGTCAGGCCTTGGCGTCGTTGGCGGCGATGGCGGTGCGGTTGCGCACCTCGGCCACCATGCCCTTGACCACGCGGACGTTCACGCCCTGGGCGATCTCGACCATGGCTTCCTCGTTCTCGACGCGGGTCACCTTGCCGATCATGCCGTTGGACAGGACCACCGTGTCGCCGCGCTTGATCGCCGCGATCAGCGCCTGATGCTCCTTCACGCGCTTCTGCTGCGGGCGGATCAGCATGAAGTAGAACAGGACGAAGATGGCGACGAACGGCAGGAACGTCGTGATTGCGGACATCAGTCCGCCTTCGGCAGCAGGCATGGTAACTCCCCGGCGCGGGGCCTGGCCGTCACGCGGCGCCCCTTGAAAACGAGGCGCGGAAACTAGGGTGCGCCGCGCGACATTGCAACGCGCGGCGCGGTCGCAATTCCGTCAGCGTGGCAGAACGGACAACGGATCGATGGCCACGGGCTCGTCGCCACGCATCTGGCGGGTCTCGAAATGGATCGACGGGCGTCCGTCGCCGGCGGTCAGACCGACCGTGCCGATCTGCTGACCCGCGCGCACGTCGTCGCCATCGCGCACCGTCGCCGAACCCAGGTGCCCATAGACCGTGCGCCAGCCGTCGCGATGCACGATCAGCACCGTCAGCCCCTGCCCCACCAGGTCATCGCCGACATAGGCCACGCGCCCGGCGGCGGCGGCTGTCACCGCCGTCCCTGCCGAGGCGCCGATGTTGATGCCGTTGTTGCGCTCGCCCATGCCGACCGGCCCAAAGCGGCGAACGATGTCGCCCCGCACCGGCCATTGCAGCGCCACGCTGCTGGACGGGGCGCCTGCGGTCGGTGCGACATCCACGGCGGGCGTCCGCGACGGCAAGGCGGGATTGCCTGACGGCGGGGGCAGGGGCTGACGGTGCTGAT
>NZ_SDZL01000006.1 GCF_004210735.1 Brevundimonas sp.
GGTTTGGGGCGGGTTCTGACATGGCGCCGCGCCTCTCTCTCCCCGTCCCGGGGAGGGTGGTCGGAGCGAAGCGGAGACCGGGTGGGGAGGGCCAGGCGATGCTGGGCGCGGCGGATGTTCAGCCTTGCCGCCCCCACCCGGCGTCGCCCTGCGGGCTCAGCCACCCTCCCCGGGACGGGGAGGGAGAGGTTGCGCCTTCTGCTTATCGACACCCCGGAACGAATACGGCACAAGCCGCGCATGCCCTCCGACTCAAGCCCTGCCGCCCTGCCCGCTTCCGCGCGCATGGACGAGGCGCGTGCGCTGCTGGAGCGGGTGTGGGGCCATGCGGATTTCCGGGGCCTGCAGGCGGCGGTGATCGACGAGGTTCTGGCCGGGCGGGACGTCATGGCCGTGCTGCCGACCGGCGGGGGCAAGAGCGTCTGTTATCAGGCGCCCGCCATCCTGCGGCCCGGTGTCGGGCTGGTGGTGTCGCCGCTGATCGCGCTGATGACCGATCAGGTCGAGGCGCTGAAACAGCAGGGCGTGGCGGCCGCACGGCTGGATTCCGGGGTGTCGATGGACGACCGCTCGGCCATCTGGCGTCAGGCGCGGGCGGGCGAGCTGGACCTGTTATATGTCTCGCCCGAGGGGCTGGCGTCCGGCGCCATGCTGGACCGGCTGGGCGAGTTGCAGCTCAGCCTGATCGCCATCGACGAGGCGCACTGCGTCAGCCAATGGGGCCATGACTTCCGGCCGGACTATCGCACCTTGGGCCGACTGGCCGAACTGTTCCCCGGCGTGCCCCGGATCGCGGTGACGGCGACGGCCGACGCCCGGACGCGCGACGACATCGTCGCCTCGCTGCGGCTGGGCGAGGCGCGGGTGTTCGTCGACAGTTTCGCGCGCCCGAACCTGCAGCTGTCGGCCGAGCGCAAGATCAACGGTTCGCGCGCCCGCACCGACGCCGCCGTGATCGAACTGGTGCGCGAGCGGCGGGGCAAGTCGGGCGTCGTCTATTGCGGCAGCCGCGACGGCTGCGAGCGCGTGGCCCAGGCCCTGCGCGACGCCGGGACCAACGCCATCGCCTATCACGCGGGCATGGACGCGCGGGACCGCGACAAGCGGCTGGAACGGTTCCTGGCCGAGGACGGGGCGGTGATGGTGGCGACCATCGCCTTTGGCATGGGGGTGGACAAGCCGGACGTGCGCTTCGTCATCCACGCCGATCCGCCGGGGTCGCTGGAAGCCTATTGGCAGGAGATCGGCCGCGCCGGGCGCGACGGCGAACCGGCCGAGGGCATCACCCTGTACGGCCCGTCCGACATCGCCTGGAGCCTGCGCCGTCTGGAAGGGCGGCCGATGGCCGAAGAGGTCAAGGCGGTCCAGACGCGCAAGGTGCGCCAGCTGTTCGCCATGCTGGACGGCGCCGTGTGCCGCCCGCGGGCGGTGCGCCGCTATTTCGGCGAGACCGACGCCGGCCCGTGCGGCGTCTGCGACATCTGCGGCGATCCGCCCGTCACCTATGACGCCACCGTCCCGGCCCAGAAGGCGCTGGCGGCGGTGCAGCGGCTGGGCGAGCGGTTCGGACGTGGGCGGGTGATCGACCACCTGACCGGGCGGACCAAGGATGTGCAGCACTGGGAGACGGCGCTGTCGACCTGGGGCGTCGGGGCGGACCTGTCGCTGACCGGATGGCGCGACGTGATCGACCATCTGCTGTTCGAGGGGCTGCTGGTCGAGGACCCGAACGAGGGCAAGCCGATCATCCGCCTGGGCGATCCCGAGCCGGTGCGATCCGTCTATCGCCGCGAGCGGGTGGTCGAGGTGCGGCAGGCGCCGGTGCGCGTCGAGCTGGACAAGCCGCGCCGCAACGCCGGTCGCAACCTGGCGGCCGAGGCGCTGGATACCGATGTGCGCGCCCGGTTCGAGGTGCTGCGCGCCTGGCGCCGCGACCGCGCGGCCGAACAGCATGTGCCGCCCTATGTCATCTTCCAGGACAAGACGCTGGTCGAGATCGCCATGCGCGAGCCGCGCGATCTGGACACCCTGTCCCACGTCTCGGGCGTCGGGGCGGGCAAGCTGGACCGCTATGGCAAGAGCGTGCTGGAGGCGCTGGCGTCGGCGGGCTGAGGCCGCTATCGCTTGACCTATGCCTGAGCTTCCCGAGGTCGAGACGGTCCGGCGCGGCCTTGAACCCGTGCTGCAGGGGGCGCGGCTGACGCGGGTGCGCCAGAACCGGCCGGACCTGCGCTTTCCTTTCCCCGAGCGGTTCGTGGAGCGGCTGGAAGGCGCGACGGTGCTGCGGCTGGACCGGCGGGCCAAATATCTGCTGTTCCCCCTGTCGACCGGCGAGACCTGGGTCAGCCATCTGGGCATGACCGGGCGCTTCACCCTGGACGGCGCGCAGCTGGGCGAGTTCGAAGAGCCGGCGCCGATCGCGGGCAAGCACGAGCATATGAGCCTGTGCGCGGTGAAGGACGGCGCGGCCACGCGGGTGGGGTTCGCCGATGCGCGGCGCTTCGGCTTCATGGGCTTGATCCCCACCGAGGCGGTGGACGATCATCCGTGGTTCGCGGGACTGGGGCCCGAGCCGCTGGGTAACGGTTTTTCCGGCGCGCATCTGGGTGAGGCGCTGGCCGGGCGGAAGCAGAACATCAAGGTGTCCTTGCTCGATCAGCGGATCGTGGCGGGGCTGGGCAACATCTATGTGTGCGAGGCGCTGTATCGGGCGCGCATCTCGCCGCTGGTCGCCGCCGGAAAGGTGTCGCGGCCCCGGCTGGAGCGGCTGGCGACCGAGGTGGTGGCGGTGCTGCGCGACGCCATACAGGCGGGCGGCTCGACCCTGAAGGATTTCGCCAACGCCGAGGGCGGTCAGGGCTATTTCCAGCACCGCTTCGACGTCTATGGCCGCGAGGGCCAGCCGTGCCGGGGCGACGACTGCTCCGGCGTGGTCAAGCGGATCGTCCAGGGCGGACGGTCGACGTTTTACTGCCCCAGTTGCCAGAAGCGATGAGATTCAGTGGCGAGAGACGAGTGGCGAGTGGCGAGAAGCGGCCCGCGATCCGCGTCGCACTTGACCTGAAGCCACGACGCCCGCCTCCTGACCTCCTCGCCACTCATCACTCGCCACTTAGCCATGACCCAGCGCATCATCCTGTTTCGCGGCATGAACACCGGCGGGGTGCGGGCGCCGGTTGGCGAGCAACGGGCCATGGCCGAGGCGATGGGGTTGAAGAACCCGCGCACCCTGCTGGCCAGCGGCAATATGGTGGTCGAGAGCGACGCCGATCCGGCGATGCTGGAGGCGGACATCGAGGCGGCGATGGACAAGACCTTTGGCCTGAAGATCGCCGCCATGGTGCGGACGCCCCGGCAATGGGCGGCGCTGATCGCGAGCAATCCTTTCCGGGCGGAAGCCGAGGCGCACCCGGCCAGGGCGCTGGCCATGGTCATGAAAGACGGGATCAAACCCGGCGCGCTGGAGGCCTGTCGCGCGCTGGCCGAGGGCGGCGAGGCGGTCGAGGCGGGGGACGGGGTATTGTATTTCTGGTTCCCGAACGGACAGGGCCAGTCGGGCATCTTCAAGAAGGCGACGCCGCGGATGCTGGGCATGGGCACGGGCCGCAACTGGAATACGGTGCTGAAGCTGGCCGAAATGGCCGGTGCGGAGGTCTGACTCGCATGCGCAAGGTTCATCTGTGGATCAGCCTGATCGTCGGGATCGCCGTCTGGGGCGCCTATTTCGCGCACTTCGTTCAGGGCTTGCGAGCGGGCGAGACCGGCGGGCTGCTGTGGTGGTTTCTGGGGGCGCTGGTGGTGACGGTCGTGGCCGAGACGCTGGCCACCGGGGCGGTCGCCTGGCTGTTCCGGCGCCGGTCGCGGACGCTGGACGACGGGCCGACGTTGCAGGCGGCGCTGAAGGCCAGCCATGTGGCGCTGATGCTGCTGGTGGCGCTGGTGCTGGCGGCGGCGGGCGCCCTGGCGCTGGCGGCCGCCCTTGGCTGGAGCCTGGACCTGGGCGGCGCGCGGGGTCAGGTGATCGCGGCCAACGCCCTGCTGGCCATGGTGGTGATCGCGGAACTGACGCGCGCGGGGCTGACGCTGGCGCTACTGCCGCGGCGATAGCCACCTTTCGCGGGGATGCGCGGGTGGGTATGCAGATCGCATACGTAAGGAGCGCTCCCCATGGCCGACGCCTATGACACCCTGCTGATCGAACGCCACGCCGACTGCTATGCGGTGGTGACGCTGAACCGGCCGGAGGCCCTGAATGCGCTGAATTCGGCGCTGTTCGCGGATCTGGCGGCGTTTCTGGATGCGGTCGAGCATGACGACAACGTGCGCTGCCTGATCCTGACCGGGTCGGGGGACAAGGCGTTCGCGGCCGGCGCCGACATCAAGGAGATGGCGGACCAGACATACGCCCAGATGTATGCCGGCAATTTCTTCGCCCTGGGCCATGACCGGATCACGCGCTTCAGGAAGCCGATCATCGCGGCGGTCAACGGCTTTGCGCTGGGCGGCGGGTGCGAACTGGCCATGCTGTGCGACTTCATCGTCGCCTCGGACAAGGCCAAGTTCGGCCAGCCCGAGATCAATCTGGGCGTGGCGCCCGGCATCGGCGGCTCGCAGCGGCTGACGCGGCTGGTGGGCAAGGCCAAGGCCATGGACATGGTGCTGACTGCGCGGATGATGGACGCGGCGGAGGCTGAGCGCGCCGGTCTGGCGTCGCGCGTCGTGCCGCACGAGACCCTGCTGGACGAGGTCCGCAAGATCGCCGCGAAGATCGCTGCGCAAAGCCCGCTGGCCGTCATGGCCAACAAGGAGATGGTCAACGCCGCCCTGGAGACGACCCTGACCCAGGGCGTCCAGTTCGAACGCCGCCTGTTCCACAGCCTGTTCGCTTTCGAGGACCAGAAGGAAGGGATGGCGGCCTTCGTCGAAAAGCGGAAGCCGAACTTCACGGGCAAATGAGCGGGATCGAGGACGATTGGCGCTATCAGAACGCGAAGGATCTGCGTGGGCAGGCCTTCGCGTTCAAGGCCTATCGCGCCTATAGCCCGGAGTGGACCCACGATCACTGCGCGGCCTGCATGATCGAGTTGGCTGAGGTGGAAACCGTGCCCGACGCCTTGCATGAAGGTTGGGCGATTTCCGCCGCCTATGAGCATGGCGAAGCGTATGAGTGGGTGTGCGCCGAGTGCTTCGAGCGTTTGGAGACGACTCTGACGTGGACTCGCGTTGACCCCTCCTGAGCTTTCGGCTATAGCCGCGCGCTCTTGAGATTTCCGCGCCGTGGACGTGTGGTCTGCGGCGTTTTCGTTCGAAGGTTTGACTGATGGCTAACAATGCCGGCGCCCGCAAGGCGATCCGCAAGATCGAAGCGCGGACCGAAGTGAACAAGGCCCGTCGCACCCGCGTGCGCACCTATCTGCGCAAGTTCCAGGAAGCGATCACCGGCGGCGACGCCGAGACCGCCAAGGCCGCCTTCGTGACGGCCCAGTCGGAACTGATGCGCGCCGTGTCCAAGGGCGTGGTTCACAAGAACACCGGCTCGCGCAAGGTGAGCCGTCTGGCCGCCCAGCTGAAGAAGCTGTCGGCCGCGTAATCGCGACGGTTACGGATGGCCCGTTACCGGGCCGTCACGCGAAATACGAGTGATTTCAACGGCGAGGGCGCGCAAGCTCCCTCGCCGTTCGCACGTCCGCTTGCAAGTCCCCAAGCGGGATTCCGGGCTCTCCCGAACGGCGAATTTCACATTTTCCCAAGCCGGGTTGAGCTTTAGCGGAGTCAACAAATTTAACTGCCGAATCGTCAACGAATCAGCGTTGACCCGGCCCGTCCCAAGCGTAAGTTTCGGGCTCTAACGCACTTCCATCCCCACACGGATGAAGACGGCGCGAAGGCTGTTTCGCGTCGGCGGGAGACGTCTGATCTCGAGGTCGACCCCACCTGGAAAGCACCGCTTTTCGGGGCAGGAGAAGTCGTCCCAACGGTCCGGCGGCTTTGAAGGGCGTCAGGTTCGGTGGATGACAAAAGCGGGTGGCTTAACGATGGCTGGGGGCTTGGCGATGGCGGGTATGACGGATCCTGATCACATCTGGAGCGAGGCGGCCGGTCGGCTGCGCGCAGAGATCGGGGAAGGTCCGTTCAGCAGCTATATCGCCCCCTCGGCGGTGCGGATCGACAGCGCCGGCAACCTGATCCTGGTGACGCCGACCGCCTATGCCCGCGACTGGGTGCGCAAGAACGCCCTGCGCCGCATGAACGAGCTGTGGCTGGGCCTGGACGGCCTGTCGCGCCGTCTGGACGTGCGCTGCCGCGCCGAGGTGGGATCGATCCCGCCGGCCTCGGCCATGGCCGCCAATCCCGGCCTGCAATCCGCGCCCCGTTTCAACGCCCCGTCGATGGCCAGTCCGTCCGCAGCCGCTACGCCGACCTTCGCCCCGGTGACCGACGGCGACCGCGCCGTGCGCGCCGCCGGCCTGCAGGACCGGCTGACGTTCGACACCTTCGTCGAGGGCCAGGGCAACGCCTTTGCGCTGGCCATCGCCAGACAGGTCGCGACCTGGGCCGACGGCCATTTCAACCCGGTCTTCTTCTGCGGCCCCTATGGCTATGGAAAGACGCACCTGCTGAACGCCATCGCCTGGGAGGCGCAGCGCCTGCGCCCCGACGCCAAGGTGATCTACCTGACCGCCGAACGTTTCCTGTCGACCTTCGTCAAGGCGATGCAGGACCGCCAGACCGCCGCCTTCAAGGAAAGCCTGCGCTCGGCCGACATGCTGCTGCTGGACGACGTCCAGTTCGTGGGCGGCAAGGCCAGCACGCAGGAAGAACTGCTGTCGACGCTGACCGCCCTGATGGGCGAGGGCAAGCGCATCATCCTGTCGGCCGACCGCGCGCCGATGGCCCTGACCGAGGTCGAGCCGCGCCTGCGCAGCCACCTGGCCGCCGGCCTGACCTGCCCGGTCGAGCCCGCCGACCGCGCGCTGAAGACCGCCGTGGCCCGCAACCGGCTTGAGACCCTGGCCGGCCTGGGCGTCGTCACCGGCGAGGCGCGGACCGAGGTGATCGAGCATCTGGTGGACCGCACCCCCGGTTCGGTGCGCGAATTGGAAGGCGCCGTGAACACCCTGGCCGCCGTGGCCGGGCCGCGCCTGGCCTCGATTTCGGTCGAGGAGATCCAGACCCTGCTGGGCGCCGCCCTGCGCTCGGGCCCCGAACGCCGCATCACCGTGGACGAGATCCAGAAGACGGTGGCCGACCACTTCAGCCTGAAACAGGCCGACCTGCTGAGCGAGCGCCGCACCCGGTCGGTCGCCCGCCCGCGCCAGATCGCCATGTATCTGTGCAAGCAGCACACGACCCGCTCCTATCCCGACATCGGCCGTCGCTTCGGCGGCCGCGACCACACCACCGTCCTGCACGGCGTCCGCAAGATCGAGGAGCTGATGCCCAAGGAAGAACAGATCGCCCGCGACGTGGAGGCCCTGACGCGCAAACTGCGCGGCTAGGGTCGGACCGAGGCGCAGCGTCTCTCCCTCCCCGCCCCGGGGAGGGTGGCTGAGCCCGCAGGGCGAAGCCGGGTGGGGGCGGCAAGGCTGAGCATCAGCCGCGCCCGGCATCGCCTGGCCCGCCCCACCCGGTCTTCGCTTCGCTGCGACCACCCTCCCCGGGACGGGGAGGGAGAAATTTGTGCTCAGGTTGGCCCGACTTATCCCCGCGCCACTGGCGACTATCCCCCTGCCCCTTCCTTGCTCCCGGCGCGCAATCCGCTAGTGTCCAAGGCCCTCTATTCGCGGTGACGCCCTGAGTCGCCGACGCCCGGGCGAGACATATGCAGCTGACCATCGAACGTTCCGCGCTCCTGAAGGCCCTGGGCCATGTTCAGAGCGTGGTCGAGCGTCGCAACACCATTCCGATCTTGTCCAACGTGCTGTTGAGCGCCGGCCGCGACAAGCTGGCCTTCGCCGCGACCGACCTGGACATGGAGATGGTCGACGAGGCCGAGGCGACCGTGCAGGTCGAGGGCCAGATCACCGCCCCCGCCCACACCCTGTATGAGATCGTCCGCAAGCTGCCGGACGGCGCCGAGGTCAGCCTGGCCTATAACGGCGACGATCCCCGGCTGGTGGTCTCGGCGGGCCGGTCGAAGTTCAACCTGCCGGTCCTGCCGTCAGGCGACTTCCCGGTCATGTCGACGGACACCACGGGCGCCCGCTTCTCGGTATCAAAGGAAGATCTGGCGCGGCTGATCGACAAAACCCGCTTCGCCGTCTCGACCGAAGAGACGCGCTACTATCTGAACGGCCTGTATCTGCACACGGTGGCCGAGGGCGGCGTTCCGCTGCTGCGCGCCGTGGCGACCGACGGTCACCGCCTGGCCCTGGCCGAGACCCCGGCGCCGGAAGGCGCGGCGGGCGGCCCCGGCGTCATCGTGCCGCGCAAGACAGTGGATCAGGTTCGCCGCCTGCTGGACGACGGCTCGGGCGAGGTCCAGGTGCAGGTCAGCGCCCAGAAGATCCGTTTCGAATTCGGCCACGCCAGCCTGACGTCCAAGGTCATCGACGGCGCCTTCCCCGACTATCTGCGCGTCATTCCGCGCGGCAATGACAAACAGGCCGACATCGACAACGCCGTCTTCGCCTCGGCCGTCGACCGGGTGGCCACCATCTCGGCCGAAAAGAGCCGCTCGGTGAAGCTGGCCTTCGACAACGACCGGGTGAAGCTGACCGTCCGCAACATGGAAGCCGGTCAGGCCGAGGAAGAGGTCGAGATCGGCTATTCCGAAGAGCCGTTCGAGATCGGCTTCAACGCCCGCTATCTGCTGGACGTCGCCGGCCAGATCACCGGCGAGACGGCGCATTTCAAATTCGCCGACCCCGCCAGCCCGACCCTGGTGCTCGATCCGGGCGATCCGGGCGTGCAGTATGTGCTGATGCCGCTGCGGGTGTAGGCGGTTCGAACCAGACATGATCAAGCCCTCGACACGGCCTGCCGCAGCTTTGATACGGGCGTCGGCATTGGCCGTCATGCTTGCCTGCGCGGCATGCGGACCTTCATCCGACGTCGATGCGCAATCCGGTCCGGCCTCGACGGGAGGCGGAGCCGATACCAACCCTCTGGATCAGATGGCCGGTGTCGAAAGCCTCGGCTGGCTGACCACGCTGAATGACTTGTACCCGGACGAGTACAGCAGATTGGGCGCCGTGGTTGATCACGAGGTCGGCAGCGGTTCAGACGTGGTCGCGGCCCGCACGACGCTGATGGAGGCGTTTCTCCCGTTCATGGCGAAGCGAAAGCGTTCGTTACGATCGGCAGCCGACGAACTCCTGGTGGATTATTTGCGGCTCAACCTTGCCGCGCTTGAACATCTGAAGACCGAGAACCCGCAGGCGTGCGTGGAGATTGCCCAGGGCAAGCTGGATCCTTCGACGCAACTTAGCCAAACGGCGTGGACCAAGACGTCAGAGGCGACCGCGCAGCTTCTGAAAGCGGCTCATGGAGCGGAAGCATCGCCCGTGGCCCGCCCGGACCCCACCTTAACGGCGGAAGAGCAGCACAAATGGTTTGTGGAAATCGGGAACGCCGGCGCTACGCGACGGACGGCGGAACTGCTTCGTGATCCGGCGGCCGCTGCGCGCGCCTCGGCTGACGAACTATGTCAGGTTCGCATCCTCCTGATGAAGGGCGCGCTTCTATCTCCTCCCGAGACGGCGGCCAAAATCGTTCTCGCGGCCGGGTAGCCGACGTGCGTTGATCACCACCCTCACCCTTACCGACTTCCGCTCCTACGCCGCCGCATCCCTGACCGTGTCGGGTGGGGCGGTGGTGCTGCATGGGCCGAACGGGGCGGGGAAGACGAACCTGCTGGAGGCGATCAGCCTGCTGACCCCCGGCAAGGGGCTGCGCGGGGCGACGGCTCAGGAGATGGGACGGCGCGAGCCGGGCGAGGCCGTGGGCCGCGCCTGGGCCGTGGCGGTGACGCTGGACGGGCCAGACGGCGAGACCCGACTGGGCACCGGTGTACAGACGGCGGGCGCGGCGCGGCGCATCGTGCGCATCGACGGCGAGACGGCGCCGCCGGGGCGGCTGCTGGACCATTTGCGGCCAGTGTGGGCGACGCCCGAACAGGACCGGCTGTTTTCCGACGCGCGAGCCGAACGATTGCGCTTCTTCGACCGGCTGGTGTTCGCGGCGAACCCGGACCATGCGGCGACGGTCTCGACCTATGAGAAGGCGCTGCGGGAACGGCTGCGGCTGCTGACGGACCAGACGCGGCCGGCCGACCCCCTGTGGCTGGATGCGCTGGAGGCGCGGCTGTCCGAGGCGGGCGCCCGCGCGGCCGTGGCGCGTACCGCGGCCCTGGGGGCCTTGCAGGCAGGCATCGACGCGCGGGGCGACCGCCCCTTCCCCCAGGCCGATCTGGGCCTGACCGGCGAGGCCGAGGCCATGGCGGCGGCGGGCGCGGACGAGACAGACATCGTCAGCCTGCTGGGCGAAGGGTTCGTGCGGGCGCGGGCGCGCGACGCGGCGGCGGGACGCAGCCTGTTCGGGCCCCATCGCTCCGACCTGACCGCCCTGCACCGGGAAAAGAACCGGCCCGCCGCCGAGGGATCGTCGGGCGAGCAGAAGGCGTTGGTGCTGAACCTGATCCTGGCCCAGATCGGGCGGCTGGCGGATCAGCCCACCCAGCCCGTGCTGCTGCTGGACGAGGCGCCGGCCCACCTGGACGAAACCCGCCGCGCCGCCCTGTTCGACGAGATCGAGGCGACGGGTCTGCAGGCCTTCATGACCGGCACCGAACGTGGTCTGTTCGCGGCGCTGGAGGGACGGGCGCAGTTCGTCGAGATCGCTGGCGGCCGGATTCGGTGACGCCGCCTATCGCTTGACCCAATCGTCCTTGGGAATAGGGGAAAGCCACTCGTCGCCGAAATCCTTGGCGAAGCAGAACATCCCGCCCTCGTGGTCGTCGTCGATGATGGCCTGGGCCAAAACCGTGTCGATCAGGATGAGGTCGGGATGACGGGCGGCGCGGAAGAAGCGCGCACTGGGCGGAAAGCCCGCAGGGTCCAGAACCAGGTGTCTGATCCGCATATAGTTTTCAGGACAGATCGCGCTGCGGCGCCCCTCTGTCTTGTCGATGTCGATACATTCCGTCGCCAGCAGGGGATGGGCGATGAAATAGGGAAGGATCTGCTCGGCCCGCTTTACATGGATGGGCAGGAATTCGACCTCGTCCGCGCTGAGTTCGCGCTCCAGAAACGCCTTGAGGCGGGGCGAGACCACGATCCAGCCGAAGACGTTCGGCAGCAGGTCCGTCATCCGGCCGCCGTAGCCGACGTACGGGTTGAAGGGGCTGGGTCGATAATTCTTGGGCGGCGGCGTGGGGTCCCAGGTCGGGATCACCAGATCGCGCGGAAACCAGTCGGCGCAGGAGCCTGCCTCGCGCAGCCTGTAGCCCTGTCCGTCCAGCGCGGGAATGCGATCGGGCAGCAGACGGGCGATGGTGTCGTCGTCGTCCTCGTCCAGCCAGCATACGAAGTCAGTCATCGGTTCTGTATTTCGCCTGTTCGGCCAGTTCGGCCTCGGTCGGGCACCACGGATCGCCGAAGTCTTCGGGAAAGCAGAACAGGCCGCCCTCGTGATCGTCGTCGACGATGGCCTGAGCCAGATCGCGGTCGATCAGCACCAGATCGGGATGCCGCGCCGCGCGGAAGAAGCGGACCCCGGCGGGGATTCTCTTCGGGTCGAGCACCAGGGTCTTCAGAGCAAAGTAGGAGCCCTTCAGGATGGAGCTCATCATCCCCTCGCTCTTTTCCATGTCGATGCAATCGGCGGCGATTAGCGGATGGGCGATGAAATAGGGCAGGACCTGTTCCGCCCGTCTGACGTGGATGGGCAGGAACTCGATCTCGTCAGGCCGCAGCGCGCCCTCCAGCAGGGTCTTCAGCCTGGGCGACACGACCCGCCAGCCAAAGGCGTTCGGCAGGATGTCGACCATGCGCTCGCCGCGCCCGGCGTAGGGGTCCATCAGCAGGGGGGTGCGATAGCCCTTCGGCCGCGGCTGGGGGTCCCAGGTCGGGATCACCAGATCGCGCGGAAACCAGTCGGCGCAGGACCCGCCCTCGCCCAGTTTGTAGCCCCGTCGGTCCAGCGCCGGGATGCGGTCGGGCAGCAGGTGGGCGAACGAAAGATCCTCGTCGTCGTCGAGCCAGCAAATGAGTTCCATGGGCCGCTCCCTAGCCCGTGCGGGTCGCAGATGCGCCTGCGTGCTACGAAGAAGCGACGAGGGGAGCGGGACGCAGGGTTTCACTCGCTTTTTCCGCCGAATTTCCTATATGTTGCAGGCTTCGTCGCGGGCCTTGGCCGGCGTCGATTCGGGCGGTCCGTGCGGCCGTTCCTTCCCTGTCCCGACCGGGACCCTGAGCCGACGTTTTCATGACCGAACAGACTGACGCCTCGCCGGAATACGGCGCCGATTCCATCAAGGTTCTCAAAGGCCTGGACGCCGTGCGGAAACGCCCCGGCATGTATATCGGCGACACGGACGACGGCTCGGGCCTGCACCACATGGTCTATGAGGTGGTCGACAACGCCATCGACGAGGCGCTGGCCGGTCACGCCGACCTGGTGCAGGTGATCCTGAACGAGGACGGCAGCGTCACCGTGACCGACAACGGCCGCGGCATTCCGACCGGTATCCACGAGGGCGAAGGCGTCTCGGCGGCCGAGGTCATCATGACCCAGCTGCACGCCGGCGGTAAGTTCGACCAGAACTCGTACAAGGTGTCCGGCGGTCTGCACGGCGTGGGCGTGTCGGTGGTCAACGCCCTGTCGGACTATCTGGAACTGGTCATCTATCGCGAGGGCAAGAAGCACCACATGCGCTTCGAGCGCGGCGACACGGTCAAGTCGCTGGAAGTCGTGGGCGACGCGCCGATCCGCACCGAGGGCGACAAGGCCGGACAGCCGCTGAGCGGCACCGAAGTGACCTTCTATCCGTCCGTCACGACGTTCTCGCACATCGATTTCGACCTGAAGACGCTGGAGCACCGGCTACGCGAGTTGGCCTTCCTGAACTCGGGCGTGGTCATCAAGCTGTCGGATCATCGCGGCGCCGAGCCGGTCGAGATCATGCTGCACTATGAGGGCGGCGTCGAAGCCTTCGTGCGCCACCTGGACAAGTCCAAGACCCCGCTGCTGAAGGACGTCATCGTCATTCGCGGCAAGAAGGAAGGGATCGAGCTGGACCTGGCCCTGTGGTGGAACGACAGCTACCACGAGACCATGCTGTGCTTCACCAACAACATCCCGCAGCGGGATGGGGGCACCCACCTGTCGGCCTTCCGCGCGTCGCTGACGCGGGTCATGGGCGCCTATATCGAAAGCTCGGGCGCCGCGAAAAAAGAGAAGGTCGCCCCGACCGGCGAGGACGCCCGCGAAGGCCTGACCTGCGTCCTGTCGGTCAAGGTGCCGGATCCGAAATTCTCCAGCCAGACCAAGGACAAACTGGTTTCGTCAGAGGTGCGTCCGGCGGTCGAAAGCCTGTGTTCCGAGGGCCTGTCCCAGTGGTTCGAGGAGCATCCGGTCGAGGCCAAGATGATCGTCTCCAAGATCATCGAGGCGGCCTCTGCGCGCGAGGCGGCCCGCAAGGCGCGCGACCTGACCCGCCGCAAATCGGCGCTGGAAATCAGCAGCCTGCCGGGCAAGCTGGCCGACTGCCAGGAGCGCGATCCCGCCAAGTCCGAACTGTTCATCGTCGAGGGCGACAGCGCCGGCGGTTCGGCCAAACAGGCGCGCAACCGCGAGAACCAGGCGGTCCTGCCGCTACGGGGCAAGATCCTGAACGTCGAGCGGGCGCGGTTTGACCGGATGCTGTCGTCGGACACCATCGGCACCATGATCCTGGCGCTGGGGACCGGCATCGGGCGTGACGACTTCAACGCCGACAAGCTGCGCTATCACAAGATCATCCTGATGGCCGACGCCGACGTCGACGGCGCCCACATCCGCACCCTGCTGCTGACCTTCTTCTATCGTCAGATGCCGGAGCTGATCGAACGCGGTCACGTCTATATCGCCCAGCCGCCGCTCTATAAGGTCGAGAAGGGCAAGCAGCACCGCTACATCAAGGATCAGGCGGAAATGGACGCCTACCTGATTGAGGAAGGCTGCGCCGAGGCCGAGCTGGACTTCGCCGGTGGCGAGCGTCGCACCGGGCTGGACCTGCAGGCGCTGGTGCGCGAGGCCAAGGCCTTCAAGGCCGGGGTCGACCGCCTGTCGCAACGCGCGCCCGCCTTCGCCATCGAACAGGCCGCCCTGGCGGGTCTGTTCACCGACAGCGCCGGGGAATTGAGCGACCGCGCTGCCCGCGCAGCCGAACGCCTGGACCTGTACGCCGAAGAGGGCGACAGCGCCTGGACCGGCGAGCGGGGCGCCCAGGGCGGCGTCGTCTTCCAGCGCGTCCGCCGCGCCGTCAGCGAGACCATCGTGCTGGACGAGGTGATGGGCCGCTCGCTGGACGCCCGCCGTCTGGCCGAGCGCGCCGCCGCCTTCGAGGGCCTGTTCGATCGACCGGCCGTCTATCGCCGCAAGGACAAGTCGACCACCATCCGCGGCCCGGTCGACCTGCTGAACGCCGTGCTCGACGCCGGCAAGAAGGGCATCAAGATCCAGCGCTATAAAGGCCTGGGCGAGATGAACCCCGAACAGCTGTGGGAAACCACCCTGGATATCAACGCCCGCACCCTGCTGCAGGTCAACGTCGACCACCAGGAAGACGCCGACGACCTGTTCGCCAAGCTGATGGGCGACGTCGTCGAACCCCGCCGCGAATTCATCCAGGAAAACGCCCTGGACGCCGAGGTGGACGCGTAAAGGTGGACGGCTGCTGCTGCTGAACGTCCAAGGTTCGTCGCGCGACGAGCCGGTTTGGTCGAAGAATCCACAGGACGAAGGCGTCAGATGCAACCCTGAGAAGACATCTCAGGGAGGTCTTCGTGCATCGCTCCAGCTTGGTCATCTTGTTCAGTGTCTTGCTATGTTCGGAGGCGGCGGCCCAAAGCCGGTCGCCCAGCCGCGCCTATCAGGCCGAGTATCAGCGGGCGCAGAGCGCGCTGACGGCGCGCCAGGCGCGCGAGACGCGGGCGGAGGATCGGCGATGCCGCGCCGCGCTTGAGCCCAGCCGAGGCGACCGCATCCGCGCCGCCGCAGCGTCGGGTAATGCGGATATCGTCCGATCCGGCTTCCGCACCCAGTGCGAGGCGGCGCGCGACATGTTGCAGGGCAAGCATCTGGCGGAGTGGATGGAACTGGACGAAGCCTTCCGCGAAGGGCGGCCCTTGCCGGACTTGAGCCAGCCGGACGGCGAGGCCCCCGGTGACGAAGGACCCTCGGCCGAGGAGCGGGCGATCGCCCAGGCGCGCAAGGAACTGGAACAACGCATCAATGAAGAGCGTCGTCGCCTGGGTGAGTTGACCCAGTCCAGGGATGACAACGGCTCCTATCAGGCGTTGGAAAACGACATCGAGGCGGCCCAGCAACGGGTTTCGCAGGCGGAGGACGCCATGGTCAGCCATCTGCGTCAGCATGCGCCCGATGAAGTCGCGGCCTATGAATACGAGCGCTGGAACAACGCCAACCGACCCATGCAACGGATCGAAGACGTGCAGGACTTCGCGAGGCGCTATCGCGAGGAGGTCCGGGATCGCCGCTGAGGCGGTTTCCGCAGCCTTTCGCGTGGCGGCCGGCGCGACCGAAGCCCTGGACAGTGAGACCCGCCATCAACCGCGCGCGTGACGTCGTCGAGGTCGCCCCCTCATCACCGTAAGTTCAGATCCTCGTGAGGCGAGGCGCCGACGATTCGCCGTCTTCCTCAGCAAGGCTGGACGGATGAAGCTGTTTCTTACCCTGCTGACGGTGGCTCTGATGGGCGGTGGACCGGCCCTGGCGCAGTCGCGTCCACCCGCGGCCCCCGCCCCGGTTGCGGCTGCGGCGCCCTTTCAGTCCAGTCGGATCACGGTCGAAAGCCGCGGCCAGGGCCCTGATGTGATCCTGATCCCCGGTCTGGCCTCGACGGCCGAGGTATGGACCCGGACGGCCCAGCGTCTGGACGGGCGCTATCGGGTGCATCTGGTGTCGGTGAAGGGGTTCGGGCTGCTGCCCGCCGCCGACAACGGCACGGGCCCGCTGATCGGACCGGTGGCGGCCGAGGTGCGGCGCTACATCGCCAGCCAAGAGCTGGAGCGGCCGGCGCTGATCGGCCATTCGATGGGCGGTCTGGTGGCGCTGCGGGTCGCGGCCGACGGCGGGCCGCGCATCGGCCGGGTGATGACGGTGGATTCCTCGCCCTTCTTTCCGGCCCTGATCAACGCCGGCGCCACGGCAGGCGACGTCGAACCGGTGGCGCAGATCGCCTATCAGGCGCTGATGTTCCTGGGTGATGACGCGCTGAAGGCGCAGGGCGCCTGGGGGGCCGAACTGGGCGGAGCGGCCGATGGGCTGTTCGACAGCGTCGGCTGGCAGGGCGGCGACCGGCGCACCCTGGCGCAGGGCCTGTACGAGGTGATGACCGTCGATCTGCGCCACCGCCTGCCGGACATCAGCGCGCCGGTGACCGTGGTCTATGGCTGGGATCCCGATGACCGCTCGCCGCGCAGCCATGTCGAAAACCTGCTGCGGGCGGCCTATGCCTCCCTGCCCCGCCCCGCACGCTATGAGCCGATCCAGGGGGCGGAGCATATGGTGATGATCGACCAGCCCGGCCGCTTCATGGCGGCGGTCGACCGGTTCCTGACCGCACCGGCGCCGGTGCGCGCCGCGCCCTGATCAGATTCGGGCGCCGGGATCGCTGGACCGCGACCCGTTTCCGGGCTTACCTCTGGCGAAAATCGGGGAATTCCAATGACCGACAACACCACCGCCACGCCCGCAAAGCGGCTTGAGCTGACCCTGCGCGCCCTTGTGCTGGGCGCGCTGCTGGCCGTGGTCTTCACCGCCGCCAACACCTATCTGGGCCTCAAGGTCGGCCTGACCTTCGCCTCGGCCATTCCGGCGGCGGTCATTTCCATGGCCCTGCTGCGGGCGTTCAGGACCTCGACCATCTGGGAGAATATGACGGTCCAGACCGTCGCCTCGGTCGGCGGGGCCATGAGCTCGATCATCTTCGTCCTGCCCGGTCTGGTGATGATCGGCTGGTGGATGGAGTTCCCGATCTGGGAGTCGGTGGCCATCTGTGTGCTGGGCGGCGTGCTGGGGGTCACCTTCTCGATCCCGCTGCGTCGGGCCCTGGTGGTCAACGGCGGCCTGCCCTATCCCGAGGGGGTCGCCGCCGCCGAGGTGCTGAAGGTCGGCTCGCGCGGCGACGACCAGAGCGAGAGCGCCGTTCGTGAAAACAAGTCCGGCCTGTGGGTCGTGGTCTGGAGCGCGGTCGCCTCGGCCGGGTTCGCCTGGCTGTCGGCCGGACGCATCTTCGCCGCCGAAACCGCGCGCTTCTTCAAGCTGCCGGTCGCGCTGGGCGGCGGGGCCACAGGTCTGGGCTTCGGCATGCAGTTCGCCCTGCTGGGCGCCGGTCACCTGATCGGTCTGGCGGTGGGTCTGGCCCAGCTGTTCGGCCTGCTGATCGCCTGGCTGATCATCGTGCCGATCATGACTTCGCCCGACTATGTCACCTGGCTGCAGGGGATGGGCGTGGAGTCCGTCGCCGCCGGTCTGGCCGCCGCCTCGCCCGAGGAACTGGCCGTCGGCGTGTGGCGTAACGAGGTCCGCTTCATGGGCGCGGGCGTCATCGGGGTGGCCGCGATCTGGACCCTGATCAAGCTGGCCGGTCCGCTGGTGGGCGGCCTGACCTCGGCCCTGGTGGCCCAGGCCAAACGCAACAGCGGCGAAGTGCTGGACCGCACCGAGCAGGATATTCCGTTGGGCCTGATCGGCCTGCTGTCGGCGGCGGCCCTGGTGGGCATCGCCGGCGTCCTGACCATCTTCGCCCAGGGCGCGCCGGCCCTGGCCGGATCGACCGCCGTCCTGGTGCTGGGCGGTCTGGTCTATGTGATCCTGATCGGTTTCGCCGTGGCCGCCATCTGCGGCTACATGGCCGGGCTGATCGGGTCGTCCAACAGCCCGGTGTCGGGGGTGGGCATCCTGGCCATCGTCATCGCCTCGCTGCTGATGCTGGGGGTCATGGCGCTGACGGGCGTGCCGGCGGATCCGGCCTTTATCGCCTATGCCCTGATCGTCACCGCCGTGGTCTTCGCCGTCGCGGTCATCGCCAATGACAACCTGCAGGACCTGAAGACCGGTCAGTTGGTCGGCGCGACGCCGTGGCGTCAGCAGGCGGCCCTGATCGTCGGCGTCGGCGCCGGCGCTCTGGTGATCCCGTTCGTGCTGAACGCCCTGAACCGCGCCTTCGGTTTCGAGGGCGGCCCGGCGGGCATCGCGGCCGAGCCATTGGCTGCGCCCCAGGCCACCCTGATCTCGGCTCTGGCGCGCGGCGTCATCGGTGGCGATCTGAGGTGGGATCTGATCGGCATCGGCGCCCTGATCGGCGTCGGCGTCATCCTGCTGGACATGGCGTTGAACCGCGCGACCAATGGCCGGATGAAGCTGCCGCCGCTGGCCGTGGGCATCGGCTTCTACCTGCCGGCCGCCGTGACCACCATGCTGGTCATCGGCGCCGTGGCGGGCTGGATCTACGAAAAGGGCATGGCCAAGACGTCGTTCGCCGACGTCGGCCGCCGCATGGGCGTGCTGATGGCCTCGGGCCTGATCGTGGGCGAAAGCCTGTTCGGGGTGTTCAACGCGGGCGTCATCGGCGCGACCGAGAACGAGGCGCCCTTCGCCCTGATCCCGGCCGACAGCGGCTGGCCCGACATGCTGGCCGGGTTGGCTGTCTTCACCGTCGCGACCATTGCCCTTTACCGCTGGGTACGGAGTAAATCGGCAAAGGTCTGATCGACTACAGCCCTCGGGATCGATATCCTGTCCGTTGGCCCGGACCGCGATGCGCGACGGGCGGTCGGGGGATCGACTGGGGGGTCGAAAAATGGGGATTGGCGCACTGCAACGCCGGCTGGACGAGGCGACCTCGCTGGCTCCCGGCTCGGACTTCAGCCTGCGGGTGTTATGGGTGGCGCCGGTCGTTTGCCTGGGCGTTCTGCTGACCCTCGGCCTGGTCTTGCAGCCCTTCCCCGAGCTGTTTCGGCTGGTGATGCACAGCGAGGGCGGGGTGGTTGAAAACCTCGTCGTCATCCTGGCCCTGACCGGAGCGGTTATGGCCTTACGATTGGTGGGCGCGAGTGGGCAACCGGCCCTGCTGCGCCTGTGGTACGGGCTGTTCTTCCTGATGCTGGTGTTCCTGGCGGGCGAAGAGACCAGTTGGGGCCAGCACTGGTTCGGCTGGGCCACACCCGAAAGCTTCGCCGCCCTGAACGAGCAGGGGGAAACCAATCTGCACAATCTGCCCATCGACTGGATCGAGGACGCACCCAAGACGCTGGTCATCGTCACCATGATGCTGGCCGGCGGTCTGGCGCCCCTGTTCATCGCCTTTACGGGCTCGGGGCTGCACCTGCCGATGTGGTTGATGGCGATCTGGCCGTCGGCGGCCCTGTGGCCCACCACGGCGGTTTATGTCGGCCTTCGCATCGTCGAGCGGGGCATTGCGGCGACGATGGACGTGTCCAGCTGGGGACTGCACTTCCGGCCGTTGAGGGAGGGGATCGAGGTTTTTATCGCTCTGTTCCTGTTCCTTTATCTCTGGAGCCAGTGGAGGCGACTACGCGCAGCAAGGGCGGCTGCCGCCTGACCTCTGGTCCACCAGCGCTGCCCGTCCCTGTCGAGGTTCCACCGCCACAAGGGCGGCGCTTTCGGCCGCGCGCGCGGACCGGCTATGGCCTTTCGGCGCATCTGCCTGTAAGAGGCGCCGCTTCTCCCGCCTTTCCGCATCTTTGCAGCGGCCCGGACTTCCGTGGCCGAACACAGTCCGCCCGAGCCCGAAATGAACCTCCGTAACGTCGCCATCATCGCCCACGTTGACCACGGGAAAACCACCCTGGTCGACCAACTCCTGGCCCAGTCCGGCGTCTTCCGAGCCAATGAGGCGACGACCGAGCGCGCCATGGACTCCAACGACCAGGAGAAGGAACGGGGCATCACCATCCTGGCCAAATGCACCTCGGTGCTCTGGAACGGTGAAGCCGGCGAGACCCGGATCAACATCATCGACACCCCCGGCCACGCCGACTTCGGCGGCGAGGTCGAGCGGATCCTGGGCATGGTGGACGGCTGCGTCATCCTGGTCGACGCCGAAGAGGGCGTCATGCCCCAGACCAAATTCGTGCTGACAAAGGCGCTGAAGATGGGCCTGCGCCCCATCCTGTGCATCAACAAGGTGGACCGCGCCCACGCCGACCCGGACCGCGTCCACAACGAGACCTTCGACCTGTTCGCCGCCATCGGCGCGACCGACGAGCAGCTGGACTTCCCGCACATCTACGCCTCGGGCCGCAACGGCTGGGCGACGCTGGACCTGAACCAGCCCAACGACAACCTGGCGCCGCTGTTCGACCTGATCGTGCGCCACGTGCCGCCGCCCGCCGTCCAGGCCAACAAGGACAAGCCGTTCCGCATGCTGGACGTGCTCATCGAAAGCGATCCGTTCCTGGGCCGCCTGCTGACCGGCCGGATCGAGAGCGGCAAGGCCATCCCCGGCATGGCCATCCACGCCCTTGACCGCGACGGCAAGGAAATCGAACGCGGCCGCATCACCAAGGTCCTGGCCTTCCGCGGCCTGAAGCGTCAGGCCCTGGACGAGGGTTCGGAAGCGGGCGACATCGTCGCCATCGCCGGCATGTCCAAGGCGACCGTGGCCGACACCCTTTGCGCCATGGAAGTCACCGAGCCGCTGGACGCCCAGCCGATCGATCCGCCGACCATCTCGATGACCGTTTCGGTCAACGACAGCCCGCTGGCCGGACGTGAAGGCGACAAGGTCCAGTCGCGCGTAATCCGTGACCGCCTGCTCAAGGAAGCCGAGGCCAACGTCGCCATCCGCGTGACCACGACCGAAGGCGGCGACGCCTATGAGGTCGCGGGTCGGGGCGAACTGCAACTGGGCGTGCTGATCGAGAACATGCGCCGCGAAGGCTTCGAGGTTTCGATCTCGCGTCCGCGCGTGGTGTTCCAGGAAGGCGAGAACGGCGAGAAGATGGAGCCCATCGAAGACGTCATGATCGACGTCGACGACGAGTTCTCGGGCATCGTCATCGAGAAGCTGTCGGCCCGTAAGGCCGAAATGACCGACATGGGCCCGTCGGGCGCCGGCAAGACCCGCATCAGCCTGAAGGCGCCGTCGCGCTCGCTGATCGGCTATCAGGGCGAGTTCCTGACCGACACGCGCGGCTCGGGCGTGCTGAACCGCGTGTTCAGCCACTACGAAGGCTACAAGGGCGCCATTGCGGGCCGTCTGAAAGGCGTGCTGATCTCGAACTCGGATGGCGACACGGCGGCCTTCGCCCTGTGGAACCTGGAAGATCGCGGCGTCATGTTCGTCGGCGCCGGCGAAAAGACCTACCAGGGCATGATCATCGGCGAGAACGCGCGCTGGGACGACCTGGACGTCAACCCGATCAAGGGCAAGCAACTGACCAACGTCCGCGCCTCGGGCAAGGACGAGGCCGTGCGCCTGACCCCGCCGCGCCAGATGTCGCTGGAACAGGCCATCGCCTATATCGACGACGACGAACTGGTCGAGGTCACGCCCAAGTCCATCCGCCTGCGCAAGCAGACGCTGAACCCCTCGTTCCGCAAGAAGCGCGTCCGTCCGGAGTAAGGGTTTCAACCTGACGAAATGAAGAAGGCGATCCGCGAGGGTCGCCTTTCTTTTTGGCTGCTTTCACATTTGACCTGGCTTCGCCCTTACCTTCTCAGTCCCAGCAGCCCTGCCCAACCGCCGCTGGTCAGCAGGGCGACATCCAGCAGGGCGAGGGCCAGCGGCGTGGTGGCGGGCGCGGCGATGAAGGTCGGGCGCCAGTCGGGGCTGAACTTGGCCTTGTAGGCGCGCAGGCCCGAAAAGCCGTACAGCGCGCCGCCTTCGTCAAACACCAGGGCGCCCACCCGCGCGAAGATGGGGGCCATTCGCCGGTTCTCCAACCCCGCCAGCGGGGCGGCGCCAAGGCCGAGCACGCGGAAGCCCTGATCGCGCGCCCATTCCATGACCCTGACGAACAGATAGTCCATCACCCCCGGCGGCGCGTCGAGGCGATGCCGCATGAGGTCGACCTCCAGTTCATCCCCGGCGACCAGAAGATTGGCGAAGGCGACGATCCGCCCCTCGACTCGCACGACCGCCAGCGGACCCTGATCCAGATGGTCCGGATCGAACCAGCCCATGGAAAAGGTCTTCTCCGCCCCTTGATGGGCCCGCAGCCATAGGTCGGAGACCGTCTTCAGCGCGTCGATGTTTGCGGCAGCGGACCCGGGCGGCATGACTTCGAACGTCGCGCCTTCGCGTTCGGCGCGGCTGACGGCGGTGCGCAAATTCTGGCGGGAACGGCCGGACAGGGTGAAGGCGCCCAGAGGAACCACGGCGGATTCGCCCACCTTGCGGACCGCCAGACCCATGGTGGCCAGATCGCCCAGCAGCCCCTCGCCCACGCTGTAGAAGACGGCGGCGGCGCCGTAGCTGTCGGCCGTTTCGGCGAAGCTCCAGAGCAGTTCGCGACGCTCGCTCTTCAAGCCGACAGGCTCGCCGAGGGCGATCCAGCGTCGGCCTCGCACGCGATAGGCGATGAAGCTGCGCCCGGACGGGCTGAACATCAGCGCCTTGTCGCCCAGCAGCCCCAGCCAAGCCCCCGGAGAGGCCCTGTCGGCGGACACCAAGGCGGCGCGGGCGCGCGCCAACTCGACCGGACCGGCCGGGCCGTGACTTCTGGCCCCCGGCGCCGTCAGCAGCGACCAGCCCGCCGCCAGCAGGGTCAGCACCGCCAGCCCGCCTGCCGCGCGCAGGAAGCCCGACACCTGCCGGTCCGTGACCAGCCGCCACCACAGGTCGTCGGTATAGGCCACGTCGCGATAGGCGAAGAACCCCAGCCACAGCAGGGCGACCACGGCCGCCAGCAACACCAGCAGCCAGCCCGGCCGCAGCGGCTCCAGCAGACGCGAACGGCGGATGAAGGCGCCCCGGCACGGCGCCAGCAGCACGGCCACGGCCGTCAGCTCCAGCGCCTCTTCCCAGTCCAGCCCCTTCAGCAACGAGAAGACCGCCCCGCCCATCAGCACCGCCAGCGCCGCCCAATATGCCCCTCGCCGCCGGCGCCACAGTCCGGCCGCCAGCACCAGCAGAACAAACCCCGTCACGCTGGCGGCGAAATGCGACAGGTCGATCAGCAGCGGCGGCGCCCACCTGCCCAGCGCCGTCAGCCGCCCCACGAAGGCCGGCGTCATGGCCGAGATCAGCACCAGAGCGCCCGCGACAAAGGTGGCCACGGCGAACACCTGCGGCGTCAGTTCATAGGCCAGGCCGCCCAGACGCCGGGCCACGCGCCGTCCGCCATCAATGGCAGCCTTGCTTTGATTGGGGCGGGCTTCGGTCAAATGCGGCTCTGACGGGGTCATTTCGGGGCGGGTGAAACAATGCCTTACGCAGCGTGTTCTTCACAACTGCGGGCGCAGGGACCCGTATAGCTAAGGCAATTCGATGATCCGCAAGACCACTCTTCTGGCTGGCGTCGCCGGCGCGCTGCTGATGACCGCCCCCGCCTTCGCCCAGGACACGCCTCCGGCGAGCGAAACCGCCCCGGCCGAAGCCCAGGCGACCCCCGCCGCCCCGCAACGCCTCGAACTGCAACCCGGCGCGACCGTGCGCGGGACCGACGGCGAACTGGGCAAGCTGGAAGGCGCGCGTCGCAACGATGCGGGTCAGCAGGAGCTGACGGTGCGCGGGGCCGATGGCCAGCTGCGCGCTGTTCCTCTTGCCGGCCTGAAGCAGGAAGGCGCGGATGTCGTGGTCGGCTGGACCACGGCCGAATATCAGGCGGCCCCGGCGATCACCGGCGAAGCCGCCGCCCCCGCGACGCCCGCGGCTCCGACTGCGCCGGCTGCCCCCGCTGCCCCGACCATGCCGGCGGATCCTTCGGTCCCCGCGGCCCCGGCTGAGCCGTCCGAAGCAGCGACCCCGCCGGCCCCGAGCGAAGCCGTTCCGCCCGCCGAACCGGCGGACCCGGTCACCGAGCCGACCGAGACAGAGACTGAATCCGAGCCTCAGTAAGGGCCATGAAGTCCAGGAAAGGGCGTCCCGTCGGGGCGCCCTTTTTCTTACTGCCAACGAAATCAGGGAGTGAAAACATGAAATCATCCATCCTCGTCATCGCCGCCGTGGCCTGCGCGACGGCCCTGCCCGCATCGGCCCAGGTGCTGGGCGGCAATGTCGGCGTCGGCGCCGCCGCCCAGGTCGGCGTCCCGGCGACCCAGCCGCTGACCGGCGCCGTCGGCCAGACCATCGGCGACGCCGGCCAGACCGCGCGCGACACCACCACCGACGTCGGCGCGACCACACGCGACGCCGTCGATGCGACCCTGAACGCCCAGGTCACGACGTCGGGCGACGCTTCGGTCCGGACCGAGCCGGGGCAGGCGTCCGCCGACCTCGACGTCTCGGCCGGGGCCATGGTCCACGGCGCCGACGGCGCGATGCTGGGCACGCTGGTGGGAACCACGCGCGACACGGCCGGACGTATCCAGGGCTTCGCCGTCCGCTCGGCCGACGGGGCGGTGAAGACGGTTCCCGCCACCGGCGCCCAGGTCCAGGGCGACGTGCTGGTCACCGGGTGGAGCGAGGCCCAGTTCAAGGCTGCGCCTGCCGCTGACTGATCACCCGACCGGCAAAAAGAAAGGGCGGCCCGTGGGGGCCGCCCTTTTTCGGTGGCTGAAGCGCCGCCTCAGCGACGCTTCACCAGACCCAGCAGGAACAGCAGGATCACGGCGCCGATGACGGCGACGATGGTCGATCCGATCCAGCCACCCCACGTAATGCCCATGGCGTTGGCCAGGAAGCCGCCGATCAGGGCGCCGATGACGCCGACGATCAGGTTGGTGATCAGGCCGTGGTTGCGGCCCATGATCTGTTCGGCGATCCAGCCGGCCAGAATACCGATGATGATCCAGGCGATAATGCCCATGGTTTGTCTCCTCCAGAAAGCTCAGCTCTTCCCAACAATGCGCCACCAGCGCTGCGGTTGCGTAGCTGCAAGGCTGGACGTTTCGTCTGGCAGGCGAGCGCGGCACGACGCTTGCCGCGTGACGGGCGAGCCGTCCCGCTTCGGGACGCCTTTTGGGGAATGGGGCCATGGCCACCGACATCGACCTTCACCTGGGACGTCGCCTGCGTCGTCGTCGTCGTCTGCTGGGTCTGACCCAGCAACAGCTGGCCGTTCAGGTCGGCATCCGCTTCCAGCAGATCCAGAAGTACGAGTGCGGCGCCAACCGCATCTCGGCCGCCCGCCTGTGGCAACTGGCCGAGGCGCTGGAGACGCCCGTCAGCTATTTCTATGACGGTCTGGCCGAAGCGATCGAGCGCAAGGAGAGCGCCAACAGCGGCGGCGAGATGTTTTCCCGCAAGGAAACCCTCGACCTGATCCAGGCCTATTACCAGCTGGGCGAGCGGCCGCGCCGGCGCCTGCTGGACCTGGCCAAGTCGCTGCACACGGACGGCGAGGTCGCGGCCTGACCGCTCAAGGGTGACTTGGGGGCGGCGCTTGCTGTAAGCCGCCCGCATGACCGAGCATGAAGCCTTCGCCGTCGAGCTGGCCCATGAAGCCGCGCGCGTGACCCTGCCCTTCTTCCGCGGCGTCAATGCGGAAGAGAACAAGGCCGGGCCCGGCGCCTTCGATCCGGTGACCGAGGCGGACCGCGCGGCCGAGGCGGCGATCCGCAAACGCATCGCCGAACGCTTCCCCGATCACGGCGTGGTGGGCGAGGAATACGGCGAGGACCGGCCCGACGCCGAACATGTCTGGGTGCTGGACCCCATCGACGGCACCCGCGCCTTCATCGCCGGCCTGCCGCTGTGGACCACGCTGATCGCCCTGCGCGTCGCGGGGCGGCCGCAGACCGGCGTGATCGCGCAGCCGTATCTGGACGAGATCTTTCTGGGCGGCCCGTCCGGCGCGCGCTTGCTGAAGGCCGGCGCCGAGACGCCGCTGAAGACCCGCGCCTGTCCCGATCTGACGGCGGCGATCATCTCGACCACCGATCCCGACATCTTCAACGGCGCCGAACTGGGCGCCTGGACCCAGGTGCGGGCCGCCGCGCGCCTGGCCCGCCTGGGCTGCGACGCCTATGCCTACGCCATGCTGGCGGCCGGACGGATCGACCTGGTGGCCGAAACCAGCCTGAAGCCGTGGGACTGGTCGGCGCTGGTCCCGGTGATCGAGGCGGCGGGCGGCGAAGTCACCAACTGGCGCGGCGAGGCGCCGGACGACACCGGCCAGATTCTGGCCGTCGGCGACGCCCGCCTGCGCCCCGAGGCGCTGGTGGCCCTGAAGCGGGCGGCGCTCTAGCCCTTCTCCCCTTGGGGGAGAAGGTGGCTTGCGGAGCAAGACGGATGAGGGGGCGGTCAGCCTCACCCTCGCCCTGAACCCGTCTGCCTGCCGACACAGCCCCCTCATCCGAGCGCCTTACAGCGCCCACCTTCTCCCCCGAGGGGAGAAGGATCAGGAGGCCTTGGTCTCTCCGGGCGGCGGCAGCAGGGCGAAGGGATCATCTTCCATCGACACCGCCGCCGCGTCTGGCGTGGCGAAAACCGCGTCAAAGGCGTTGGTGGGCGCGGGGGTGGGCGCAGGCGCGACCTCGACCGGCGCGGGCGGTTCGACCGGCGCCAGCGGCGACAGGTCCTCGGTCGGCGAGACATAGTCGGCCAAGGCCTCGAACTCGCGCAGGAAGTCGGCGCGCAATTCGTCCGTCTCCATGATGATCTCGTGCTTCGCGCCCGAAACCTCGACATAGCGGCCGCGCGGCAGGCGTTTGGCCGCCCATTTGCTGGTCTGTTTCCAGACCCGGTCGTCGTCGGCGGACTGGATCACCGTGGTGGGGATCCTGACCGATTTCAGCGCCTTGGGCTTGAGCGCCCGCTCGCCCGCGTCCAGCGCGAAGGCCAGCCAGCCCCACGTCGGGCCGCCGATGGCCAGGTGCGGACAGGCGTAAAGCTGCTGCCGCCACATCTCGTAGCGGCTGGCGTCGGACGTCAGGGCGTCCTTGTCGAAGGTGTGGTCGAAGGGATCGTCCGGGTCGTCCAGCACATAGTCGCCCGCCTTGCCGTGGCGCAGGTTCCAGCGGACCGCCAGCTTGACCGACCACATCGATCGCTTGCCGGTGCGGATGCGCAGCATCGGGCTGGACAGCAGGGCGCCCGAGAACCGGTCCTCGCCGGCTTCCAGCGACAGCAGGTTCAGGGTCGCGCCCATGGAGTGGCCGATCATGACCCAGGGCCGGGGCGCGCGTGTCTCGAACGCGTCCAGCAGCCGGGCGTAGTCGTCCAGGAATTCCTCGACCGCACGGGCGTGCCCCTTCAGCCGGTCGGGCAGCAGGCGGGCCGACAGGCCCTGTCCGCGCCAGTCGTGGGCCAGCACGCACCAGCCGCGCGCCAGCAGATTGCCGACCAGTTCGAAATATTTCTCGATCGGCTCGGTCCGGCCGGGGCTCAGCACCACCGTGCCGCGCGGCCGCGTCGCCACCAGGGCTGAGGGCGTCCAGAAGGCCGCGCGCAGCCGCAGGCCGCCGGCTCCACGGAACCACTCGCCCTGCCCGCCCGGCGGGGAAGAGGCCCCGGGAACCCCCATCAGGGGCGCCTGGGCGGCGTAGGCGGCGGCTCGGTTCACTCAGGCTTCCTGAATTTCAACGTCATGCGATCGCTCTCTCCGATCGCGTCGTATTTGGCGCGGTCGAAGGTCGGGTCGGCCGCCTGACCCGCCGGCGCCGTCAGGCGGGTCGGCGGCAGGGTTTCGACTCCGAACGGATGATCGCGGTTATCCCTTTCATTCGCGTTGATTTCCGACGCGGCGACGAAAACGAATCCGGCCTCGGCCGCCAACTGTTTGACGAAGGCTTCCTGGACATAGCCGTTGGCCGCCGCGGGATCCTGATCCTCGTCCGGTTGCAGGCGGTGCTGCTCGACGCCCAGCACGCCGCCGGGACGCAGGGCGGCATAGGCGTCGGCAAAGGCTTTTTCGGCGATGCCCGCGGCCATCCACGCGTGAATCTGGCGCATGAACAGCACCATATCCAGCGTTCCCGGCGGGGCGATCGGCCCGGTCGTGGCGCCGAAATTGCCGAACGTCATCTCGCCGTACAGCTTGCGGTTCTCGGCGAAGCGGCGGCGGAAGGCCTCGTTCAGGGCCGTCTGGGCGGGATTGGCGTTCGGGCCGCTCTCGAAACCGATGGCCAGATAAGCGCCGCCGCCCTCGTTCAGATAGGGGGCCAGGATGTCGGCGTACCAGCCGCTGCCCGGCCAGATCTCGGCCACCTTCATACCCGGACGCAGGCCCAGGAAGCGCAGCGTTTCGACCGGGTGGCGATAGGGGTCACGCGCCTTGTCCGCCGCACTGCGCCAGGCGCCCGCCACGGCCCAGTCCAGCGAGCCCTTGGGCGGGCCTTCGGGTTCGGGCGGGGCGGCCGGCTCGTCCGCCTTCTTGTCGCGGCCGCAGGCGGCCAGACCCGTGATCGCGGCCGCCGTCGCGCCCATCAGCACAGTCCGACGCGAGGCGAACGAGAGAAGCGACGAAGAACTACGCATGCACGGCCCCCGGGAAGCATTCGGCGAGCGGCCCGAACGACTCCAGCGAGGCTGGCTTAACCATGTTCCCCGCAGGCGTCAAAACCCTCACTGGCTCCCTCCGGCGGTCGCCTCCGGCTTGCGGAAGCGCAGGGTCATGCGATCACTCTCGCCGATGGCGTCCAGCGCCGCGCGTTCATCCGCCGTCAGGGTGCGTCCGTCCTGCTCCGACCGGCGAACCGGCGGCAGGCTCCACACACCGAACGGATGGTCGCGGTCGTCCCGGGCGTTGGCGTTCAGTTCACTGCGGGCGTCCAGCACGAAGCCGGCGGCCTGGCCGGCGCGGATGACATAGCTTTCGGGCACATAGCCGGTGGGCGCGGTCTCGGTGACGTTCAGGCCCTCGGCGCTGCGGTGTTGTTCGACGGCCAACACGCCGCCCGGCTTCAGCGCCGCGAAGAAGGCGGCCAGATACGGCTCGACCCGATCCGAGCGGGACCAGTTGTGGAAGGCGCGGGCCACCACGACCATGTCCGCCGTCCCCGGCTCGACGCCCATCCCCTCCAGCGGACGGTTGACGGGCACATAGCGACCGCCCGTCGCTCCGGCGTAAGGCTCCAGGATATTGCGCCACCAGCCCGCGCCGCCGGGTTCGATCTCGACGATGGTCGCGCCGGGCGTCAGCCCCCAGAAGGTCAGGGTCTCGAACGGGTGGCGATAGACGTCGCGGGCGCGGTCCGCCTCGGGTCGGGCGGTCGAGGCGATGGCGGTTTTCAGCGCCTCGTCCTCATGCAGGGCGGGCATCTCCATCGACAGGCCCTGGCGGTGGGGCAGGCTGGTCGCGGCGTCCGGCGACTGGGCCAGAGCCGGCGCGGAAAGGGCCGGCGTGGCGAGGGCGAGAAGGGCGGCGGCGAGGACGGTCGTGCGCATTGGGCGTGGCTCCGTGTGTTCCGTGCACACACCCATACGGCGCTTCGCGGCGCCGACAAGGCGGAACCGGCGGTCGGCGACGATTTCGCGCGGCGTCACGGCCACCCCTTGACGGTCGAAAACCGCCTCCCATCTGTTCATCCGAGAGCGCCGATCCCGGGCTCTTTCAGACCCGCGGGGCCCATCAGGGACCGCAAGGCCTGACCACCCACGCCGTCCGGGGAAACCGCCGGGCGGACCCCTTGCTGATCCTCAGGAGGATGACATGCGTACCTATGATTTCTCGCCGCTCTATCGCTCGGCCGTCGGTTTCGACCGGATGGCGAACCTGCTGGAGAGCGCTGCGCGCACCAGCCAGGAAAACGGCTGGCCCCCCTACAATATCGAGACCACGGGCGAGAACGCCTATCGCATCGAGATCGCCGTCGCCGGCTTCAAGCCCGACGAGCTGAACATCGAGGCGAAGGAGAACCTGCTCACCGTCACCGGCCGCAAGACCGCCAATGACGACGCCGCAGCAGCCCGCACCTTCCTGCACCGCGGCCTGGCCGAGCGCGATTTCGAGCGCCGGTTCCAGCTGGCCGACTATGTCGTGGTCGAAAAGGCGGACCTGTCGAACGGCCTGCTGACCATCGACCTGAAGCGTGAACTGCCCGAGGCGCTGAAGCCGCGCCGGATCGAGATCGGCGCCGGCCAGCCGCTGATCGAAGGCCAGGTCGACAGCAAGCCTGCCCCCAAGACCAGAAAGGCGGCGTAAGCCCTCCCCCGACCTTCAAGGTCCTCCATCCCCGATCGACTGGGGCGGCGTTCGCGCCGCCCCTTTTTCGTGTCAGCCCTGGGTCGCCTCGCGGACCCAGCCGCCCTGCGCGTCCAGACCCTTGATCGCGGTCAGGTTGGCGCCGGACAGGTCGGTCAGCTTGGTCTGGGCCCCGTGCAGCAGGGTGCGCGCCAGATCGGCGCCCCGGAACGACGCCCGACGCAGATCCGCCCCCGACAGGTCCGCTGCACGAAGGCAGGCGTCCGACAGATCCGCCGGCAACAGACGATCCGGCCCCAGCATCAGCGGCCCCAGTTGCGCCTCGCGCAGATCGGCGCCGTTCAGTCGCGCCCCGGTCAGTCGCGCCCCGCGCAGGTCGGCACGCCGCAGATTGGCCGAGCGCAGGTCCGCCCCCTGAAGCTGGGCGCCCTGCAACTGCACCCCCTGCATATCCAGGCCATAGAAGACCGCGCCCTTGGCCGACAGGGCCGTCAGGTTCAGTCCGGTGATCGATTTCAGCGGGCGCAGGTCGACCTTGTCGAACACCGAGGGCTGGCCCTTGGCCCCGCCCGTCTCGCACCACAGGGCGTGTTCACGCAGCATCTCGGCAGCGGGCATCCGTTCAACGGGCGAGCCGGCGGGCCGGTCGTCGGTCAGGGCGCCCTCCATCCTGGCCCCGTCGGTCCGCCACATGGCGGCCTTGACCCCCACCAGCACCGCGTCGCGCAGGTCGGCGCCGGACAGATCAGCCCCGGACAAGTCGGCCCCGGCCAGGTCCGCGCCGCGGAAACTGGCCTGTTTCAGGTTGGCGCGCACCAGTTTGCAGTCGCGCATCACCGCATCGGTGAAATCGGCGGCCTGGGCGATCACGCCGGTCAGTTTCGACCGTTCCAGATTGGCCCCGACGAGGGAGGCGCCGCGCGCCTCGGTCGCGTCGCGGTTCTGGGCCTCGACCAGACGGAAGCCGATCTTGCGGTCGGCGGCGGCGATGGCCCCCTCGCGCAGGTCGGCCTCGAACAGGTCGGCGCCCGACAGATCCGCGCCGCGCAGGCAGGCGCCGCGCAGGTCCGCCCGGCGCAGGCTGGCCTCGACCAGAATGATGTCCTGCATGTCCGCGCCGAAGAAGGCGGCGTTGTCCAGCTTGGCCCGGCTCAGGTCGCAGCCGATCATGCAGGCGGCGGAAAAATCGGCGTCGGTCAGGTTGCGGCCGCGCAGGTCCAGGCCGGTCAGGTCCATCCACGCGAAAACCGCCCGCGCGCCCCCCGGCTTGGCCTGCCACAGCCGGTCGTGCCGGGCGCAGATGGCGTCCAGCTCGGCCTGCGTCAGGCGCTTGCGTTCGACGGCTGCGGGTTCGGCGCTCATCGGGCCAGCCTTAACCATGCCGGATTAAGAATGGTTTTAAAAAACAGGCGTTTCGGGAGGCGAGGCCACGGCCCCCTCCCCACAGACAGGGAGGAGCAGGCGCGCTCAGGCAGCGAGCGACCGCGTCGCGAGCGTTAGCGCCCTAAAGACTCAAAAGCCCCTGCTCGGCCAGCGCATCCGCCAGATCGCCCGCCGGGGTCCAGACGCGGGTGTAGCCGGCCTCGCCCAGACGTTTCAGCTCGGTCACCAGATCGGCCTTGGGCGAGGCGACGAAGCGGGCGTCGAACCCGGCGCCGTCCTCGCTGATCCGCACCATGGGACGGCCGGTCTCCAGCCTGTGCAGGAAGCCCTCGCACAGGACGGCGGCCTCGTCGCCCAGCAGGCCCGTCTCGACCTGCAGTCCCGACTGGCGCAACCGCTCGGTGCCCCGGCCCGAGGCGAAGGGCGACGGGTCCAGCGCTGCGATCACCACCCGGCTGATCCCTGCCTCGCCCAGGAAATGGGCGCAGGATTTGCGGCCCGACGACCGGGCGCCGCACGGCTCCAGCGTGACATAGGCGGTGGCGCCACGCGCAGCTTCGCCGGCCGCCGGAACGGCCTGTTCTTCGGCGTGGGGGCGCCCGCCCGGCGCGGTCGCGGCCTCGGCCAGCAGCACGCCGTCCTTGGCGATCACGCAGCCGACCGCCGGATTGGGCCAGGTCTCGCCCATCCGGGCCAGCGCCAGTTCGACCGCGCGGGCCATGAAGCGGCGGTCGTCGTCGGAATAGTTGCTCATCGGATCGCCGGCAGGGGCTGGGCCCGCCCCTCGTCCAGATATTTCGCCGCGACCGGCTTCAGTGCGGCGTCCAGATCGATCTCCAGCGGATTGCCGGTCGGGATCTCGACGCCGACGATCTGGTCGTCCGGCACGGCGAACAGGTGTTTGACGATGGCCCGCAGCGAATTGCCGTGGGCCGCGATCAGCACATCCTGCCCCGCCTTCAGGCGCGGCGCGATCGCCTCGTCCCAATAGGGCAGCACCCGGTCCAGCGTGGTCTTCAGGCTTTCGGTGTCCGGGATCGCCTTGCCGGCGTAGCGGGGGTCGGCGTGGAAATCGAACTCGCCACCGGCGGCCAGCGGCGGCGGCGGCACGTCATAGCTGCGGCGCCAGACCTTGACCTGATCCTCGCCGTGTTTCGCCGCCGTCTCGGCCTTGTCCAGCCCGGTCAGGCCGCCATAGTGCCGCTCGTTCAGGCGCCAGTCCTCGACCACCGGCACATCTTTCAGGCCCGCAGCGTCCAGCGCCAGCGCGCCCGTGCGCTGCGCCCGCGTCAGGACCGAGGTGAACATCACCGCCGGATGGAAACCCGCCGCCGCGATCAGTTCGCCGCCGCGCCGGGCCTGGGCCTCGCCCTCGGCCGTCAGGTCCACATCGACCCAGCCGGTGAAGCGGTTCTCGAGGTTCCACTGGCTCTGGCCATGGCGAAGCAGGATCAGGCGCGGCATCGAAGTCTCCGGTTACGTAAGTTACGGGGTAGGCCGCGCCGTCGGGGTCGGTCAAGATTCGCCCGGTTCAACACCCGCACCCATAACGGCGTTCAGGCGTTGGTTGTCGGTCCCGGCCCACCCGGATAGACTCCCCTTCTCATGTCGGACCGCCTCTTCTTTTCGCTGGCCCTGATCGCCTTTGTGGCGATGACGGCGCTGGCCCTGGTCTGGCCCTAAGCACGTTCAGGACGCCTCATGACGACGCCGCGCACGGACATCCGCCCCAATACGGCGGAGTACGAGACCCTCCCGCTCGTGAAGCCGACCGGCTTCCGCGAATATGACGCGCGCTGGATCCTGGAGAAGGAAATCAACCTGCTGGGCATTCAGGCGCTGGGCCTGGGTCTGGCGACCTATGTCCACGAGATCGGCCAGACCCCGCGCATCGTCGTCGGCCACGACTACCGGTCCTATTCGATGACCGTGAAACACGCCCTGATCCTGGGCCTGCTGGAAGGCGGGATGGAGGTTCTGGACGTCGGCCTGGCCCTGTCGCCGATGGCCTATTACGCCCAGTTTGCGCTGGACGCTCCCTGCGTCGCCATGGTCACCGCCAGCCATAACGAGAACGGCTGGACCGGGGTCAAGATGGGCGCCAACCCACCCCTGACTTTCGGTCCCGACGAGATCGGCCGCCTGAAGGAGATCGTGCTGGGCGACCAGGGCGTGAGCCGCCCCGGCGGCCGTCTGGAGCGGATCGAGGGCTTCCGCGACCGCTACATCGCCGATGTGGCGTCCAAGGTGAAGCTGTCCCGTCCGCTACGGGTCGTCGCCGCCTGCGGCAACGGCACCGCCGGCGCCTTCGCCCCCGCCGCGCTGCGGGCCATGGGCGCCGAGGTGATCGAGATGGACACCGAGCTGGACTTCACCTTCCCCAAATACAATCCGAACCCGGAAGATCACGCCATGCTGGTGCAGATGGCGGCCAAGGTGCGCGAGACCGGCGCCGACCTGGCCCTGGGCTTTGACGGCGACGGCGACCGCTGCGGGGTGGTCGACAACACGGGCGAGGAGATTTTCGCCGACAAGATCGGCCTGATGCTGGCCCGCGACCTGTCGGCCAGCCATCCCAACGCGACCTTCGTCGTCGATGTGAAGTCGACCGGCCTGTACAAGACCGACGAGGTGCTGAAGGCGAACGGCGCGACCACCGTCTACTGGAAGACCGGCCACTCCTATATCAAGCGCAAGACCGCCGAGATCGGCGCCCTGGCCGGGTTCGAGAAGTCGGGCCACTTCTTCATGGCCGGCGACCTGGGCCATGGCTATGACGACGGACTGGTCGCGGCCGGCGCCGTGCTGGCCATGCTGGACCGCAATCCGGGCAAGAGCCTCAGCGAGCTGAAGGCCGCCCTGCCCGACGCCTGGACCAGCCTGACCATGTCGCCCCACTGCGACGACGAGCTGAAATACGACGTGCTGGCGAAGATCGTGAAGGAATACGAGGACCTGGCCGCGTCCGGCGGCTCGATTCTGGGTCGCAGGATCGTCGAGGCGATCACTGTCAACGGCGTGCGCGTGCATCTGGAAGACGGAAGCTGGGTGCTGGTCCGCGCCTCGTCGAACAAGCCCGAACTGGTGGTGGTGGTCGAAAGCATGCGTTCGGAAGACGACATGCGCGCCCTGTTCCGCGAGGAGGTGAAGCCCCGCCTCGCCGCCCACCCCGAGGTCGGCGCGTTCAACCAGGAGATCTGACGGCATTTGACCCGGCGCGGTCTTCGGGCGAGGAACGGCCATGGTCGAGTCTTCGCGAGAGCCCATCGTCATTGTCGGGGCCGGTTTTTCCGGATCCATGCTGGCGGCGCGGCTGGCCGAGGCGGGCCTGCCCTCCGTCCTGATCGGCCGCACCGATGATTTCGGTCTGGGCGTCGCCTATTCCACGCCGTTCGCGGGCCATCTGCTGAACGTTCGTTCGAACCGGATGAGCGCTATCGAAGGGCGGCCCAATGACTTCGTCGACTGGCTGACGGTCCACCACCCCGACCTGGCCGACCCCGAGGATTTCGCCCCGCGCCAGATCTATGGCCGCTATGTGCAGGACCGGCTGGCGGGCGCCGAGGCGGCCCATCCCGGCCTGATCGAACGGGTCGTGGGTCAGGTCGCGACCATCAAGGCGCACGGCGTGCGTCTGGCCGACGGCCGCCGCATCGCGGGCCGCGCCGTCGTCCTGGCCACCGGCAATCCGGCGCCGAAGACCGCCGAACCGGGCGCCGGCGAGCGCATCATTCCCGATCCCTGGGCGCCCGGCGCGCTGGAACGGATCGGCATGGACGACGACGTGCTGATCGTCGGCACGGGCCTGACCATGGTCGACATGGCGCAGGCGTTGACCGCGCGCGGCTGGCGCGGCCGGGCATTGGCCCTGTCGCGTCGTGGCCTGCTGCCCCGCGCCCATCGTCAGCACCCGGATCATCCCGCGACCCTGCCGCCCGAGGCGACCACCGGCCCGGCGTCCCGCCGTCTGGCCGCCGCCCGCCGTCTGGCCGCCGAAACCGGCTGGCGCGAGGTGATGGACGCCTATCGCCCGATCACCGCCGACCTGTGGCGCGAGACCGACAGCGGCCAGCGCGCCCGACTGGTGCGTCATCTGCGCCCGTGGTGGGACGTGCACCGCCACCGCATCGCCGACCGTATCGCCCAGGCGCTGGATCAGCTGAAACAGGACGGTCGCCTGATCGTCCATGCGGGCCGTGTGCGCTGCGTGACGGCCGACGCGGCGGGCGTGATCGTCGACTGGACCCCGCGCGCCGGCGCCGCCCAGCCGCCGCTGCGCGCCGCCTGGCTGCTGGACTGCACCGGTCCCGGCCACGACGCCGCCCGCGATCCCCTGACCGGGCCGCTGATCGCCGATGGTCGCGCGCGGCTGGATCCCCTGCGTCTCGGCCTTGATCTCGATGCGACCGGCCGCGTCCTGAACGCCGACGGCGCGCCCGATCCGGCCCTGTTCGTGCTGGGGCCGCCCGCGCGCGCCGCTTTCTGGGAGACCATCGCCGTCCCCGACATCCGCAAGCGGATCGAGGACGTGGTTCAGGCGCTGACGCCCTGATCGCTCGACGGTGAAAAGTTCTCCCACGCCGGGCAATGCGCGATTCTGGCGTTCGCTGGCGCGTCCTTCCGGGGTCGGCTATCACGCCTGACGGAGAGGAAACAAAACAATGAACCGTCACCGCACCCGCGTGCTGGGCGACCGCACGCTCGCGCCCGAAACCCTGATGATGGGCTATGGCTATGACCCGGCCCTGTCGGAAGGCGCGATCAAGGCCCCGCTGTTCCAGGCGTCCACCTTCGTCTTCAAGTCGGCCGAGGACGGCAAGCGCTTCTTCGAGGTCGCCTACGGCCTGCGCCAGCGCGACCCGGACGAGGCGCTGGGCCTGATCTATTCGCGGATCAACAACCCGAACCTCGAGATTCTGGAAGATCGTCTGGCCGTCTGGGACAAGGCGGACAAGGCGCTGGTCTTCTCCAGCGGCATGGCCGCCATCTCGACCGCCATGCTGGCGCTGGTGCGGCCGGGCGACGTGATCCTGTACACGGCCCCCGCATACGGCGGGACCGAATATCTGTTCGACCGCATCCTGCCCCGCTATGGCGTCAAGGCGATCAGCATCCCCGCGACCGAGGGCGCCGACGCGCTGGACGCCGCCATGATCGACGCGGCCCGTCAGGCGAGGGCGACCGGCGGGCGTCTGGCCGCCGTCTATCTGGAGACCCCCGCCAATCCGACCAATCAACTGGTCGACATCGCCCGCGCCGTGGCGGGGGCGAAAGCCATCGACCAGGCCGAGCGCCCGATCGTCGCCGTCGACAACACCTTCCTGGGACCGCTGTGGCAGAGCCCGCTGGAGCTGGGCGCGGACCTGGTGCTGTATTCTCTGACCAAATACGTCGGCGGCCATTCGGACCTGATCGCGGGCGGCTGCATGGGCGGCGCCGACATCATGGCGCGGGTGGGCGAGATGCGGACCATCTGCGGCACGACCACCGACCCGCACACCGCCTGGCTGCTGCTGCGCAGTCTGGAGACGCTGCACATCCGCATGGAGCGGGCGCAGCAGAACGCCATGGTTCTGGCCGAGCGCCTGCGCGCCGATCCGCGCGTGAACGAGGTGCTGACCGCCGGCGGCCCGGACGCCTCGCCCGAGCAGCAGGCCATCTTCGACAGCCAGTGCCGGGGCATGGGCTCGACCTTCGCCCTGCGCCTGCCGGGCGGCGAGGCCGAGGCTTTCCGCATGCTGAACGCCCTGACCCTGTTCAAGCTGGCCGTCAGCCTGGGCGGCGCCGAGAGCCTGGCCTCGCACCCGTCCAGCATGACCCACTCGGACTATACGGCCGAGGCCAAGCAGCGCAGCGGCATCGGCGACAACCTGGTGCGGCTGTCGGTCGGCATCGAGAATGTCGAGGATCTGTGGGCCGACCTGCAACAGGCCCTGGCCGCGATCTAAGGCCGGATGCGGCGGGCGATCAGCCCGCCGCCTTCACCGCCGCGGCCACATCGGCGACGACGCGCTTGACCAGCGCCTCGTCGTCGCCCTCGGCCATGACGCGGATCAGCTTTTCCGTGCCGGACGGCCGCACCAGCAGGCGGCCGGCGCCGTTCAGCGCACCCTCGGCCTCGGCGATCGCGGCCTTGACCCCGGCGTCGTCCAGCGGCTTTCCGGCGGAGTAGCGGACGTTCTGGAGCAGTTGCGGCACGGGCTCGAACTGGCGGGCCAGCTCGCTCATCGGGCGGCCGCTTTCGACCAGGACGGCCAGCACCTGCAACGCCGCCATAAGGCCATCGCCCGTGGTGGCGTGGTCCTTCAGGATGATGTGGCCCGACTGCTCGCCGCCGATGTTGAAACCGCCCGACTGCATCCGCTCCATGACATAGCGGTCGCCGACCTTGGTCCGCTCCAGCGTCAGGCCCTCGGCCTTCAGACGCCGCTCCAGCCCCAGGTTGGACATGACAGTGGCGACCACGCCGCCGCCCGCCAGCCGCCCGCGCTTGGCCCAGTCCAGCCCGACCAGAGCCATGATCTGATCGCCATCGACCACATTGCCCTTCTCGTCGCAGATGATGACCCGGTCGGCGTCGCCGTCCAGGGCGATGCCGATGTCGCAGCGATAGCGTTTCACCGCCTCGGACACCGTGCCCGGATGGGTCGATCCGCAGTCCGCGTTGATGTTCAGGCCGTTCGGCTCGACCCCTACGGGGAACACCTCAGCCCCCAGTTCGTACAGGGTCGTCGGGGCCACGCGATAGCCGGCGCCGTTGGCGCAGTCGACGGCGATGCGCAGGCCCTTGAGGCTGAGCCGCTTGGGGAAGGCGGACTTGGCGATCTCGATATAACGCGGCGGGGCGTCGTCGATGCGCTTGACCCGGCCCAGACGGTCCGACGGCGCCAGGCCGTCGCCCAGCCCCTCGTCCATCATCGCCTCGATCTTCAGCTCAATCTCGTCCGACAGCTTGTAGCCGTCCGGCCCGAACAGCTTGATCCCGTTGTCGGCGTAGTCGTTGTGCGAGGCCGAGATCATGATCCCCAGATCCGCGCGCATCGAGCGGGTCATCATCGCCACGCCCGGCGTCGGCAACGGCCCGAAAGTGCGCACATCCATGCCCACACTGGCCAGGCCCGCGACCAGCGCCGGCTCGATCGTATAGCCCGACAGCCGGGTGTCCTTGCCGATCACGACCAGATGGCGACGGTCGTCGTCGGTGCGGAACAGCTTGCCCGCCGCCAGGCCGACGCGCAGGGCGACCTCGGCCGTCATCGGATGGGTGTTGGCGCGGCCGCGAATGCCGTCGGTGCCGAAGTATTTTCTTTCGCCCACGGCGTCGTCCCTTGCGTTTCGGGGCCGAAAGAAACCTTCCGAAACCCTTTTTTGGATGGCGCCGGTCCAATCATCCCCTAGATGCGAACCGGGCGGAACGGACCGGCTTAAACTGTCCGGCGTCGTCGCGCAAAGCGACGCCGTCCCGATCGAAAGCGTGGAGCGACCATCATGTGCGGCATCATCGGCGTCACCGGCACGGGCCCGGCCGTTCCCCGCGTCATCGACAGCCTGAAGCGGCTGGAATACCGCGGCTACGATTCCGCCGGGGTCGCCGCCATCGTCGGCGGCGCCATCGAACGCCGCCGCGCCAAGGGCAAGATCCGCGAGCTGGAGGCCGTGCTGGCGGCCGAACCCCTGTCGTCGACCATCGCCATCGGCCACACCCGCTGGGCCACCCACGGCGCGCCGTCCGTGCCCAACGCCCACCCGCACAAGGCGGGCCGGGTCTGCCTGGTCCACAACGGCATCATCGAGAATTTCGCCGAACTGAAGGCAGAACTGCAGGCCGAGGGCCGCGTATTCGAAAGCCAGACCGACACCGAGGTCGTGGCCCATCTGCTGGACCACAACCTGGCCAATGGCGCCGAGCCTCTGGCCGCTTTCAAGGCCACGCTGGACCGGCTGACCGGCGCCTATGCCCTGGCGGTGCTGATCGAGGGCGAGGACGAGCTGATCCTGGGCGCCCGGCGCGGCAGCCCGCTGGTCGTCGGCTGGGGCGAGGGCGAGATGTATCTGGGCTCTGACGCCCTGGCGGTCGGCCCCTTCACGCAGAAGATCAGCTATCTGGAAGAAGGCGACTATGTCGCCATGACGCGCTCGGGCGCGCGCATGTTCGACGCCTCGGGCGCCGCCGTGGAGCGCGAGATCGTCCAGGTCTCGGCCTCGTCGGCCATGGTCGAAAAGGGCGCCTATCGCCACTTCATGGAGAAGGAAATCCATGAACAGCCCGACAGCGTCCAGCACACCCTGTCCGAATACCTCGACCTGGTGACCGGCAAGGCCAAGGTCCAGGCCGTCGATTTCGCCGCCGTGGACCGGTTGCAGATCGTCGCCTGCGGCACCGCCTTCTACGCCGGTCAGATCGGCAAATACGCGTTTGAAAAACTGGCCGGCCTGCCCTGCGACGTCGAGATCGCGTCCGAGTTCCGCTATCGCTCCCCCGCCCTGACGCCGGGCACCATCGCCGTGGCCGTCAGCCAGTCGGGCGAGACCGCCGACACCCTGGCCAGCCTGACCTGGTGCAAGGCGCAGGGCCTGAAAACCGCCGCCGTGGTCAACGTCCACTCGTCCTCCATGGCGCGCGAGGCCGAAATCCTGTGGCCGACCCATGCCGGCCCGGAAATCGGCGTCGCCTCGACCAAGGCCTTCACCGCCCAGGTCTCGGCCCTGCTGGCGCTGGCCGTCGCGGCGGGCGTCGCGCGCGGCCGGATCGACGCGGTGCGCGAAGCCGAACTGGTCAAGGCCCTGTTCGAGGCCCCGCGCCTGATCGCCGAGGCGGTGCAGATGGACGTCCAGATCAAGGCCGTGGCCCATGACCTGGCCAGGGCGACCGACGTGCTGTTCCTGGGCCGGGGCGCCATGTTCCCCCTGGCCATGGAAGGCGCGCTGAAGCTGAAGGAGATCAGCTATATCCACGCCGAGGGCTATGCCGCCGGTGAACTGAAGCACGGTCCCATCGCCCTGATCGACGAGGAGACGCCGACCATCGCGCTCGCCCCCCTCGACGACGTCTATGAAAAGACCGCCTCGAACCTGCAGGAGGTCGCCGCGCGCGGCGGCCCGGTGATCATGATCGCCCCGGCCAAGGCCCCGGCCCCGCACGGCGCGGGCATCCGCCGCGTCGACGCCCCCGACTGCCACCCGCTGATCGCGCCGCTGGTCTATGCCGTGCCGGTGCAGCTGCTGGCCTATTACACCGCCGTGCAAAAAGGCACCGACGTCGACCAGCCCCGCAACTTGGCCAAGTCGGTGACGGTGGAGTGATCTGAACCCTTCTCCCCTTGCGGGAGAAGGTGGCTTGCGAAGCAAGACGGATGAGGGGTTGCGAGACGTTTGAGATGGGCTTCCGTCTGGCGGTGGCGAGACCCCTCATCCGAGCGCCTTCGGCGCCCACCTTCTCCCACAAGGGGAGAAGGAAGAGATCGAGCGAAACTCCTGCGGCGTGAGCGCGTTGGTCGGCTCTTGCGTTTGCGCTATGACGCATAACCTTGGCTGTTCAGGACGACCGATGTCTCATTCCCCCGCCCGCCTTCGCAAGGCGGTCCTGCCTGTCGCCGGTCTGGGCACGCGCGTGCTGCCCGGCACCAAGACCACGCCGAAGGAACTGCTGAACGTCGTCGACCGGCCGATCCTGTCCTACATCGTCGAAGAGGCGCGCGAGGCGGGGATCGAGCACATCGTCTTCGTCACCGGCCGCGCCAAACAGGCGATCGAGGACTATTTCGATCACCAGATCGAGCTGGAGGCCCAGCTGGCGGCCAAGGGCAAGACCGAGATCCTGCAGATCATGAACGCCGAACTGGCCCAGGCCGGCGAGATGAGCTTCACCCGCCAGATGCAGCCCAAGGGGCTGGGCCACGCCGTCTGGTGCGCCCGCGACATCATCGGCCACGAGCCGTTCGCCGTCATCCTGCCCGACGTGATCGTGGATTCGCAGCCGGGCGCCCTGAAACAGCTGGCCGACATCTATGCCGAGGTCGGCGGCAACGTCATCGGCGTCGAGGCCGTGCCCGAGGCCGACACCCACAAATACGGCATCATCGACCCCTCGTCGCAGGACGGCCGCCGCTTCGCCATGAAGGGGATGGTCGAAAAGCCCGCCCAGGGCACGGCCCCGTCGAACATGTCGATCTCGGGCCGCTACATCCTGCAGCCGGAAATCTTCGATCTGCTGGAGACGCAGGAACGCGGCGCCGGCGGCGAGATCCAGCTGACCGACGCCATGGCCCGGCTGATGCAGAGCCAGAGCTTCACCGCCTATGAATACGAGGGCGTGACCCACGACTGCGGCGACAAGATCGGCCTGCTGCGCGCCAACGTCGCCCTGGCGCTGAAGCGCCCCGACCTGGGCGACGCCGCCCGCAAGGCGATCGAGGCGCTGCTTTAGTCATGATCCGGCCCATCGCACCCGCCGACGCGCCCGCCCTGCTGGGCGTCTGGCGCCGCGCGGTCGAGGCGACGCACCATTTCCTGTCCCCCGCGGAGATCGACGGCATCGAACCGGACGTGGCGGCTTATCTGGCAAGCGGCCAGGGCCTGTGGACGCTGGAGGCCGAGGGGCGGCCAGTCGGCTTCCTGGGGCTGGACGGCGACGAGCTGGCGGCCCTGTTCGTCGATCCGGACGCGCACCGCCGGGGTTATGGCCGCGCCCTGACCCTGTACGCCCTCGCCCACGGCGCCGCGCGGTTGAAGGTCAACGAGGGCAACCCGGGCGCCCGCGCCTTCTACGAACGCATGGGTTTCGTCGCCGTCGGCCGAGCCGAGACCGACGACGCCGGACGCCCCTGGCCGCTGGTGCTGATGGCCCTGCCCTGACGCCTGCGCCCGCGTTCGACGCAGCCGACCGCTAACCTGCGCGTCATGGTTCTCCAATTTCAGACTTTTCAGACGGTTCAGACCCTGTTTTTTGGTCGGGATCTGGAACGACACGCCTCACCACCACGCTTTCGTCCCTTCTCGCCATCGGTTAGCAAGAAGCCACAGACGAATACGAAGGTTCGACCATGCGCGTGATGATTCTGGGCGGCGACGGCTTCTGCGGCTGGCCCACGGCCCTGCACCTGTCGGCGCGCGGCTGGGACGTGCTGATCGTCGACAACCTCAGCCGCCGCAACATCGACAACGAGCTGGAGGTCCAGTCCCTGACTCCCATCCGCACCATGGGCGAGCGCATCGCCGCGTGGAATGAGATCAGCGGCAAGACTATCGAATTCCAGAACATCACGGTCGGCAAGGAATTCGACCGCCTGGTCGCCCTGATCCGCGATTGGGCGCCGGACAGCGTCGTCCACTTCGCCGAACAGCGGGCCGCTCCCTATTCGATGAAGTCGGCGCGGCACAAGCTGTACACCGTCGACAACAATCTGAACGCCACCAACCACCTGCTCGCCGCCATCGTCGAGAGCGGGCGGGACGTGCATCTGGCGCACCTGGGGACCATGGGCGTCTATGGCTATACGACCGCTGGCCTGCGCATCCCCGAGGGCTATCTGAAGGTCACGGTGGACACCGACTTCGGTCCGACCGAGCAGGAGATCCTGTTCCCGCCGAACCCGGGGTCGATCTATCACATGACCAAGACCCAGGACGCCCTGCTGTTCCAGTTCTACGCCAGGAACGACGGCCTGCGGATCACCGACCTGCACCAGGGCATCGTCTGGGGCGCCCAGACCGAAGAGACCCGTCAGGACGAGCGACTGATCAACCGCTTCGACTATGACGGCGACTACGGCACCGTCCTGAACCGCTTCCTGATGCAGGGCGCGCTTGGCTATCCGCTGACGGTGCATGGCTCGGGCGGCCAGACGCGGGCCTTCATCCACATTCAGGACACGGTGCGCTGTGTCGAGCTGGCGCTGAACAACCCGCCGAAATCGGGCGACCGGGTCAAGATCCTGAACCAGATGACCGAGAGCCGCCGCGTCCGCGACCTGGCCGCCATGGTCGCCGCCATGACGGGAGCCGAGGTCCACAACGTCGCCAATCCGCGTCAGGAGGCGGACGAGAACGACCTGGTCGTCGCCAACGACCAGTTCCGCGAGCTGGGTCTGAAGCCGATCACCTTGGCCGAGGGCCTGATGGCCGACGTCACCGACATCGCCCGTCGCTACGCCGACCGCGCCGACCGGTCCAAGATCCCCTGCGTCTCCAGCTGGAACGGCGAGCGGGCCGAGGCGCTGCAATCGCAGGCCGCGGTGAAGGCCGCCCCACAAGCCGGAGCCGCCTGAGGTCTTGCCCGACATCCCCGCTCCCGCAGACACGATGACCGACCTCGCGCGCCGCCCCGCCCTGCTGGTGTTCGGCGGCGGCTGGTTGGGGCGGGCGGCGGCCCGCGATGCCGTGCGTCGGGGCGGACGCGCCGTGCTGACCTCGCGCGACGCCGAACGCCGGGCGGCGTTGATCGCCGAGGGCTTCGGCGCCGTCGATCCCGCCGATACGACCGCGCTCAAGGCCGCCGTCGCCGCCGCCACGGCCATCCTGGTCACCGCCCCGCCGGACGCCAACGGCTGCCCCGGCGCGCGGGCCCTCCTGCCGGCGCTGGGCGGCGACGTCTGGCCCGACTGGATCGGCTATGTCTCGTCCACCGCCGTCTACGGCGACCGCGACGGCGGCTGGGCCTTCGAGGATGACGCCCTGAACGCCGCGACGTTGGAGGGCGCGCGCCGGGTCAAGGCTGAGCAGGACTGGCTGGACGCCGGGCGCGGCATGGGTCTGACGGTCCAGCTGTTCCGCCTGCCCGCCCTCTATGGCCCCGGCCGCTCGGCGCTGGAGCGCCTGTGGGACGGCACGGCGCGGATCGTGCGCAAGCCGGGCCAGGTGTTCAACCGCATCCACGTCGACGACGCCGTGGCCGGTTTCTTCGCCTCCATGGCGCGCCCGCATCCGGGCCGGGCCTACACCCTGGCCGACGACGAACCCGCCCCGGCCGACGCCGTCATCGAATGGGCCGCCGCGCGCCTGGGTCTGCCGCGCCCGGCAGAGATCGATCTGGACGAGCCGTCGGTGTCCGACGCCATGCGCCGCTTCTATCGCGACTCCAAACGCCTCTCGAACGCCCGCGCCAAGGCCGAACTGGGCTGGCGCCCGCGCTATCCCGGCTACCGCGAGGGGCTGGAGGCGATCATGGACGCCCGGACCTGAGCGGAGACCGCCGATGACCGACCACGCCACGCCCAACCTGCCGTCCCGGGATTTCGACCGGACCGAGGCCTTCTATGCGGCGCTGGGGTTCGAGCGGACCTGGCGTGACCACGGCTGGATGATCCTGAAGCGCGGCGGGCTGGCGCTGGAGTTCTTTCCCTTTCCCGACCTGGATCCGGCCACCAGCTCGTTCGGCTGCTGCCTGCGGCTGGATGACCTGGACGCCTTCTACACCGCCTGCGAGGCCGCCGGGATCAGGGAAGGCGCGGCCCAGCCGCCCCGCCTGCACCGCCCAACGCTGACGCCGTCCGGCCTGCGCATCGGCGGCCTGATCGACCCCGACGGGACCTTGCTTCGGCTGGTGCAAAACCCGGCCTGAACGCACAGCGCGCCCGTGAAGCGCTCAAGCAGCGAGCGACCGCGTCGCTCGCGTTAGCGCCTCTTCCTGCCTAGAAAGGCAGGATGTTGCGCTGGCGGCTGTAGCTCATGGTGCCGACATTGGCGCCCAGGCGCAGGCCGACGCCGGTGCGGATGGGGGCCAGGACGATGCCGTCGGCGCGCTGATAGTTCACGCCCAGACCGGCGATCAGATAGGCCGAGCCTTCCACGCCGGGGTAGCGGCGATAGATCATGTCGGGGTGGAACAGGCCGTAGACCAGGGTGAAGACCCGGCTGGCGTTGCCGCCCCAGTCCCAGCCGATCGAGGCGCCCTGCCAGAACACCTCCTGCGAGGCGGACAGGTCCTTCATGTGCAGCGCGCCGCGCCCATAGCGCAGGCCGGCGACAGCCGCGCCGGACGCTTCCTCGCCCGCGATATAGGCGGTGGGGCGGTCGCCCTGATCGGAGAAGACGCGTTCGATGGCGCCGCCGATGGCTTCCGAGGCGATGCCCAGTTCGCGCGATCCGGCCGCGACCAGTTCGTCGAACGTATAGGCGGGGGCCGTGTTGTCGGACCGGATCGGATAGTTGGGGTCGGCCGGCTGGCGCGTGGCGCAGGCGCCCAGGGCCGAGGTCGAGGCGACGGCCAGGCCGGAGGCGAGAAGGTGGCGGCGATGCATGTCGATGGCTCCGGTCGATTTCGACGCGCCCGACTCATCGCGGGCCCTGCCGCGCACCGTCGCCGCGCTTTGCGGCAGCCTTGGGGCTGTAAGGTTAACCGGAGCTTACAGCCGGGCCTCGCTCACTGCCGCCCGCCTCAAGTAGCGCAAAGCGCGGTAGGCCCTGAACCGGCCTCAAGCAGCCCGAAGGGCGGTAGGCCAAGCCTCCGGCCTCAAGCAGCCCGAAGGGCGGTAGGCCCCCTAAGATCAATGCTTGTCGGTCTTGCTGGCGACCCAGTCCATCACGGCCAGCAGCACGCCCGAGGCGACGAAGGTCAGGTGGATGATCACCGCCCACATCAGCCCCGCCTCGTCCAGCGGATGGCCCGGCTTGCCGATGTTCATGAAGCTTTTCAGCAGATAGATGGCCGAGATCGCCACGATGGAGGCGATCAGCTTCATCTTCAGGCCCGAGAAGTCGACCGTGCCCATCCACGGCGGCCGGTCTACATGGTCCTCGTCCAGATCCAGTTTGGAGACGAAATTCTCGTAGCCGGAATACAGGACGATCAACAGCAGATTGCCCGCCAGCGACAGGTCCACCAGGCTGAGGATAGCCAGGATGGCGCCGTCCGAATTCATGTGCCCTTCGCCGATCACGAAGGCCTGCGGCACATAATAGAACAGTTCGCGCACGAAGACGGTCAGCAGCATGAACAGCGCCGCCACCAGACCCAGATAGAAGGGCGCCATCAGCCAGCGCGCGCGGAACAGGTTCCGCTCGAACGTCGTCTCGGCCCAGGGTTTCTTGGTCATCGATCAGGCCCTCAGTTCGGCGCCGGCCCTGGCGGCGGCAGCGGTGATCTTGCCGGTCAGGGCCTCGATCTCGGTGTCGGTCAGGGTGGCTTCGCGCGGCTGGATCACGACCTCCAGCGCGACGGACTTCTGTCCCTCGGGCACGCCCTGGCCGCGATAGACGTCGAACACGCGCACGTCGGCGATCAACGCCTTGTCCGCCCCAACCACGGCCTTGACCAGATCGCCCGCCGGGCGGTCGCCATCGACCAGGAAGGCGAAGTCGCGGGTCAGGGGTTGCAGCGGCGGCAGATCGGCCGCCGGGCGCGCCTTGCCCCGGGCGACGCGCGGCTCGGGCACTGCGTCCAGCATGACCTCGAAGGCGACCATCGGCGCATCGGCGCCCAGCGCCTTCAGCGTGCGCGGATGCAGGGCGCCGAACTCGGCCACCACCACCTTGGGGCCCAGCTGCAGGCGGGCCGATTGACCCGGCCGCCACCAGTCGCGATTCTGTCCCTCGACCAGCTGCAGGGACGCGACCGGCGCGCCCAGCTCTTCCAGCAGGGCCATCAGGTCGCCCTTGAGCGCATACAGCGCCTGTTCCGGCTGGCCGCTCCAGTGGCGGGCGGCGTGGGGCGCGATCAGACCGGCGATGACCGTCTTCTGGTCGCCGGGGCGGTCGCCCAGATAGATCGGACCGATCTCGAACAGGGCCGCGTCGGCGTGGCCGCGCGCGGCGTTGCGCGCCGCCGCCTGGATCAGGTTCGGCAGCACTGACGGACGCATGCAGTCCAGTTCCGACGCGATCGGGTTTTGCAGCACCAGTCGCTCCGACCCGCCGCCGAAAGCCTCGGCGATCTTGCGGCTGGTGAAGGACCAGGTGACGGCCTCGCCATAGCCCATGGCCGCCAGCGCCCGGCGGGCGATGCGGATGCGGGTCTGGCGCGGGCTCAGCACGCCACGCGCGGGTCGGGCGACCTGCGGCAACGGCGTCGACGGCAGGGCGCCGTAGCCGGCGATGCGCGCGACCTCTTCCACCAGATCGGCGGGGCCATCGACATCACGGCGCCACGATGGCGGCGTGACCCGCCACGGCGAACCGGGAGCGATGTCAAAGCCCAGCGCCTTCAGGATGTCGGCGATGCGGTCGTCGCCCAGCGTCAGGCCCGACAGGCGCGCGACATAGGCCGGATCGAAATCCAGCGGCTGCGGCAGGGCGGGCGTCTGACCGGCGGCCACGATGTCCGACGGTTCGCCGCCGCACAGGTCCAGGATCAGGCGCGTCGCCAGCTCCAGCCCCGGCACGACCGAGGCCGTGTCCACGCCACGCGCGAACCGGTACTGGGCGTCGGAGCTGATGGTCAGGGTCCGCCCGGTCTGGGCCGTGACGATGGGGTCGAACCAGGCGGATTCCAGGAAGACGTCGACCGTCTGATCCGAACAGCCGGTGCTCTCGCCGCCCATGACGCCGCCCAGGCCGATGGGCCGTTCGCCCGCCGCGTCGGCGATCACGCACATGGCCGGATCGACCTGATAGGTCTTGCCGTCCAGCGCGATCAGATGCTCGTGCTCGCCGGTATCGCTGGCGATCTGGCCGCCGCGCACGACGATCTCGGCCCCGACCAGCTTGGCCGCGTCATAGACGTGCAGCGGCCGCGCCTGATCATAGGCGATCAGGTTGGTCACATCGACCAGCCGGTTGATCGAGCGCAGGCCGATGGCCGTCAGGCGGCGCTGCAGCCAGTCGGGCGACGGCCCATTCTTCACGCCCCGGATCAGGCGACCGGCGAAGACCGGGCACATCTCGGGCGCCTCGATCCGCACCGCTATCGGCGACGGGAATCCGCCGCGCACCGGCGCGATGTCATAGGTCTTCAGCGTGCCGACACCCGCCGCCGCCAGGTCGCGCGCGATGCCCGCCACGCCCAGCCAGTCGGGCCGGTTCGGCGTCACCTCGAAATCGATCACCGGCTCGGCCCCGAACACCGCCGCCGCGGGGGTCCCGACCGCCAGCGTGTCGGGCAGTTCCTGAATGCCGTCGCTGTCGTCGGCCAGCTCCAGCTCGGAGGCCGAACACAGCATGCCGTTCGACACCACGCCGCGCACCGGCTTCTCGACCAGGGTCACGCCCAGGCCGGGCACGTAAGCGCCGATGGGGGCGTAGATGGTGGTCAGGCCCGGGCGCGCATTCGGCGCGCCGCAGACGATCTCCTTCATGCCGTCCACCGTCTCGACCTGGCAGACCTGCAGCCGGTCGGCGTTCGGATGGCGCTCGGCCGAGACGATCTTGGCCACCGTGAACGGCGCCAGCTTGGCGGTCGGGTCCGAGACATGCTCGACCTCCAGCCCGGCCATGGTCATGGCCTCGGCGATGGCGTGAACGTCAGCGTCGGTCTCGAGATGGTTCTTGAGCCAGGACAGGGTGAATTTCATCGTCGTGTCCTCAGCTCAGGCCGCTGGCGGCGTTCGGCGCCGTGAAGGCCGAGAAGCCGTAGTTCTTCATCCACCGCACGTCCGCCTCGAACATGGGGCGCAGGTCGGTGATGCCGTATTTCAGCATGGCCAGGCGGTCGACGCCCATGCCGAAGGCGAAGCCCTGCCATTCGGCCGGGTCCAGACCGCAGCTGCGCAGCACGTTCGGATGCACCATGCCGCAGCCCAGGATCTCCATCCAGCTGTCGCCCTGGTTCAGCTTCAGCTCGCCGCCCGATCGGTCGCAGCGGATGTCCATTTCCGCCGACGGCTCGGTGAAGGGGAAGTGGTGCGGACGGAAGCGCGCGTCGATGCTGTCCATCTCGAAGAAGCGCGCCAGGAAGGTCTCCAGCGTCCACTTCAGATGGCCCATGTGGATGTCGCGGTCGATCACCAGACCCTCGACCTGATGGAACATCGGCGTGTGGGTGGCGTCGGAATCCTTACGGAAGGTGCGGCCCGGCGCGATGATGCGGATCGGCGGCTCCTGACCCGTGGCGATCCACGGGGCCTCGGGCTTGTCGCCTGTCGTCTGCATCGTCCGCACCTGCACCGGGCTGGTGTGGGTGCGCAGCACCTTGCGCTCGCCCGTCTCCGGGTCGGGCTGCAGGAAGAAGGTGTCGTGCATCTCCCGCGCCGGGTGTTTGGGCGGGAAGTTCAGGGCGGTGAAATTGTGGAAGTCGTCCTCGATGTCCGGGCCCTCGGCCACGGCGAAACCCATTTCGGCGAAGATGTGGGTGACCTCGTCCATCACCTGCATGGTCGGGTGCACGCCCCCCCTGCGACGCGGACGCGACGGCAGGGTCAGATCGACCCGTTCAGCCAGCAATTTCGCGTCCAGCTCGGCGGCTTCCAGCAGCGCCTTGCGGTCGGCGACGGCGGCGGATACGCGGTCGCGCAGGCCATTGATGACCGGCCCGTTTTCGCGCCGCTCGTCCGGGCTCATCGCGCCCATCCCCTTCAGCAGGCCGGAGATGACGCCGGTCTTGCCGAGCGCCGAGACGCGGATCTCCTCGATCGCCGACACCGTCTCGGCCGAGCCGATGGCGTTGATGAGGTCCAGTTCCAGTTGGGAAAGGTCGGTCATAAGGGTCCGTCTAGCGGTTGCGGTCCAAAGCAAAAAGCCCCCCGGCGCGGGCCGGAGGGCTTTTGCTCGATCCCGTGCGGGAAAGACTTAGGCCAGGGCCGCGCGAACCTTGTCGGCGACGGCCTTGAAGCCGGCTTCGTCGGCCGCGATGTCGGCCAGGACCTTGCGGTCCAGTTCGATGCCGGCCTTGTCCAGGCCGTGGATGAACTGCGAATAGGTGAAGCCTTCGGCGCGGGCCGCGGCGTTGATGCGCTGGATCCACAGGGCGCGGAAGTTGCGCTTCTTGTTGCGACGGTCGCGGTAAGCGTACTGGCCGGCGCGATCGACGGCGGCCTTGGCGGTGCGGATGGTGTTCTTGCGGCGGCCGTAGAAGCCCTTGGCCTGCTTCAGAACCTTCTTGTGCTTGGCGTGGGACGTAACGCCCCGTTTCACGCGAGCCATGATGTTTTTCCTTCGGGTGACCTCTGGCGTTCGCCGCGCGGCGGCTCACTGCTTGAGAGGCTCAGTTCAAATTCAATGCGGTGGAGAAGATCTGTCTGCGTGCGCCGATCAGGCGTACGGCATGTAGGATTTGATCTTCTTGGCGTCGGCGTCGGCCATGACCGAGGTGCCGCGGTTCTGGCGGATGTATTTCGAGTTGTGGCTGATCAAGCGGTGACGCTTGCCCGCAACGCCGGCCTTAACCTTGCCAGTGGCCGTGAATTTGAAGCGCTTCTTGGCGCCCGACTTCGTCTTCAGTTTCGGCATTTTCACTCTCTGTCTTTGAGTGGGCGACCGCTCTTCAAGCTGCTTGAGCCCGAGGGGTGGTCTCCCTGATTAAGAACCGCCCAGGCATGCCTGTTCGCCCGGCGGTTCGGTACGCGAAGGCGCGGCTTTTAAGCGAAAGCCGCGCCTGGCGCAAGGTCGGTCAGTTCGGGGGGTTGTGCGTCTGAAGGAAGCGCAGCATTTCGGTCAACACCTGCTCGCGCGTGTCGGATCGCGAAAGCCAGTGATCCTCGCCGTTCATCTCGATGAACTCGTACGGCTTTCCGGCCTTGCGCAGGGCGTCGGCCATGACCCGGCTCTGGACGATGGGCACGACGTGGTCGTCACGGCCATGCAGCAGCAGAATTGGGGCGTCGGCCCGCGCCGCCAGGAAGGCAGGCGACCGGTCGTCCAGGGAGTTGTCGCCGAATCCGTCGGCGCCCATGAAGCGGCTCCAATAGCGTAGGGCGGGGTTGTCGTTGTAGCCGGTGTCGCGCGCCTCGTCGCGAAGCATGCGGCGCAGGTCTGTGACCCCAGCCCAGGACACGGCGCAACGATAGACCCCGGGGTCCAGCGTCACGCCGGCCAGCGCGGCGTACCCGCCATAGCTTCCGCCGACGATGCAGACCCGTTTCGGGTCGACGATCCCCTGCTCCGACAGGTAACGCACGCCGTCGGACAGGTCCGTCTGCATCTTGCGGCCCCATTCGCCGTAGCCGGCCTCGCGGAACGCGTCGCCATATCCCGTGGAGCCCCGGAAATTCGGCTGCAGCACCGCATAGCCGCGTGACGCCACCGCCTGTGCCTGGAAGTCGAAGGTCATGGTGTCGTGCGCTTCGGGTCCGCCGTGAGGCATGACGACCAACGGCAGGCCGCGCGGATTTTCGACGCCCGGCGGCAGGGTCAGATAGCCATGGATCTTCAGCCCGTCGGCTGCCGGATATTCCACCGATCGCACTGCGGCGACCTGTTCGGGTCGCAGATCATAGGCGCTGCCGATCCGCGCCGCCGATCCATTGGCGAAGTTCAGGACATAATAGGTTCCCGGATCCGACGCACTGGCGGTGTAGACCACCGCCTTCTGCAGGTCGTTGCTCCAGTTCACCAGGTCCGGCGCCTTGCCGGTGAAGGCCTGCTGCACGCGCGCCCACAGATTGCCCGCGTTCGGGTCGGTCAGGACGATCTGCCGACCGTTGTCGGTCGAGCGGGCCGCCCCGATGAACCGCCGGGTCACCGGATGGAACATCATCGCCTCCGGCCTGAACTCGAAGCGGACCGGACGCCAGGCGCCGGTGGCGAAATTCACGTCGAAATACTCGGCGTCCTCACGCCCCGGCTGGCTCATGTCGGGGCGACGCGCGCCCACGATGACGCTATCCCCCTGCATCCCCAGCCCTACCAGATAGGGCCTGTCCAGCGGCGCGGTGGTCCGCCAGATCTCCTTGAACGAACCGCCCTGGCGCACCATCAGCTTCCAGACTTTGGACGCTCGATCATATTCGCTCTGCGCGACCGACTGGCCGGTCGCGTCCAGCACATAGTCAGTGACCTGTCGGCCCATGACTTCATGCAGCCGGCCACGCCCCGTCTCGGGCTCGATCCGGAACAGGTCCATCCGCTCCGGATTGGCGCGGGCATAGCCTCGGACGAAGACCTGCGGCGTCCCGTCCACGTCCAGCACGGTGATGTTGTCGAACAGATACGGCAGCACCCCACGGGTGCCTTCGAACACCTGATAGATCTTGTTTTCGGCCGGGTTGTAGATCTGGGCCGCGAACCATTCGGTTTCGATCAAGCCGATCTCCGGCAGAGCTTCTGACGAAGACGTCGTGACAAGCACACGATCTTCGCCGATCCAGTCCAAGTCCCTAACCTTGGCGCGGCCGACCGACGCACCCCCGATCTGGGCCCGGCTTTCGACATCAAGCAAGACCAGGGTGCGATCCTCGTCCGCCACCGTAATGAAGGCCAGGCGCTTTCCTGACGGCGACAGCTCCACCAGCTCAAGCGACGGCAGGGCGCCGTAAACCGACAGCGGCGCCGGTGCGGCGCTCGCCTGGGCCAGGGCTGCCGATGCAGGCAGGATGGCCAGGCCAGACAAGGCCAGCGCGGCGGCCACAAGGCCCGCGCGGATCGTGGAACGTGACATTTAAGAGAGACCCCCCGTCTCAGAGAAATTTACAGCCATGATCATACGGCCGTCGCGCAATCTCAAGTGGTCATTCTGGGGGACGGGCCTGAAACGCAAAACGCCCCGGCGCGAAGCCGGGGCGTTCTGAAGTTCTGCTGAGCCGGCGCCTCAGCGCGGAGCCAGGATCATGATCATCTGGCGGCCTTCCATACGCGGGGCGTATTCGACCTTGGCGACCTCGTCGAAGTCGGCCTGGACCTTGTTGAGCAGCTTCATGCCCAGTTCCGGGTGCGCCATTTCGCGACCGCGGAAACGCAGGGTCACCTTGACCTTGTCGCCCTCCTCGAAGAAGCGATGCATCGACTTGGCCTTCACGTCATAGTCGTGGGTGTCGATGTTCGGCCGCAGCTTGATTTCCTTGAGCTCGACGACCTTCTGGCGCTTGCGGGCCTCGGCCTTCTTCTTCTGCTCCTGGAAACGGAATTTGCCGTAGTCGAGGATCTTGGCCACGGGCGGATCGGACGTGGCGACGATTTCGACGAGATCCAGACCGGCTTCCTCGGCGGCTTCCAGCGCAGCAGAAGTCGGCATGACGCCCTGCTTCTCGCCGTTCTGATCGATCAGAAGAACGCGGGGGGCGCGGATTTCCTGGTTCATACGCGGCCCGTCCTTCACGGGCGGCGTTTGCATGGGACGGCGAATGGGCGTCGTTTCCTTATGTGGTCGAAAGCGTCTGAATCTTCGCAGGGGAAGACGCGCGACACGCGGTCGCGTTCCCCTGCTGGACGCCTATATGACCGCGAAAGCCTTTCGCTTCAAGGTTTGACCGCATCAGGGGCCGGCGCGAAGGCCGCTTGCAGCGCCAGAGTCTCCTCGAACACACGCTCGACCGACAGGGCGGTGATCGGCGCGAAGTCGCCCCGCACCGGCGCGGCGGCCAGCACCCGCCCCTTCGGCCCCCATGGCGCCTTGTGCCACCACTCGCTGGGACCGAACAGGCCCAGCGTCGGCGCCCCCGTCGCCGCAGCCACGTGCATCAGGCCGGAATCGTTGCCGACGAACAGCGTCGCCCGGCCGATCGCCGCCGCCGAGGCCAGGATGTCGCCCGTGCCCACTGCGTCGATGCCGCGCGGCCCTGCCGCCGCCAGCGCCGGGGCCGCCGCCTCGTGATCACCCGGCCCGCCCACCATCATGAAACGCCACCCGTCAAAGCGCGGTTCGGCCTTCAGCCGCTCGACCAGCGCGGCCCAGCGGTCCGCCGGCCAGCTACGATCTGCTGCTGTCGAGATGGGCGCCATGGCCAGGATCGGCGCCGGGTCCGCGCCGATCAGCGCAGACGCCTGCGTCCGGGCCGCGTCGTCCAGGAAGATTTCGGGCTCCATCGTCCCGTTGGCCTTCATCATGCGCGAGAAGGTGACGACCTTGGGATCGCCCTTCTCCAGCGCCCGGCTGTAGAGACGCCGCTGCCCCGCGCGCAGGAACAGCGACATGGCCGAGCCGCGCACGTCCGCCACCATGGCCCAGCGCACGCCCACCGCCTGACGCCACAGGGCGCGCCAGTGGCCGGACAGTTTCTGCTTCTTCCACGGAATGACCTTCACCACGCCGGGCGCCGCGCGGAACAGGGCGGCGGCGGTCGGGCCGACGGCGACCGTGATTTCGGCCCCCGGCAGCTGGCGGCCGATCTCGCGGATCGCGCCGCTGGACATCACCGCGTCGCCGATGCGGTCGGCGCTGATGAACAGGACCTGTGGCGCGTCGCTCATGCCGCGCCCTTGGCATAGGCGTCGTGCAGAGCCAGCGTGGCGGCGAAAACGGCGTCCACCGTCAGATCCTCGATCGGGGCGAACTGACCGCGCGTCTCGTTGCTGGCCACCGTCCGGGTCTTCATTCCGCGCGGTCCGTACAGCCACCATTCGGTTGGACCGAACAGGCCCAGCGTCGGCGTGCCGGCGGCGGCGGCCGTGTGCATCAGGCCGGAATCGTTGCCCACGAACAGGGTCGCGCGCGAGATCGCGGCGGCAGAGGCCAGGATGTCGCCCTTGCCCACGAAATCGATCCCGCGCGGTCCGGCGGCGGCCAGGGCGGGCGCCGCCGGCGGCTGATCGCCCGGCCCGCCGACCAGCATGAAGCGCCAGCCGTCAAAGCGCGGCTCGGCCTTCAATCGCTCGACCAGGGCGGCCCAGCGGTCGCGCGGCCAGCTCTTGCCCTTCTGGTGGGCGATGGGCGCCAGCGCCAGGATCGGGCCAGGCCCCGCGCCGCCCGCCAGCTGCGGGTCGATCACGGCCGCCGCCTCGGCCCGGGCGCGGTCGTCGATGTACAGCTCAGGCTCCAGCGCCCGCGGGGCGCGCATCAGGCGCGACACCACCTCGACCTTGGGCACGCCCGTCTCCCAGCCGCGATTATAGATGCGCCGCGTCCCCGCCCGCACCAGCCAGCCCAGCATCGAGCCGCGCGTGTCGATGACCACGTCCCACGGCTGTTTCACCACCTCGGCCCACAGCCGGACCCAGTGCGACGCCCATTTGCCCTTGTTGACGACGATGATCCGCTCGACGCCCGGCGCGGACCGGAAGAAGGGCGCCGGCGGGCCGCCCGCCGCCACGGTGATGCGCGCGCCCGGCCATTGCCGGTTGATCTCGCGCACTACGCCCGAGGCGATGACGCTGTCGCCGATGCGGTTGGGGCTGATGAACAGCACCCGCGCTCCGGATGCAGAGGCGTTCTGGGGGTCGGACACGCGGATCAGCCTTCACTTTGCTCGCCCTTTCGCTACCAGTCCGGGGCCGAATGCGCGAGAGGAAGGCATGACCGATATCCAGACCCTGACCCGCCCCGACGGCGAGACCCTGGCCCTCCGACGCGTCGAGGGCGCCGGCCCGACCGTGATCTGGATCGGCGGCTTCCGCTCGGACATGGAGGGAACCAAGGCGCTGGCGCTGGACGTCGCCGCGCGCGAGCGGGGCTGGAACTATGTCCGCTATGATCATTTCGCCCACGGCCACTCGTCCGGCGACTGGCGGCAGGCGACCATCGGCCGCTGGCGCGAAGACGCCGTCGCCCTGATCGACAGCCTGCCGGGCCCGGTGATCCCGGTCGGTTCGTCCATGGGCGGCTGGGTCGCCCTGCTGGCCACGCTGGCGCGGCCCGAGCGGGTTCAGGGAATGGCGCTAATCAATCCGGCCCAGGATTTCACCGAGCGGCTGATGTGGCCGGGTCTGGCCGATCACGAACGCCAGGCCATCCTGCGCGAGGGCGAAACCCTGATCGTCGAGGAAGGGCTGGGCGAATACGTCCTGACCCGCCGCATGTTCGAGGAAGCGCGCGACTGGCTGCTGCTGGACGGCTCCATCGCCATCACCGCGCCGATCCACATCCTGCAAGGCCGGGCCGACGACGTCGTGCCGTGGCGCCATCAGGTCGACCTGGTCGAGCGGCTGACCGGCGGCGACGTGCGGCTGGACCTGATCGAGCGCGGCGACCACCGCCTGTCCGCCCCCGCCGAACTGGCCCGTCTGATCGCGGCGGTCGAGGGTTTGCGCGGCCTCTAGCGCGGGTATGTGTCGATAAAGCTTGGCCGCGTCTCCAGCGCCGCCTGCAAGGTGACCAGCTTCGGACGACCGGTCTTCCAGTCGTAATCGGGGTGACGGAAGCCGATCCAGGTCACCGCCACGCCCGCCGTCAGCACGCCCATATCGAAGCGATCGGCATCAGGCGCCGCAACCTCCAGCGCGTCCAGCGCCCGGCCCATGTTGTCCGTCCAGCGCGCCATCCACGACGGCGAGCGTTCATGCTCGGGCCGGCGCTTTTCCAGCAGCAGCTTGACCCCCATCTCCAGCGCGGCGTTGGCCAGGGTCTCGACCCGCCTGACCGCCCACCGCTCGGCCCCGTCGGCGGGCGACAGGCGCGGTCCGTCGCCCAGCCCATCCAGATACTCGGCGATCACCGGACTGTCGGTCAGCGGCAAACCGTCCCCGGCGATCAGGGTCGGCACCTGGACGATGGGGTTGGTCGCCAGCAGCTCCGGCGCATTGCCATAGGGATCGACCGCGATCTCCTCGACCCGGTCGGCCAGCCCCCGCTCCCGCGCGACGATCCGCACCTTGCGGGCATAGGGCGACGGGGCGGTGATGTAGAGTTTCATGTCGCCAGCCCTGACCTCGGCCGCATCAAGGGTCAAGGCCGATGGGTCTCGGCGGCGATGCGCGACACGCCGGCGATGGCCGCGGCCCGCTCAGGCGCCGGGGCGGACGAGTTGGCCAGTAGCGCGACAACGCCGATCACCGCCCCATCCGGCGCCCGCATGACGCCCACGTCGTTGGTCACGCCGACGACGCCGTCCCAACTGCTGCTGCTGCCCGTCTTGTGCCCGATCCACCAGTCGGCGGGCGTTCCCGCGCGGAGTCGATCAGGGAAGGTCCCGGTCTCGCCCATGACATCCAGAATCCAGCGGGTCGATCCTGCCGACAGCAGCTGGCCGTCGCCCAGTCGGTACAGCAACGTCGCCAGACCCCGGGGCGTCGCCGTGTCGCGCACATCGTTCTGATAGGCGCGGAAGGCCGCTTCGCGCCTATCAGGGGGCACGGCGTCAATGGCCGCATCCAGCCGGTCGGGATCGGTGAACTCAGCGCTCCACGTCAGGCCGAAGATTTCCGTCTGCAGGCGGCGCTCATCCCGGTCCAGCCGAACGCCGACGATTCCCTTGCGGTCGAGATAGGCCTGGACCGCCGCCGTGCCGCCCAGCCGATCGATCAGCCAGTCGGTGGCCAGGCTGTCGCTCTCGGTGATCGCCCCCCGGATCAGTTCGCCCACCGTGGTTCGGTGCCCGTCGGGCCCGATCAGCTTCTCTAGCGGCTGCACGAACACGCTGACGTCGTCGCGCGTCAGCAGCACCTCATCGTCCAGGGTCAGGCGTCCCTGATCCACCGCGTCCAGCACAGCCATACCCACCAGCAGCTTCATCACGCTCTGCATCGAGATCGGACGGTCACCGTTGGCGCACGCGGCGCCGTGACGGTCGACGATACAGGCTCCCAGAACACCGTCGGCCTGTGCGGCATGCGCGACCAGCGCGGCCGATCGATCCGCCAGGGGATCGGCGCCGGCGCCGTTCGACACCGGCGCGCAGGCGGCGACGGCGAGACCGAGCAGCACGGGCCGCAGGCGGCGAAGGTCAACGATCATGGTCACGCGTGCTTCCCCGGCGCTGAGGCGATCCGCCTCGTCGGCGACAACCTGAATAAGAAAGCGTGGCCGTTGTGGGGCGCCCCTATTCGGCCGCAGCGCGCGCCGCGTCCAGTTCGGCGGCCTTCTCCTCGACCCGGGCCACGATCTCATCGATCATGCCGTCGTTGGCCTGTTTGTGGGCGATCTTGCCGTTCAGATAGATCATGCCCGCGCCCTTGCCGCCGCCGGTGAAGCCGACATCGGTATAGAGCGCCTCACCCGGTCCGTTCACGACGCAGCCGATGATCGACAGGCTCATCGGCGTGGTGACGTGGGCCAGTTTCTCTTCCAGGATGGCCACCGTCTCGATGACGTTGAACCCCTGACGCGCGCAGGACGGGCAGGCGATGATGTTCACCCCCCGGTGACGCAGGCCCAGCGATTTCAGGATGTCGAAGCCGACCTTGATCTCCTCCACCGGATCGGCGGCCAGCGACACGCGGATGGTGTCGCCGATGCCCGCCCACAGCATGTTCCCCATGCCGATGGCCGACTTGATCGTGCCGGTGCGCAGCGGTCCCGCCTCGGTCACGCCCAGGTGCAGCGGGCAGTCGATCACCTCGGCCAGCTGCTGATAGGCGGCGACGGTCAGGAAGGGGTCGGACGCCTTCACCGAGATCTTGAACGCGTGAAAATCCTGATCCTGCAGGATGCGGGCGTGGTTCAGCGCGCTCTCGACCATCGCATCGGGACAGGGCTCGCCGTATTTCTCCAGCAGCTCCTTCTCCAGCGACCCGGCGTTGACGCCGATCCGCATGGAGCAGCCGTGGTCGCGGGCGGCCTGGATGACCTCGCGCACCCGATCCTTCGAGCCGATGTTGCCGGGGTTGATGCGCAGGCAGGCGGCGCCCGCCCGGGCCGCCTCAATGCCGCGCTTGTAGTGAAAATGGATGTCGGCCACGAGCGGGACCTTCGCCTCGCGGGCGATGGTGCGGAAGGCGGCGGTGGACTCCTCGTCCGGGCACGACACGCGGACGATGTCGGCCCCGGCCTCCTCCAGCTGACGGATCTGGTTCAGGGTGGCGACCGCGTCCGTGGTCGGGGTGTTGGTCATCGACTGGACGCTGATCGGCGCGTCCCCGCCCACAGGAACGGCGCCGACCATGATCTGGCGGCTCTTGCGGCGCTCGATGTGGCGCCAGGGTCGGACGTGCGTGTGGTCGCTCATGACGAGCGGAACATAGGCGATCGACGACGGCAAAACCACGACATCGGGGTCAGGGCGCGACGATTCAGCCCGGAACGGCCCCGTTGACCGGCAGATCGGCCGGAGCGGCACGCACCGGCGTCGTCACGGGCGCGGGCTGCGCCGCTGCGACCCGCGCCGCCACGGCCTGGGCCGTCGCCAGACGCTCGGCCTCGGCGCGGGCGTTGTCGGCGGCGATCTGGCGCGCGATCGTCTGGGCCCGCCCGTTCAGCTGCGCCAGCGGCGTCAGCGGCGCGGACAGGGCTCCGCCGTGCTCACCGTTCAGATAGATGTCGAAGGCGGCCGGCTCTGACACGTCGATAGTGGCGGCGACGCCGGGCGGCGCGCGCCACGCCTCGCCGGCGGCCATTTGTCGGGCGAACAGCACGCGGCCATCGCCCATCCGCACCACCAGGGTGGCGGGCTTGCGCGCCTGCAGCGTCACCTGGGACACCGTGGCCGATGCGCCGTGGATGGCGCCCCGCGGGTTGAACGCCTTCTGCACCGGAACAACGCTGACCGGCGTCAGGGCGGCGGTCGTGCCGTTGACCTCGACGTCCGCCAGCTGGGCTTCAAGGCCCGGGGTGACATAGAAGGCCGGAACGGTCTGGTCGGGCGGCGCGGGATGTGGCGCGGAAAGACGCAGGCCCTGCAGTTCGGTCTGGCCGGGCACGGCGCCCAGGGTCCAGCTTTCGGGCACCTCGGCGATGTCCGACGGATGCGCCTTGCGGATCAGGCTGACCCGCTGGAACACGTTCCAGCCGACCACGGCCAGCACCAGAATGGCCACGGCGGCGATGACGCGGGGGGAATGGCGCTTGACCTCCTCGAAGGCCACGCCGACCGGCGGCTGCAGCGGCACCGAGGGGTCGGGGCTCTCGCGCTTGAAGCGTTCGATGGCCAGTTGCTCGTCCAGCCCCAGCTCGGACGCATAGGCGCGGACATAGCCCATCGAGAAAACCCGCGACGGCAGGGCCGAGAAATCGTTCTGCTCCAGCGCGATCAGATAGCGGCTGTGGACGCGGGTGGCCTGGGACAGGGCGGCCAGCGACCGGCCCGAAGCGTCGCGCGCCTGACGCAGGCCATCGCCCAGAGTCGCGGCGTCCGCGATGGAAGGCGCTGGGTCCTTCCAGTCGGGATGCGCCCGAAACTCGTCGGGGACGTTCCCCGTATCCAGCGCCATGACGCCTGACCCCACACTCGACGCACCGGCATAGACCGACATCGCCGTACTCGACCACGGCGAGCCGTTTACCACATGCGTTTGACGGTTCCGGTTCTGACCCGGAGCCCACCCGAACTCATCCTGTGGATAACTCATTCCCGCCCGCCGTTCAACGATCCGTTAATCATCGTCACCGGTTCCGGCTATGTGCCGGGACGGGACGGATCAGACCGCGACGTTCAATTTGCGGGCCAGCGACTCGATCTCGTTGCGCACCGATCCGGCCGACGATCCCAGCAGATTGGCCATGCTGCGCCGCGCCGCCGTCAGGTCCGCCGACAGGATCATCCGCTTGACCGGACCCACCCCGCCGGCGGGCGCCGACAGGCGGGTGAAGCCCAGGGTGATCAGGGCGAACGCCTCCAGCGGCCGCCCGGCCAGTTCGCCGCACACCGAAACCGGCGTGCCGGTGTCGGCGCATTTCTTCTGGATCTCGGCCAGGGCCCGCAGCGCCGGGGGCGACAGCGGGTCATAGCGGTCCGACACCAGCGGATTGGTGCGGTCGGCGGCGTACATATACTGGAACAGGTCGTTGGTCCCGACCGAGACGAAGTCGGTCAGCGGCAGCAGCGCGTCCAGGTGCCACAGCAGGGCCGGCGCCTCGATCATCGCCCCCACCCGCAGCAGGTCCGGCAGGGCCCGGCCCCGGCGACGGGCCCATTCGACCTCGACGTCGACCAGTTCGCGGGCGGCGCGGAACTCGTCCACCGTGGCGATCATCGGGAACATGACCCGCAGCTCGCGCCCCGCCGCCGCCGTCAGCAGCGCCCGCAACTGCAGTCGCAACAGCCCCGGCCGATCCAGGCCCAGGCGGATCGCGCGGCGGCCCAGCGCCGGGTTCTCCTCCCGCTCGGCCTCCAGATAGGGCAGCACCTTGTCGCCGCCGATATCCAGGGTGCGGAAGGTGACCGGCCGGTCGCCCGCCGCGTCCAGCACCAGCTTGTACAACGCCGTCTGCGCCGTCAGGCGCGGCAGCTCGTCCGAGACCATGAACTGGAATTCGGTGCGGAACAGGCCGATCCCCTCGGCCCCGGTCGCGTCCATATTCTCCAGATCCACCGCCAGGCCGGCGTTGGTCAGGACCGTGATCCGCGTCCCGTCCTTGGTCACGGCGGGCGTGTCGCGCAGCAAGGCGAACTCGGCCCGGCGCTGCTCGCGCACCTCCATCCGCGACTGGACCGCCGCCAGCATGTCGGGCCGGGGACGCAGGTAAGCCTCGCCCGTCTCGCCGTCGGCGATGACCAGGTCGCCCTCGCTGACCCGGTCACGCAGCCCTTGCAGGCGGCCGACGCAGGGAATCTGCAACGCGCGGGCGACGATGCCCGCATGGCTGGCGGCCGAGCCTTCCTCCAGCAGCAGGCCGCGCAGCTTGGCGCGCGGATATTCCAGCAGATCGGCCGGCCCCAGGTTCCGCGCCACCAGTATGGCGTCGTCGGGCAGGTCGCGCTGGCCCGGCTGATCGCCCGCCAGCACCCGCAGCAGCCGGTTGGCCAGGTCCTCGAAATCATGCAGCCGCTCGCGGATATAAGGATCGCGGGCGCTGGCGAAGCGGGCGCGGTGCTCGTTGCGGACCCGGTCCACCGCCGCCTCGGCCGTCAGGCCCGACCGCACCGCCTCTTCCAGCGACCGGTTCCAGCCCCGGTCGTCGGCGAACATCCGATAGGTTTCCAGCACCTCGAACGAGACGCCGCCCAGCTTGCCCTGGCCACCCTCCAGCATGGTGTCGATGCCGGCCTTCAGCGTGATCAGCGCCGCCTTCAGCCGCACCTCCTCGGCCACCGGGTCGTCGGACAGCAGCCGTTCCGGCGGCAACGGCGCCTCGTGCAGGACCACATGGCCAAAGGCCAGGCCCTCGGCGAATTTCTGGCCCTTCAGCCGCTCGGGCCGATGTGGCGCCACCTCGACGTCGCGGAGTTCGGCCTCGGCCAGCAGTTCACCCGAGGCGACCGTCTCCGCCAGGACCATGGCGATGGTCTGGATGTCCTCGACCTCGTCCTCGTCATAGCGACGGGCCGCGCGGTTCTGGACCACCAGCACGCCGATGGCCCGGCCGCCGCGCAGCAACGGCGCGCCCAGGAAGGCGTGGTACGGGTCTTCGCCCGTTTCCGGACGGTACGAGAAGCTGGGATGCGACGGCGCGTCCGACAGGCTGATGGGCTCGGCGCTCCGCGCCACCTCGCCCACCAGACCCTCGCCGGGCCGCAGCCGGGTGTTGTGCACGGCCTCGGGGTTCAGGCCCTCGGTGGCGAACAGCTCCAGCTCGCCCGTCGCGCGGCGCAGATAGATGGAGCAGACCTCGGCCACCATCGACTGGGCGATGATCCGCACCACCAGGTTCAGCCGGTCCTGCGCCGGGGTCGATCCCCCGCCTGCCAGTCCTGCGCCGGCCATGGCCTCGCGGATCTGGCGCAGGAGGTTTCTCGGCCCCCTCGTCGTCAATCCGCCCTTGACCATCATGGCTCCCGTCGCCGTCGCGCGTCCCCGCGCCTGTTGAACCCTATACCGCGTCCAGCCCGTAGGCCGAATGCAGCGCCCGCACCGCCAGTTCGGCATAGGCCGCGTCGATCAGCACGCTGATCTTGATTTCCGAGGTCGAGATGGCCTGGAATTTCACGCCCTTGTCGGCCAGCGCCCTGAACATGGTCTGTGCGACGCCCGCATGACTGCGCATTCCCACGCCGATGACCGAGACCTTGGCCACGTCGTCGTCGACGCGGATTTCCTCGAACCCGATCTCGGCCTTGGCCGCGGTCATCAGTTCGGCGGCGCGGGCGGCGTCCCGGCGTCCCGTGGTGAAGGTCAGGTTGACCGCGCCTTCGGTGCGCGCCTGGCTCTGCACGATCATGTCGACATTGACGTTGGCCTCGGCCAGCCGGGTAAAGACATCCGCGGGGGCGTCCGTCCGGTCCGACAGGCCCAGCAGGGTGATCCGGGCTTCGTCACGGCTCATGGTGACGCCCGAGACGATGCGCTTTTCCACGATCTCATCCTCATCGCAAATCAGGGTTCCGGCGGCCGCCGGCAGGTTTCCGTCGGCGTCCGGCTCGACAAAGCTGGACAGCACCCGCACGGGCACCCGCTTGGCCATGGCCAGTTCGACCGAGCGCGTCTGCAGCACCTTGGCGCCCAGGGACGCCATCTCCAGCATCTCTTCGTACGACACCTTTTCCAGGCGGCGCGCGCGGCTCTCGATGCGGGGGTCGGTCGTATAGACGCCGTCCACGTCGGTATAGATGTCGCACGGACAGCCCAGGGCCGCCGCCACCGCCACGGCCGAGGTGTCCGAGCCGCCCCGACCCAGCGTCGTGATCCGGTTGTCGCGCGTGACGCCCTGGAAACCGGGGACCACGGCGATCTCGCCCTTGTCCATGGCGGCGCCCAGCACCTCGCCCGGCACGTCCTCGATCCGCGCGCGGCCATGGGCGTCGTCGGTGATGATCGGAATCTGCCAGCCCATCCAGCTGCGGGCGTTCAGACCCATGTTGCGCAGGGTCAGGGCCAGCAGGCCCGACGTCACCTGCTCGCCCGAGGCGACCACCACGTCATATTCGTCGTCCGACATCGGCAGGCCGGACGCGGCCGCGCCGGCGCCGTCGGTCCAGGCGACCAGTTCGTTGGTCTTGCCCGCCATGGCCGAGACGACCACCGCCACCTGCTTGCCCGCCCGCGCCTCGGCCGCGATGATCCGCGCGGCGCGGCGGATGCGCTCGAGGTCGCCCATCGAGGTGCCGCCGAACTTCATCACCAGCCGCGTGGTCTCGGGTCGCGTGGTATCGGGCCGCGTCATCGTGGCGTTTCGCCCCCTGCTTGCATGGAGAGCCCCGGCGGTTCATGCCTTGGCTCATGGTCGCTTCTAACCACACCGAAACCGCGCGCAAACCCCAAAGCGAGACGGGTTTTCCGGAACAGGCGGCCGGGCCGTCCATCGACCCCGCCGACGTGGCCCGTTTCTCGGCCCAGGCGGCCGAATGGTGGGACCCCAAGGGCCCCTTCGCGCCCCTGCACCGCTTCAATCCGGCGCGGCTGAAATTCGTGCGCGACCGCGCCGCCGATCATTTCAGCCGCGACGTGCGGGGCCGGGCGCCGTTCAGCGGCCTCAGCCTGATCGACATCGGCTGCGGCGGCGGCCTGATCGCCGAACCGATGCGGCGCATGGGCTTCGACGTCACCGCCATCGACGCCTCGTCCGAGAACATCGGCACCGCCCGCGCCCACGCCGATCAGCTGGGCCTGGACATCGCCTATCGCGCCGCCACGGTCGAACAGATGGAGCAGGCGGGCGCCGGCCCGTTCGACGTCGTCCTGACGATGGAGGTGATCGAGCACGTCGCCGACCCCGAGGCCTTCATCCGCACCTGTTCGCGCCTGATGAAGCCCGGCGGCCTGATGATCGTCGCCACCCTGAACCGCACGCTCAAGTCACTGGCCCTGGGCAAGTTCGCGGCCGAATACGTGCTGCGCTGGGTCCCCGCCGGCACCCACGACTGGCGCCAGTTCCTGAAACCCGACGAGATCCGCCAGATGCTGTCCGCCGAGCCGCTGGCGGTCGAGGGGCCGTTCGGCTTGGAGTACGACCCCCTGAACGACCGCTGGAGCCAGGGCGACGCCGACATCAACTACATGATGGTCGCCACCCGCGCCCCCTGAGTCAGTGCCGCGTCTCGCGTAGCAGCGACAGGTCGTAGCCCAGCTCCCGCGCCCGCTGCCGCAGGGCCTGACCCTGGGCCGGGGACGGCCGCGCCTCGCGCGTCAGCAGCCACAGATAGCGGCCCGACGGCTCGCCCACGATCGCCCAGCTGTAGTCGTCCGCGTGGTCCAGCACCCAGTAGTCGCCGACATAGAAGGGGCCGAAGAAGGACACCTTCAGCTTGGCGTTCCGGCTGCCCTCCACGATCCTGGCCCTGGCCTCGGCGGTGCGCAGGCGGCCGTCCACCGCCCCCTCGCGACAGCTGTTCAGCACCCGGATCAGACCGTCCTCGCGCAGGCTGTAATCGGCGGTGACAGCCTCGCAGCCCTTCTGGAACCCGGCTTCATAGCGCGCCTGCTCGTACCAGCGGCCCAGATAGCGCTGCAGGTCCACCGGCTTGGCCGGCTGGGGCACGGCCGCATTGCCCTGCGGTCCCCGCTGCAAGGTGGCGCACGCCCCCAGAGCCAGCGCGGCGCCGGCGACAAGAACGAGCGACAGTCCGGTTCTGATTTTCATGCCGGTGAAAGACGGTCGCGCCCGTTCGGTTCCGCCCCATCGCGATCCCTCGCCGGACGGTTGCTTTTCAGGAAATTAACGGGACCATCGCCCCGCCCCGGCCTATGAAACGCAGGTCATTGAATGGGAGACCGCAGATGATCCGCATCCTTCAGATCGCCGCCGCGACGGCGCTTGCAGCCACCGCCGCCTGCGCCACCAGCGACTCGCTGGGTTGGAAAGGCGACGGCGCCCAGCCGTTCGACGGCGCCCGCGACGCCTGCCACGCCAGCGCCGACGCCGACGAACACAGCCCCGCCTTCACCGACTGCATGGCCGCCAAGGGCTGGACCCGCCCCTGAGGCTTACAGTGGCCTGACCATATAGCGGGCGTCGGCGCCGTAACTGGCCAACTTTGCGGCCATGCCGGGCGGGCTTTCGACCGCAAAGCCGTTGCGTTGCCAGAAACCGACCGCGTCGTTCACCGCGACCAGCGCCAGCGCGCGCCAGCCCGCCGCCTTCGATTGTTCGGCCAGCTGCTCGACGATCGCGCGCGTCCAGCCGCCGCCCCGCGCGTCCGGGTGCAGCGCCAGGTCGTGCAGATAGACCAGCGCCGCATCGTCCGGGATCGCCTCGATCAGGGCGTTCAGCGCCGGAGCCGCGCCCCGCCGCCACGGATAGGCGACCAGATAGCCCCGCACCCCCGCATCGCCCGCCAGCACGAAACAGCCGCCGGGATTCAGCGCCAGCCGGTTCTCGAAACAGGCCCGGTCCTCCGGATGGTCCGGAAACGACAGCCCCGCCACCTCGACCACGCCGTCCAGATCGGCGGCGGTCATAGGTCGCCAGCTCAGGCCATCCCTGCTCAGCCTGGACACCGCGCGTTCAGCTCCCTGCGGTCGAACCGCCATTCCACGCTCCGCATCATTTCGCCGTCGCCGCCCTCAATCCGGGCGGTCAGCACGTCACCGTCGCGCTGATAAAGGATGCGGTTGGGAAAGTCGTTCTCGGCATTCTCGAACACGGCCCGGTTCGGCCCGGCCTCGATCAGGCGAAACGCCGTCGGCGCCGCGCCGTCCGGCTGGGCGAAATAGGCCAGGCCGCCGCCGTCCAGCGGCCCGATATGCGACGCCTCGAACCCCGCCCGGCCGCTGCGCATCGTCACATTGTGGCCGACGATCAGCCCGCCGCGCGGATCGCTCCACGTCTCGCTGACCTCGCGCCCGTTCGAACAGTCCAGCCAGTAACCGGCCATCCACGACAGGTCGTCGGCGCCCGGCGCCGGATTCAGCGACAGGGTCAGGATCATGGCGTTCAGCATCAGCATCGGTCGTCTCCGCTCGCCCTTCCGGCGACGATGTGACCCTAGACCAGATGCGGCGCGCCCGACTTGTAGGATTGCGACGCGATCCGCCGCGCCAGTTCGACCTGATCGCGCGCCCATTCGGTGGCGGTGCAGCCCAGAAACCGGCGGAAGTCGCGGGCCATCTGCGGCTGGTCGAAATAGCCCGCCGCCAGCCCCGCCTCCAGCCAGCCCTCGGCCTCGCTCTCCAGCCGGGCGACGTGATCGAACACCCGGCGAAACCGATGGATGGAGCGCAGGGCGCGCGGGGCCACGCCCACCCGGTCGGCGAACCGCCGTTGTAGGGCCCGGCGTTCGCCCGGCGTCCGCTCAGGCCCGGCCCGGTCGTCGGTGATCGCCTCGACCTCGTTGCGCACCAATGGATCCAACGCCCAGCCGCCGCGCATGCGCTCGCCTTCCAGCCAGTCGGCCAGCGCCGCCATTTGACCGCCCGGATCGCCCGGTCGCAGCGCCAGCCCCGCCAGCCGTTCCCGCAGATCCAGTCGCCGATCCGTCGCCTCGGACAGGGCCACGCCCAGGAAATCCCGCGCGCCGTCCGGCTCGAACCGCGCCGCCACGATCTCGACCGGGCCCGCCGGGCGTATGGCCATGGGCCGCGTCATCTGCCCGGCGAAGATCACCGGCGGCTGGGGACGAAACACGCCGTCCGCGCCCTCCTCCTCGTACGGCGCGCCCAGGTCGATCACCAGTTCGGGGCACCCGTCGGGCGCGATCCGCTGGACGCCCCCGGTCGGGTTCGGCGCGGCATAGGTCCACAGGCAGCGGATGAAGGGGCGAAGCGCGGGCGGCGGCGCGATCTCTTCGTAACGCTCCCCCTCGCCCATCGGTCAGTTCGCCTTGGACGGGTCGGGCGGCAGGGTCGGCAGGGGGGCGCAGGGCACGCCGTCGTCCTTCAGCTTCTTCACCTCGGCGGGCGTCGCCTCGCCATAGATTTCGCGCTTCTCGCTGCGCCCTTCGTGGATGTCGCGCGCCTCTCGGGCGAAGGTGTCGCCGACGTAGTCGAAATTGGTCTCGACATGCTCGCGCACCTCGCGCGCGGCCTGCATCATCATGGCCTGCATCTGTTTCGCCATGTCGGGCGCGGGCGCGGCCTTCTTCGTCCCGGACACGGCCGGGGCCATGATCTGTTTTCGCACCTCGGGTGAGCCGCAGAACGGACATTCGACCAGGCCACGCGCCGCCTGACCGTCATAGTCGGCCGACGAGGCGAACCAGGCCTCGAAACCATGGTCGTGGATGCAGGACAGGGCGTAGCGGATCATGACGGGGCGGTGAAATCGCGGTCGTGTTGCAGGGCGGGCACCGACTGCCGGGCCCGCTGGACCGCGCTCATGTCCAGCTTTGCGGCGACAACGCAAGGCTCGTCGTGATCCGCCCTGGCCAGCACCTCGCCCCACGGGCCGACGATCATCGACCGGCCCCAGGTCTTGCGCCCATCCTCGTGCGTCCCGCCCTGAGCCGGCGCCAGGATGAAGGCGCCCGTCTCGATGGCCCGCGCGCGCAGCAGCGTCTCCCAATGCGCCTCGCCCGTCGGGCGGGTGAAGGCGGCGGGCACGGCGATCATCGCCGCCCCGGCCTTGGCCAGTTGGCGGTAAAGATGCGGGAAACGTACGTCGTAGCAGATGCTCAGCCCCAGCCCGCCCCAGGGTGTCTGCGCCGCCACCGCCGCATCGCCCGGCCGGACGGTCGCGCTCTCGCGATAGGTCTCGCCGTTCGGCAGGTCGACGTCGAACACATGCAGCTTGTCATAACGCGCCACCACCGCCCCGGCCGGATCGATCAGCAGCGCGCGGTTCGCCGCCCGCCCGTCGCCCTCATGCCCCGACCGCACGATGGCCGAGCCGATCAGCAGCCAGACGCCCAGCTCCCGGGCCAGGTCGCGCAGGCCCAGGACGCACACGTCCACATCCTCGGCCGTGATGACCGCATCGCGCCGGTCGCGGCGCTGCTCCAGCAGATTGGTCCCCTCGGGCGTCAGGATGAACCGCGCGCCGTCCGCCGCCGCCTGTCGCACCAGCGGCGCGACATGGGCCAGCGCCGCCTCGGCCGTGGCCGGGGTGCGGGTCTGGATCAGGGCGACGTCCAGGGTGTCGGGCATTCAGGCGGCCAGCAGATCGTCCAGTTGACCCCGGGCCTCCAGCGCGGCCAGGTCGTCCGACCCGCCGACGTGTTTGTCGCCGATGAACACCTGCGGGAAGGTCATCCGCCCGCCCGAGCGCTGCACCATCTCGGCCTTCTTTTCCGGATCGTTCGAGGCGACGATCTCCTGATAGTCGACCCCCTTGCTGTCCAGCAGGGCCAGGGCGCGGATGCAGTAGGGGCAACCGGGCTTGGTGTAGATGACAACGTCGGCCAACAAACTCTCTCCAATCACTCGCGCCCTCATATAGCGAGCCGCCGCGCGGCGAGCGTTAGGGCGCACTAAACTAGATAACTATTTCGCGCGCGGTTCGCACCCTCGCGATGACCGCCAGGTCGACGGCGCGGGCGCCGGCCGCCAGCAAGGCCTTCGCGCAGGCCTCGGCCGTCGCGCCCGTGGTCAACACATCGTCGACCAGAAGGATGCGCCGCCCCTTGATCCGCCGCGCGCCCGCCGGGGTCACGGCGAAGGCGTGGCGCACGTTCTCGCGCCGCCCCCGCCCGCTCTTGCCGCCCTGGCTGTCGGTGCGCGTCTGGCGGATCAGGGCGTCGGGCAGATAGTCCAGCCCAGCCGACCGGGCCATCGGCCGGGCGATCTCGGCCGCCTGGTTGAAACGTCGTGACAGCAGGCGCATCGGGTGCAGCGGCACCGGAACCACCGCGTCCGCATCCCCCACCAGCTCGGCCGCCGACCGGCTGATCCAGCGCGCGAACAGGGGCGCGAACTGCTGCTGGTCGCCGTGCTTGAACTTCAGGATCACCCCGCGCGACGCCTCGTCATAGACACAGGCCGCCCGCGCACGCTCAAAGGCATAGGGTTTGGCCAGACAGGCCGCGCAGCGCGTGTCAGCAAAGGCGCCGCCGTCCGCCTCGAACGCCGCGCCGCAGCCGTCGCACACCGGCGCCTCCAGAAACACCACCCGGCTCCAGGCGTCGGGCGTCAGCCCGGCCGACGCCGTCGCCTCGCGACTGTCGTGCGCCAGCGGCGGCAGCAGCACATCGGTCGCCGCCCGCCCCATCCCGGCCAGGGATGCGCCGATCCGCGACGTGGCGTCTTTCCAACGCGCCCGCGACACCCCATCCTTCAGCGC
>NZ_SDZL01000055.1 GCF_004210735.1 Brevundimonas sp.
AGTCGGCCAGCATCAGGGCGGCGGCGATGGCGACACCACCGAAGGCCACAAGTGAAAGGGTGCGACGTCGGGTCATGATCCGCCTGTTGTTCCAGATGTGGAAATCACCAGCCATAGCGAGGTTCCGTGAAGACGCGCTCGCGGGGCTGATCGCAATCCGGTCGTCCGGCGGCCTGCGCCCGTGCGCCCCGTGCTAACGCCGCCGATCACATCCGGAGCCCCCATGACACCCGCCCTGAAGCAGAAGATCATCGAAGTCTGCGACCGCAAGATCGCGCAAAAGGGCGAGGGCGTCGGCGTGTCCTTCTACGCCTTCTTCGCCAACCGCAACGACGACCCCGAACGGTTGATGGAAGCCGCCGAATGGTGGATCAGAACCCACCGCCTGGACCATTTCGAAAAGGCCGTGAAGGTGCGGGCGATGGTGATGGGGGAGGGGTGAAGGCTTGCCGGGTAGGGTCAGGTTGGTCGCAGGACGGTCGTATTTCCGAAAGTTCGTAGATTTCTTCCGACCTGTCGCGCCTGTCCTCGCTAAGCGACGCCTTTTCCATCGAGGTCGTCATGCCCACCAAGGCTTTCAACAACCGAACCCTCTTGATCGCAGGCGCGGCGTTTCTCGTCGTAGCAGGGGGAAGGCCCAGTGAAGCGCGGGTCCAAGACGCGTGTGCGATGAGCGGGCCAGCCAACTCGAACCTGGCTTGCGGGCAAGACGTCGCCGCGACTGGGGTCGCATCGACCGCCGTGGGGTCATATGCCGAGGGTAACGGCAACAATTCCAGTGCTTTCGGCGGAAGCGCTCGTGCTCAGGCTGGTGGCACAGCGCTGGGCTCTTATGCCCAAGCTGGAGAAGGAGCAACTGCCGGCGGTGTTGCAGCGGTCGCCAGTGGGGCCGGTTCCGTAGCGCTGGGCGCCGGCGCCTCGAGTACAGGACGACTCTCCACGGTAGTTGGCGGCAACAGCGCCGCTACCGGGACCGGAGGTTCGGCCTTCGGCAACGCCGCCAAGTCTGACGGCGCCTATGCCACGGCTCTGGGTGCTGATTCGATCGCAACGGGCATATACGCCACTGCCGTCGGCGCGGGGGCAGAGGCCAGTGCGCCTGAAGCTCTGGCTGTGGGCGCGCACTCTACCGCATCGGGCGACGCCTCGACGGCTGTGGGCATCAGTGCGGATGCTTCCGGGCGTTTGTCCACGGCCATGGGGGTCGCCGCCAGCGCTTCGGGCGAAAACAGCATCGCTCTGGGCGCTTTCAGCGAAGCGACTGAAGACAACACCGTTTCCTTCGGCAACACCACGGTCAAGCGTCGACTGATCAATCTCGCCGACGGCACCGCCGCTACGGACGCGGCGACGGTCGGTCAAATGAACGCGGCGGCGGCCCACACGCTGGCGGCTGCGAACACCTATGCCGACCAGGGCGACGTCCGCACTCTGAACGAGGCCAAGGCCTATACGGACAGCCAGATCGCGGCCATGGGCGGCGGGTCGAAGCAGATGCAGGAATATGCGGATTCCGGCACGGCCGCGGCCATCGCCGCAGCCTCGATCCCGCAGGCCTTTGCGCCGGGCGGCTCGATGCTGGGCGCGGGTCTGGGTCACTGGCGCGGCGAGACGGCCCTGTCGGTCGGCGGATCCTACATGCTGCCGTCGGGCCGTGTCGTCCTGCGCGGTAACGCCAGCATCGCCAATCGCGGCGGTTCGGGCGGCGGAGTTGGCGTGGGCATCGCCTTCTAGGCGGTTCCCCTGCCTGAAGGGTACTCAAGCCGGGCCCCGTCGCTTGACCGCGGCGGGGCCATTTCCTTGCGCGGAATCGCCATGGGTCGCGATCACCCGCAAGGGGTATGTATTTGACTTTAAAAGAAAATGGTGGCTGGAGGCGGGCTCGAACCGCCGACCTGTGGGTTATGAATCCACCGCTCTAACCAGCTGAGCTACCCAGCCTCCGACCGCGCGGCGTGTCTGTCGAAACAGGGGCTGCGCGGGAAGAGGCGTGCCTATATCGCCCGGCGCTGCCGGTTTCAAGCGACTCTTGGCGAAAGGCGTCACGCGGCGTGACAATCCGCCCCCTGTCCCGGCGGGAACGGCGTCGTCAACGTGGTCGTTCGAGCCGGAAGGCGAGGAGATATCAGATGCGGAAGATGGGTCTGGCGGGCGCTGTGGCGGCCCTGACGATGGCGGCGGCCTGCGGGGCCAACGGCGAAGGCACGCCTGCGACGCAGGCGACGGGCGCCCCGGTGGAGAGCCGCGCCGCCAACAATCCGGAGCAGAAGCCGGCCTTTGACGGCCAGACCCGCGCCCCGGGCGTGCGCACCGACCGGGCGCTGACGCACGACGTGATCGCCTCGAGACTGGAGCATCCGTGGGGTCTGGCGCAACTGCCGAACGGACGCTGGCTGGTGACCGAGAAGCCGGGGCGTTTGAGGATCGTCTGGCCCGAGGGGCGGATCAGCCCGGCGATCCAGGGCCTGCCGCCGGTCGATGCGCGCGGGCAGGGCGGGCTGCTGGACGTGGCGGTCGGTCCGACCTTCGCGCAGGACCGGATGATCTACTGGAGCTACGCCCAGCCGCGTGACGGAGGCAACGGCACCGCCGTGGCGCGCGGCAGGCTGTCGGACGACGAGACGCGGGTCGAGGCCGTGCAGGTCATCTTCCGCGCCCAGCCCACCTATGACGGGGACAAGCATTTCGGTTCGTCGCTGGCCTTTGCGCCGGACGGCACGCTGTTCATCACCCTGGGCGACCGGTCGGATCGGCCGATGCGGCCGCAAGCGCAGGATCTGGCCTCGCACATGGGCAAGACGATCCGCATCAACGCTGACGGCACGGTCCCGCCGGACAATCCGTTTGTCGGCCAGGCGGGCGCCCTGCCGGAAATCTGGAGCCTGGGCCACCGCAACATGCAGGGCATCGCCGTTCAGCCGGGCACGGGCGCCATCTGGACCATCGAGCACGGCACGCGCGGCGGGGACGAGGTCAATCTGGACAAGGCGGGGGCCAACTACGGCTGGCCCGGCGCGGCCTATGGGATCGAATATTCGGGCGGGGCCATCAATGCGGGCGCGACGGCTGCGGCTGGGACCGAGCAGCCGGTTTATTATTGGGACCCGGTCATCGCGCCGGGCGGCGCGACCTTCTACGACGGGGTCATGTTCCCGGGCTGGCGCGGAAACCTGCTGGTGGCGGGGCTGAAGGAAAAGCACATCGCCCGACTGGTGATCCGGAACGACCGCGTGGTCGGCGAAGAGCGGCTGCTGATCGACCTGGGCGAGCGCGTCCGCGACGTGGCGGTCGGCGCCGACGGTGCGGTCTGGGCCATCACGGACGAACAGGACGGCAAGCTGGTGCGGCTGGCGGCGGCGCAGTAGCGGCCGCCAGCCGGGATTTCAGCGCATCTCGCGGCCTTCGAAGCTGGCCGTCTTGTCGTCCATCGGCTCGTCGGCCAGGGCGAAGTCGGTGTCGTCGCCTTCGAAGGTGTGGGTCTCGGCCGGGATTTCCGGGTGCCCCTGCAACTCGGCCATGGCGGTCTGCTTTCGGGCCCGCATGCGATCGGCCAGGTCGTTCATGTCCAGGCCGGCGGCGCGGGCCTGGCTGAACATGCCTTCGGAGCGCATTTCCTCTTCCTTGACGTGGTGCTCGATCATCTCGGACAGCACCTTGACCTTGGCGTCGTAGAAGGCCTCGTCCGGGCCACCCGCCTCGATGTCGTTGATCAGCGTCTTGGCCGCGTCGTGCTCGACATAGGCCTCGTTCAGCATGTCTTCCTCGATCTGGCCGCGACAGGCCGGATAGAAGATCTCTTCCTCGATGATGGTGTGCACCTTCAGCTCAAGGCAGGCCTGTTCGGCCAGGGCCTGTTTGCGGTCCTTGCCGCGCGCCTTTTCGAAGGCGGCGAAGATGTCCTCCACCTTGCGGTGGTCGGCCTTCAGCATGGCGATGGCGTCCATCTCTTCGTAGGTCTGGGCCATGGGGCTCCCCTCTGTGTTGATGTTCGGATGGAGAAGCGCCGAGCCGTCGCCGCTGTTCCCAAGGTCAAGCCAGGTGCGAGTCGTTTGCGGGCTTGCAGGGCTCACGGTCGTTGTTACTTGACGTTGACGTAAACGTAGGGTTTCTGGCGGCGACCGCAGATTCCGTTCTCAAAGGAGACGCACCCCATGGCCGAGGCCTATATCTTCGACGCGGTGAGAACCGCACGCGGCAAGGGCAAGAAGGACGGCTCGCTGCACGAGATCACGGCCCTGAGCCTGGCCAGCCAGGTCCTGGAGGCGCTGCGGGATCGCAACAATCTGGACACGTCCCAGGTCGACGACGTCATCCTGGGCTGCGTGACGCCGGTGGGCGAGCAGGGCTCGGACGTGGCGCGCACGGCGGTGCTGGCCGCCGGCTGGTCGCAGGATACGGCGGGCGTTCAGGTCAACCGTTTCTGCGCCTCGGGCCTGGAAGCGGTGAACATGGCGGCGGCCAAGGTGAAGTCGGGCGAGGCCCGCATGGCCGTCGGCGGCGGCATCGAGGCCATGAGCCGCGTGCCGATGGGCAGCGACGGCGGCGCCTGGCCGACCGATCCGTCCTCGGCCTTCCCTACCTATTTCGTGCCGCAGGGCGTGTCGGCCGACATGATCGCCTCGAAATACGGGTTCAGCCGCGACGACGTGGATGCCTATTCGGTCGAAAGCCACAAGCGCGCCGCGCGCAGCTGGGCCGAGGGCCGGTTCAGGAATTCGGTGCTGGCGGTCAAGGACCAGCTGGGCCTGGTGCGTCTGGATCATGACGAGACGATCCGTCCCGGCACGGACATGCAGACCCTGGGCGGGCTGAAGGCCTCGTTCGAAATGATGGGGACCATGGGCTTCGACGCCGTGATCAACCAGCGCTACCCCGAGGTCGAGCGCGTCAATCACGTGCACACGCCGGGCAACAGCTCGGGCATCGTCGACGGGTCGGCGGGCGTGTTGATCGGCACCAAGGAAATGGGCGAGGCGCTGGGCCTGAAGCCGCGCGCGAAGATCCTGGGCGGCGCCTCGATCGGGTCTGAGCCGTCGATCATGCTGACGGGGCCGGAGCCGGTGACCCGCAAGCTGCTGGGCCGCCTGGGCATGTCGGTGGCCGACATCGATCTGTACGAACTGAACGAGGCCTTTGCCGCCGTCGTCCTGCGGTACATGCAGGCGCTGGAGATTCCGCACGACAAGATCAACGTCTGCGGCGGCGCCATCGCCATGGGCCACCCGCTGGGCGCCACCGGGGCGATGATCCTGGGCACGGTGCTGGACGAGCTGGAACGCTCGGACAAGTCTACGGCCCTGGCCACCCTGTGCATCGGCGGCGGCATGGGCACCGCCACCGTCATCGAACGCGTCTGAGCCGGGAGCGATAGGACATGGAAAACTTCAAGATCGACGTCGACGCCGACGGCATCGCCCTGGTCGTCTTCGACGTGCCGGGCAAGTCGATGAACACCCTGACCTCCTCGGTCATGGCCGAGCTGCCGCAGGTGGTGGAGCGGCTGAAGAGCGACGACGCCATCAAGGGCGCGGTCATCACCTCGGGCAAGGCGTCGGGCTTCTGCGCCGGGGCGGACCTTGGCGACATCGCCGGCGGCATGATCGGCGGCGCCAGCCTGGAAGACGCCTATGAGGCGGGCTGGAAGATGAACGGCGCCCTGCGCGCGCTGGAGACCTGCGGCAAGCCGGTGGCGGCGGCCATCAACGGCCTGGCGCTGGGCGGCGGTCTGGAACTGACGCTGGCCTGCCACTATCGCGTGGTCGAGAACGACAACAAGATCCAGCTGGGTCTGCCCGAGATCAAGGTCGGGCTGTTCCCCGGCGGCGGCGGCACCCAGCGGCTGACGCGCCTGATCGGCGTGCAGGCGGCGCTGATGGCGATGAGCGAGGGCAAGTCCTTCCGCCCCAATGACGCCAGGGGCGCGGGCGTGGTGCATGAGGTGGTTGAAAAGGGCCAGTCGGTCGAGGCGGCCAAGGCCTGGATCAAGGCGGGCGGCAAGGCGCAGCAGCCGTGGGACGACAAGGGCTTCAAACTGCCCGGCGGCGGTCCCTATCACCCGGCGGGCGCGCAGATCTTCATCATGGGTAACGCCCTGCTGCGCAAGCAGTCGTACGGCAACTATCCGGCCGTGCTGAACCTGATGAAGGCCGTCTATGAGGGCGTGCAGGTTCCGATCGACGCGGGTCTGCGGATCGAGACGCGCTACTTCATCAAGACCCTGATGACGCCGCAGGCGCAGGCGATGATCCGCAGCCTGTTCCTGTCGAAGCAGGAACTGGACAAGGGCGCCGTGCGTCCGGCGGGGGTGCCGAAGTCGGACCCGAAGAAGGTCACGGTCATCGGCGCCGGCATGATGGGCGCGGGCATCGCCTATGTGCAGGCCATGGCCGGTATCGAGACCATCCTGATCGATCAGACCCAGGAGGCGGCCGACAAGGGCAAGGCCCACGTCGAGGAGTTGCTGAAGAAGCGCCTGTCGCGCGGGCAACTGACCCAGGAAAAATTCGACGCCCTTCTGGCCTCGGTCACGGCGACGACCGACTATGACCTGATCAAGGGATCGGACCTGGTGGTCGAGGCGGTGTTCGAGAATCGCGAGATCAAGGCCGACGTGACCCGTCGCGCCGAGGCCCAGCTGACGCCGGGCGCGGTGTTCGGCTCGAACACCTCGACCCTGCCGATCTCGGGTCTGGCGGAGGCGTCGGTGCGTCCGGCCGACTTCATCGGCATCCACTTCTTCTCGCCGGTCGACAAGATGATGCTGGTCGAGATCATCATGGGAGAAAAGACCGGCGATGAGGCCCTGGCCAAGGCGCTGGACTATGTCCTGAAGATCAGGAAGACGCCGATCGTCGTGAATGACAGCCGCGGCTTCTACACCTCGCGCTGCTTCTCCACCTTCCTGATGGAAGGCATGGCGATGCTGGAGGAAGGCTATGCCCCCGCGCTGATCGACAACGTCGGCCGCATGACCGGCATGCCGCGCGGCCCGCTGGAGATGCACGACGACGTCGCGCTGGACCTGTCCTACAAGATCGCCAAACAGACGGCGATCGATCTGGGCGACAAATACGTCCCGGCCGAGGGCGCCGACATCGTCGCCAAAATGGTCGAGGGCGGGCGTTTCGGCCGCAAGAACGGCAAGGGCTTCTACGACTATGACACCAGGCCCAAGACCCTGTGGTCGGGCCTGGCCGAGCTGGCCCCGGTGACCAGAACCGAAGGCTTTGGTGAAAGCCCGGACGCCGCCGCCAACATCAAGGAGCTGAAGACGCGCCTGCTGTATCGCCAGGCCGTCGAGGTGGCGCGGTGCTGGGAAGAAGGCGTCATCGACGACCCGCGCGAGGCGGACCTGGGCGCCATCCTGGGCTGGGGCTTCGCGCCCTGGACAGGCGGGCCGATCACCCTGATCGACCAGACCGGCCTGGCGAAATTCGTCGAGACGGCTGACCGTCTGGCGGCGACCTACGGCGACCGGTTCAAGGTCCCGCAACTACTGCGCGACATGGCCGCCAAGGGCGAGACCTTCTACGTCAAATTCGCCCCGGCGAAGGCGGCATAACTCTGGCGCCATGACGAAATGACAGGGCGGGGCCGGGTGACCGGCTCCGCCCTTTTCACGTCAGATCATCTCCAGCGGCGTTTCCGTCGCAGGCGGCGGGAAGGCCTGATCCAGACGTTCGATGTCCTCGGCGTCGAACCGGATGTCCAGCGCGTCGGCGTTGGCCTGAACGTGTTCGACCGACGACGCCTTCGGAATAGCGATCACCCCGTCCTGACGCAGGACGGCGGCCAGGGCGATCTGGGCCGGGCTGGCGTCGTGGCGGTCGGCGATGTCCAATATCAGCGGATGGTCCAGCAGGCCGCCGCGCCCCAACGGCGAATAGGCCATCATCGGCATGTCCCGCGCCTGCATCCATGGCAGCAGGTCAAACTCCACCCCGCGCGAACCCAGGTTGTAGAGCAGCTGGTTGGTCATGCACTGGTCGCCGCCGTCCAGCGCATCCAGCGCCTGCATGGCCTTGAGGTCCAGATTACTGACGCCCCAGCGCAGGATCATCCCCTCGTCGACCAGCTCCTGAAAGGCGGCGATGGTCTCCTCCATCGGCACGCGGCCTTCCCAGTGCAGCAGATACAGGTCCAGCCGATCGACTCCCAGCCGTTCCAGCGACTTCTCGCAGGCCAGCATCATCTTCATTTCGGACGCGTTCTGGGGCAGCACCTTGGACACCAGGAAGACCTCGTCGCGGCGGCCCTGGATCACCTCGCCCACCAGCCGTTCGGCGCGGCCATCGCCGTACATTTCGGCCGTGTCGATCAGGGTCAGGCCCAGGTCGATGCCGCGGGCCAGCGCCTGCTGTTCGGCGTCGCGGCGGGCGGGGTCGTCGCCGATCTCCCACGTGCCTTGGCCGAGGGCGGGAACGGTCGTACCGTCGGAGAACTGGATCAGTCGGGTCATGGTCTCACAATGCCCGGCGGCCGATTCCGGCGCCAGAGCCAGATGCTGGAGTGCGCCCCATGCGATCTCGTCTCGTGAAGACCGACGGCCTGACCCAGCAGGTGCTGGAAGCGGGCGAGGGGCCGCTGGTGCTGCTGATCCACGGCTTTCCGGAACTGGGCGTCAGCTGGCGGGCGCAGGTGCAGGCGCTGGCCGATGCGGGATTCCACGCCGTGGCGCCGGACATGCGCGGCTATGGCGGAACGGACAGGCCGGACGGGGCGGGCGCCTATGCGATCCTGAATCTGGTCGGGGACATGGTCGATCTGGTCCGGGCGCTGGGCGAGACGCAGTGCGTCGTGGTGGGCCACGACTGGGGCGCGCCGGTCGCCTGGCATTGCGCCCTGACGCGGCCCGACCTGTTCCGGGCGGTGGCGGGCCTGTCGGTGCCGTTCCAGCCGCGCCGCCCGAACGGCCCCCCGACCCCGGCCATGGCGGCGATCAGCAAGCGGGCGGGGCTGGGCGACCTGTATATCAGTCGCTTCCAGGCGCCGGACGCCCACGAACCGTTCGACGCCGATCCGGCGGCGGCCCTGCGCAAGATGTTCTGGTCCTATGACGGGGCGACGCCTGCGACGCGCCAGTCGACCGGCTTTCTGGCGCCCGGCGTCGATCTGCTGGAAAGCATTTCGGACGAGGCTGTTCTGCCGCCGTGGATGAGCGCCGAGCATTTCGCCGAATACGTCGCCGCCTTCACTGCGGGCGGGTTTCGAGGGCCGGTGGACTGGTATCGCTGCCTGGACCTGAACTGGTCGTTGACGGCCTTCCTGCAGGACGCGCGCATCCGCCAGCCGTCGCTGTTCATCGTCGGCGAGAAGGATCCGGTGCGCCACTACGCCGGGCCACACGAGGCGGGGCTGAAGGACTGGCTGACCGACCTGCGCGGCCAGCACGTCCTGCCCGTCGCGGGGCACTGGCTGCAGCAGGAGCGCCCGGATCAGGTGAACGCCCTGCTGCTGGCGTTCCTGGGCGGGCTCTAGGCGGTCATCGCCGCCGCCGTGATCTCCAGGCTGCGGATGCGGGCGGCGGGGTCGAAGATCATGCCGGTGACCATCAGCTCGTCGACGCCGGTCAGGGCGATGAAGTCGGCCAGTTGGCGGCGGACGGTGTCCGGGCCGCCGATGGCGGAATGCTGCAGCCGGCTGCGCACCGCCGCCTGTTCCTGGGCGGACAGGACGGCGTCGATGTCCGCGACCGGCGGCTGCAACAGGCCGGGACGGCCGCGCACCACGGCGGCGAAGGCCTGCTGCATCGAGGTGGAGACGACGCGCGCTTCCTCGTCCGTGTCGGCGGCGAAGACGTTGATGACGGCCATGGCGTGGGGCCGGTCCAACTGCTCGGACGGGCGGAAGCCGTCGCGATAGATGCGCAGCGCCTGCAACAGCATCTCGGGCGCGAAATGCGAGGCGAAGGCGTAGGGCAGGCCCAGTTGGGCGGCCAGTTCGGCGCTGAACAGGCTGGAGCCCAGCAGCCAGATCGGCACGCGTGACCCCGCGCCCGGCACGGCGCGGACGCGCTGCCCCTCGACCGCCGGCGCCAGGAAGGCCTGAAGCTCAAGCACGTCGCGGGGGAACTGGTCGGCGGCGTCGAAATAGCGGCGCAGGGCGCGGGCGGTCTCGCCGTCCGTGCCCGGCGCGCGGCCCAGGCCCAGGTCGATGCGGCCGGGATGCAGCGCCTCCAGCGTGCCGAACTGTTCGGCGATCACCAGTGGTGCGTGGTTGGGCAGCATGACCCCGCCCGAGCCGACGCGGATGGTCGAGGTGCCCGCCGCGACGTGGCCGATCACCAGCGGTGTCGCCGCGCTGGCGATACCTGGCATGTTGTGATGCTCGGCCAGCCAGAAGCGGGTGAAGCCCAGCCGCTCGGCCGTCTGGGCCAGGGCGAGCGAGGCGTCCAGCGATTGACGGACGTCGCCGCCCTGGACGACGGGGGACAGGTCGAGCACGGAAAAGGGGATCATGCCCTTTAGATCGGGCGTGACCCGCTCCGTTCAAGGGCCATTAGGTCGCGGGACGGGCCTTCATCTGCGCCTCGGCCGCCGCCACGGCGCCGGGCAGGGCGGCGGTCAGGCGGGCGATGCGGTTGCGCGGGCCGTCGTTGTCGCGGAAGCCGACCAGCACCTCGGGCGCGATGCCGCCGACCTCATTGGTCCCGTCGGCGCGCAGGCGGGCGCAGTTGGGCAGGCGCAGGCGCGCGCCGCTGTGGGTCAGCACCGTCTCGATCTCTCCGCGCGCATGGCCGCAGCCGGCCCCGCGCGTGGGCGAACCGACGATGACGGCGGCGGTGTTGTCTTGCAGCACGGCGGCGAATTCCTCGGCGGCCGAGGCGGTGGCGCCGTCCACCAGAACCATCAGCGGCCCGGTCCAGACGCCCGGCTCGAACCGGTAGGTCAGGGGGGTGAACACCTCGGCGGCCCACGGCTTGCCGATGATCGCCGGGTCCAGCTCGGCCAGCGGGCCGGTGGCGTACAGCGGGGCGGTGGTCAGCCAGGCGCAGTCGGACCTGGCCCCCGGCGTGAACCAGGGGGCCGGATCGCAGGGAGCGGCGGCTTCCTGACGGGCCTGGGCGAAGACGGCGCGATAGCCGTCCAGCCGGGCGCGGTCGGCGCGCGACTGGCCGCGCCCGGCCTCAAGCAGACGCTGTTCGTCGGCCTTGAAATTCTCGACCCAATGCGGATGACGGGGGAAGCCGACGCGGGCCGACTTCAGCCGGATCGGGCTGAACAGACGCACAGCCACCTCGGTCCATTCCGAACCGCCGCCGTTGCCGGCCAGATCGACCAGCAGGGTTTGAGCCCCCGCGTCGCGCAGGCCGCGGATGCGGGCGGTCAGGTCTTCGGTCACCCGGTCCACCGCCATGACGCGCAGCGAGTCCAGGCAGTCGTCGTCGCAGGGTTCGTTGGCCGGGCGGCTGAAGGCGGCGAAGGCGGCGGCGCAGGCCTGGGGATGGGCGTAGGCCGACATCTGGGCGATGCGGATGACGCCGACCTTGCGGCCGTCGATCTCGACGATTCCGGCGGCAAAGCCGCTGTCGCCCTCAAGCGGTTGATAGCCGGGCAGGCGGGTGGCGACGGCCTGGCCGTCACGTCCGTCGGCCTTGAAGCCCAGAATGTCACAAGGCGGGCGCGTGTCGGGGCCGGACGCCCCGGCCGAAGCGGCGGCGCCGCCGGTTGGCCAGACGAAGTCGACGTGGCCGTCGCCGAGGTATTTTTCCAGCCGTTCGAACACCTCGCGCGCGTCGGCGTCGCTGCGTGCCATGCGCAGGCGCTGTTCGCCGACCTGGAACAGCTGGCCCAGCGGGGCCTCGCGTTCGTTCACCGCCCAGTCGAGATTGGCGTAGTGCGATCCCATGGCGTCGCGCACCTGATGCAGGTCGGCGACCCAGCCGTCGGCGTCGAAGGCGGGCGCGGCGGGGGTCTGGGCCAGCGCCGGGGCGGCGAGGACGGTCAGGGCGGCGGCGATGGCGAGACGCATGGCGAAGGCTCCGTATGTTCAGCGCCGTCGTGCCGCGTATCGAAAAGCGCCGCTATTTAATCCTGCGTAATGCGACGAGGGATCGACAAAGCCGTCAGGGATAGCTGACGACCGGGGCGGGCGGCGGCTCGTCCGGCAGGGGGATGAACTCCAGCGCGTCGTCGGTCGGCAGGCTCATCCGACCGGCCTTCCAGTCGGCCTTGGCCTGGTCCATCCGGGCCTGGCTGGAGGCGACGAAATTCCACCAGATCAGCCGCTCGCCCACCGGTTCGCCGCCCAGGGCCATGACGGTGGACGGGCGCAGGGCGCGCACGGTCGGCTCGGCCTCGGGCGACAGGACGATCATCTGGCCTTCGTGGAAGACGCGGTCGCCGACCTCGATCTCGCCCTTCGCGACGAACAGGGCGCGCTCGCTCATGCCGCCCTGGCCCCGGCCGGGCGGCGGGGCGGTGCGCACGCCCTCGGCCAGTTCCCAGTGCAGATAGAACAGGGGCGACGACACCGGCGTCCCGGCCTTGGCGCCATAGGCCTCGCCCGCCACAAGGCGCGCGAACAGGCCGCCGTTCTCATAGGCGGGCTGGGCGTCCTCGCCCAGGTGGGTGAAGGAGGGGGCGGTCTCCTCGTCCTCGGTCGGCAGGGCGATCCAGGCCTGCATGCCGTGCATCGGTCCGCCCTGGCTCTTTTTCAGCGGGTCGGTGCGTTCGGAATGGACGATGCCCTTGCCGGCGGTCATCCAGTTCACCTCGCCGGGGCGGATCGGCTGGGTGTAGCCCAGATTGTCCCGGTGCATGATCTCGCCCTCGAACAGATAGGTCAGGGTCGACAGGCCGATGTGCGGGTGCGGCCGCACATTGATGGCGTCGGCGCCGGGCGCAAACTCGGCCGGGCCCATCTGATCCAGGAAGATGAAGGGGCCGACCATGCGGCGCGAATGGAAGGGCAGCACCCGCCCCACCTCGAATCCGCCCAGATCCTTGCGGCGGGCGTCGATCACCATTTCGATCATGTGCAGGGTCCTTGGGCGAAACGGTCGCCGGTTATCCGACGTGAGGCGTCACGATGCCGAGGGGCAGGGCGGTCACATTCTTTACGCCGCGGGTGACGATGTGGCTCTCGCAGTCCGAGACGATGCCGAGCGTCAGCAGCTTGTCGCGCAGGAATTTGTCGAAGGCGTGCATGTCGGAGGTGATGATCCGCAGCACATAATCCTCGCGCCCCGTAATGGTCGCGCACTGGACCACTTCGGGCCAGTTGGAGACGGCGCTTTCGAAGACGTCCAGGTTTTCACGCGTAGGCAGGCTCAGCTTGACGATGGCGTAGACTTCGAAGTCCAGGCCCAGTTTCGCCGCATCCAGCAGCGTGACCCGCTTGCGGATCAGGCCAGAGTCCTCCAGTCTCTTGATCCGGCGCCAGCACGGCGAGGCTGACAGGCCCACCCGATCGGCGACCTCCGCGACCGACAGGCCTGCGTCCTGTTGCAGGATGTCGAGGATGCGAGCGTCGATGGGATCAAGATCATCAGCCAAAGGCGTTTCTCCAAAAGCGCATTTTGCGCAATAAAATACCCCAATTGGACGTTTGGCAAGGGTATTTTTGGGAAGGCCAACAGACGGGGGCCATGCTATTCCCTCGCCACGAGGAAACGCGGACGGATCAACCGGACGGGACGCATGATGAAGAATACGCCCACCCTTTCGCTGCGCGTGCCGGAGCCTTCGGGCCGTCCGGGCGATGCGCCTGACTTCAGCCACCTGAAACTGGATGCGCCCGGCGCCGTCGAACGGCCCGAGGTGTCAACCGCGCCCTATGACATGCGTGACATGGCGTTCCGCCTGGTTCGGGTGCTGGATGACGCGGGCCAGGCCGTCGGTCCGTGGAACCCGAAGCTGGACCCCGAAACGCTGCGTCGTGGCCTGAAGGCCATGATCCTGACGCGCGCCTTCGACGACCGGATGCACCGCGCCCACCGCCAGGGCAAGACCAGCTTCTATATGAAGTGCACGGGCGAAGAGGCCATCGCCGTCGCCCAGGGCATGATCCTGGGCCGCGAAGACATGGGCTTCCCGACCTATCGCCAGCAGGGGCTGCTGATCGCCCGCGGCTATCCGCTGGTCGACATGATGAACCAGATCTATTCGAACGCCAGCGACCCGATCAAAGGCCGCCAGCTGCCGATCATGTATTCGAGCCGCGACTATGGCTTCTTCACCATCAGCGGCAATCTGGGCACCCAGGTGCCGCAGGCCGTCGGCTGGGCCATGGCCAGCGCCTACAAGGGCGACGACAAGATCGCCATCAGCTGGATCGGTGACGGCGCCACGGCGGAAGGCGACTTCCACAACGCCCTGACCTTCGCCGCCGTTTATCGCGCGCCGGTGATCCTGAACGTCGTCAACAACCAGTGGGCCATTTCGTCCTTCATGGGCATCGCGGGGGGTCTGGAGACGACCTTTGCGTCCAAGGCCATCGGTTACGGCCTGCCGGCGCTGCGGGTGGACGGTAACGACTTCCTGGCCGTCTGGGCCGCGACCCAGTGGGCCGAGGAGCGCGCGCGGACGAACCAGGGCGCGACGGTGATCGAGCTGTTCACCTATCGCGGCGCCCCGCACTCGACCTCGGACGATCCTAGCCGCTACCGCCCCGGCGACGAGCAGGAGAAATGGCCGCTGGGCGATCCGGTCGCCCGCCTGAAGCAGCACCTGATCGCCCTTGGCGAATGGTCGGACGAGCAGCAGGAAGCGGCCGAAAAGGACGCCGTCGAACAGGTGCGCGCCGCCGGCAAGGAATCCGAAGCCATCGGCACCCTGGGCCAGTCGCGCCCCAGCGTGAAGACGATGTTCGAGGAAGTCTTCGCCACCGAAGACTGGCGCATCACCGAGCAACGTCGCGAGGTGGGCGTATGAGCCCCCGTTTCCGCAAGATCGCCTTCTACGCCGCTGTCGCACTCCTTCCGATCGTGGCGATTGTCAGCCTTCTGGTGAACCGATGAGCGCGCAAACCACCTTCACGGACGCAGACCGCAACGACGGCATCGAGCCGGACATGGTCGATCAGAACAACGCCCCGAAGTCGGAGGCGCCCTCGAACGGCGTCGTGCCGATGAACATGATTCAGGCGCTGAACTCGGCCATCGACACCAAGATGGCCGAGGATCCGAATGTCCTGTCGTTCGGCGAGGACGCGGGCTATTTCGGCGGCGTTTTCCGCGTCACCGACCAGCTGCAGCAAAAGCATGGCCTGACCCGCAGCTTCGACGCCCCGATCAGCGAATGCGGCATCGTCGCCGCCGCCATCGGCATGGGCGCCTATGGCCTGCGCCCGGTCGTCGAGATCCAGTTCGCGGACTATATCTATCCCGCCTACGACCAGATCGTGTCGGAAGCGGCCAAGCTGCGCTATCGCTCGGCCGGGATGTTCACCAGCCCGATCACGGTGCGCTCGCCCTATGGCGGCGGGATCTTCGGCGGCCAGACGCACAGCCAGTCGCCGGAAAGCCTGTTCACCCACATCGCGGGGCTGAAGGTGGTGATCCCGTCCAACCCCTATGACGCCAAGGGTCTGCTGACCGCGGCGATCGAGGACGACGATCCGGTCATCTTCTTCGAGCCCAAACGCCTCTACAACGGCCCCTTCGACGGCTGGCACGAGAAGCCGGTCAGCCCGTGGAAGGCGCAGGAGCTGGCCCAGGTCCCGACCGGTAAATACGCCCTGCCCATCGGCAAGGCGCGGGTGATGAAGGAAGGCGCCGACGTCACCATTCTGGCCTACGGGACCATGGTGTGGGTGTCGCTGGCGGGGGCCGAACATGCGGGCGTGGACGCCGAGGTGATCGACCTGCGCACCCTGGTGCCGCTGGATATCGAGACGATCGAGGCCAGCGTCAGGAAGACCGGCCGCTGCGTCATCGTGCACGAGGCGCCGAAAACATCGGGCTTCGGCGCCGAGCTGTCGGCGCTGGTGCAGGAGCGCTGCTTCTATCATCTGGAGGCGCCGATCGCGCGCGTGACGGGGTGGGACACGCCCTATCCGCACGCCTTCGAGTGGGAATATTTCCCCGGCCCGCAACGCGTGGCCGACGCCCTGAAAGCCGTCATGTCGGGAGGCCGCTGAGATGGGTCGTTTCGTCTTCAAGCTGCCCGACGTGGGCGAAGGCACCGCCGAGGCCGAGCTGGTCGCCTGGCACGTCGCGGTCGGGGATGTGGTCGAGGAAGACCAGATCGTCGCCGATGTCATGACCGACAAGGCGACGGTGGAGATCACCGCGCCGGTCAGCGGCAAGGTCATCGCCATTCACGGCGAACCGGGCCAGATGATCCCGGTGCGCGGCCCGCTGGTCGAGTTCGAGGTCGAGGGCGCGGGGAATGCCGCTGAAGCTCCCTTCCCCCTCGATGGGGGAAGGGCTGGGGATGGGGGTGAAGCCGCGTCCGTATCGAGCGCTGCGGTTGAA
>NZ_SDZL01000104.1 GCF_004210735.1 Brevundimonas sp.
CCACCCAACCCTCCCCATCGAGGGGAGGGCTTTGTCGGCCGGGTTTGCCCGACTCCGCGTGGAGGGTTAGAGCAGTGCGCTTCTTTCGCACCGCTCCAGACTGAACCGCCATGCACGATATCAAAGCCATCCGTGAGAACCCCGACGCCTATGTCGCCGGCTGGGCGTCGCGCGGCGTGGATGACGCGGCGGACGTGGTCGCGCGCCTGCTGGCGCTCGACGTCGAACTGCGCGGCGCCCAGACGGCGGGGCAGGACGCCCTGTCGAAGCGCAACGCCGTGTCCAAGGCCATCGGCGCCGCCATGGGCCAGAAGGACATGGCCGAGGCCGACCGGTTGAAGGCCGAGGTCGAGACGCTGAAGGGCGAGATCGCCACGGCGGCCGAGATCGAAGCGGCCAAGGGCGCCGAACTGCGCGACCTGCTGGCGGGCCTGAAGAACATGGCCGCCGCCGATGTGCCGGACGGCGAGGACGAGAGCCAGAACGTCGAGGTCCTGACCTGGGGCGAACCGCGCCGCACCGGTCCGGCCAAGGATCACGCCGACCTGGGCGAGGCGCTGGGCCTGCTGGATTTCGAAGCGGCCGCCAGGATGTCGGGCGCCCGCTTCGCCGTGTTGAAGGGCCAGTTGGCCCGTCTGGAACGCGCCATCGGGCAGTTCATGCTGGACATGCAGACGGACCAGCATGGGTATCTGGAGGTGAACCCGCCGCTGCTCGTTCGTGACGAGGCGATGTTCGGGACGGGGCAACTGCCGAAATTTGAAGCGGACTTGTTCCGAGCGCTGGCTGTGGATCGTGAGCACCTTCGATCCGAGATGCGAAGCGATCCGGAATTCAGCGGTAACCCTTCGCTTATTGATGTCGCTATCAGTGCGGTCGAAGCCACTCTTGATGCCGGTCATTTCCTTATCCCCACCGCCGAAGTCTCCCTGACCAATCTCGTGCGGGAGCAGATCCTGCCCGAGGACGAGGTGGCGACGCCGATGCGGCTGACGGCGCTGACGCCGTGTTTCCGGGCCGAGGCCGGGTCGGCGGGGCGCGATACGCGCGGGCTGATCCGCCAGCATCAGTTTTCCAAGGTCGAGATGGTTTCCATCTGCCGGCCCGAGGACTCCGACGCCGAGCACGAGCGGATGACCGGCTGCGCCGAGGCGGTGCTGCAGGCGCTGGAGTTGCCGTATCGCAAGGTGCTGCTGTGCAAGGGCGACATGGGGTTCTCGGCGCGCAAGACCTATGACCTGGAGGTCTGGCTACCCAGCCAGAACACCTATCGCGAGATCAGCTCGTGCTCGAACTGCGGCGACTTCCAGGCGCGGCGCATGGACGCCCGGTTCAAGCGCGCGGGTGAAAAGAAGACCGAGTTCCTGCACACCCTGAATGGCTCTGGCCTGGCCGTCGGCCGGACGCTGGTGGCGGTGATGGAGAACTATCAGCAGGAGGACGGCAGCATCGCCGTTCCGAAGGTGCTGCAGCCGTACATGGGCGGGCTGACGACCGTCGGGGGCGCAGCGTGATCCCTTCTCCCCTCGGGGGAGAAGGTGGCGTGCGGAGCACGACGGATGAGGGGGCTGTGTCCGCCTTCTCGACGTCGCGCATGGTGACACCTACCCCTCATCCGAGCGCCTTCGGCGCCCACCTTCTCCCCCAAGGGGAGAAGGAATATGGGGGTGCGCGATGAGAATTCTCCTCACCAACGATGATGGCATCGAGGCCGAAGGCCTTGAATGTCTTGAGAAGATCGCTCGCCAACTGTCGGACGATGTGTGGATCGTCGCGCCGCAGACCGAGCAGTCGGCCAAGGGGCGGGGGATCACCCTGACCGAGCCGCTGCGGGTCAACAAACTGGGCGACAAGCGGTTCGCTGTGACGGGGACGCCGACGGACTGCGTCATCCTGGCGGTCAACGACCTGATGCCCGAGCGGCCCGATCTGGTGCTGTCGGGCGTCAATCGCGGGCACAATGTCGGCGAGGACGTCAGCTATTCCGGCACGGTGGCTGGCGCGTTGCAGGGCATGGCCTTCGGCATCCGCTCCATCGCGCTGAGCCAGAGCCTGGAGCGGTTCCACGACGACGTGGTCGCCCACTGGGAAACGGCCGAGGCGTTCGCCCCCGGCATCATCGCCCGGCTGCTGGAGCAGAAGTGGGAGGATGGGGTGGTGATGAACCTGAACTTCCCCAAACTGCCGCCGGAACTGGTCAAGACGGTCGAGGTGACGCGCCAGGGATTCCGCGACATCGGCGAGATGCACGCCATCCGTCGCACCGATCTGCGCGGCCGCGACTATTACTGGATGGCGTTCCGCGGGGCCCCGCAGGAACATGCCGAGGGCACGGACCTGCGGGCGATGGACGAGGGAAAAATCTCGGTCACACCGCTGCATATCGACCTGACCCATATGAGCAGCGTCAATGATCTGAAGAAGGTCTTGGGCGGGGCGCCGCCAAAGGCCATATCCGCCGCATGAAGATGCACGACGATCGCGCCGGACGACTGATCCTGAGCCTGAGGCAGCAGGGCGTCACGGACGCGCGCGTGTTGCAGGCCATGGAGTCCATCGATCGCGCCCTGTTCGTGAACGAGCGGTTCCTGGATCAGGCGTGGGAGGATCAGGCCCTGCCGATCGACTGCGCCCAGACGATCAGCCAACCCTATATCGTCGGCCTGATGACCCAGGCGCTGGACGTCCAGCCGCGCCACCGGGTGCTCGAGATCGGCACCGGCAGCGGCTATCAGTGCGCGGTGCTGAGCCGGCTGGCGCGCTTTGTCTATTCGGTCGAGCGCTATCGCAGCCTGCTGACCGAGGCCGAGGGGCGGCTGAAGGCGCTGGGCGTGGACAATGTCTTCACTCGCCACGGCGACGGCGGCCTGGGCTGGCCGGAACAGGCCCCGTTCGACCGGATCATGGTCACCGCCGCCTCGCCGCACGAGCCGACCGAACTTCTGAAGCAGTTGAAGCCCGGCGGGATTCTGGTCGCGCCGGTGGGGCGGACCTCTGTGCAGATGCTGCATCGCTATACCGGCCAGGACGACGGCTCCTTCCGCCGCGAAAGCCTGAGCGAGGTGCGGTTCGTGCCTCTGGTGGAGGGCGTGGCCAAGGAGGGGTAGGGGGCGGCGCGCGGCGCCATTAACCTTTCCGCCCCACTTTCGCGCGCTTTGGCGGGTTGGCTTTGCCGGCGCGCCGGGGCACACCGGGCAGGCGAATTCACGGTAAAGAGGACAGGCGCATGGGCGGCATCACGGGATGGACCAGGGCGATGATCTTGGGCGGGCTGGCCATGTCGGCAGCGGCCTGTTCCAGCTATCCCAGCGAGCCGCGCTATTCGACCCGACCTGTGCCGACGGGGGCGCAGGCGGCGCCGCCGACGGGTTCGCCCTATGGCCCGCCCGGAAATCCGTATCCGCAGGGCGCCTATAACGACAGCGGCCCCGCCCGGGTCGAGTCGCCTGTGACCGAGCCGACCGTGACGGCGCCGGTCGCCCCGATCGAAGGGGGCAGCCTGCCCCCCGCCGGTGGCCTTCCGCCCGCCTCGACGTCGCCCTATGCGCCGCAGCCGACCTATACGCCGCCGGTCGTCACGCCTGCGCCGGTCATCCCGCCCGCCTCGGCCATGCCGGGCGCGGCCTATGTGATCCAGCCGGGCGACACCATTTCGGGCGTCGGCCGCCGGTTCCAGACCCCGGTCCAGAGCCTGATCGACCTGAACGGTCTGGGCCCGCGGGGCCAGATCAGCACGGGCCAGCGGATCATCCTGCCGGACAGCGCCGTGGATATGGGCTCTGACCCTTATGCGACCGGGCCGTCGCCCGTCGGTGTCGTGGTG